>NZ_BAFS01000085.1 GCF_000308415.1 Nocardia asiatica NBRC 100129 | reverse complement strand
AATCGGCGCACCACCCGCGCCGCGTCGACACCCGGCGCCACGCGCGCCGAGCGGGCGATCCCGGTGAGCACGCCACCGGGATACACGCCGGTGACCCGCACACTGCCGCCCGCCGCCCGCATGTCCTGGCGCAGCGAGTCGGTGAAGCCGCGCACGGCGAACTTCGCCGCGTTGTACGGCGCGTGGCGCGCCACCGCCACCAACCCGAAGGCCGAGGACATGTTGACCACGTGTGCCCGCTCGGCGGCCAGCAGATGCGGCAGGAACGCCTTGGTCGCGTTGACCACGCCCCAGAAGTCGACGGCCATCACGTGCTCGAAGTCGCTGAACGGCGACTCCAGCACGCTGCCGACATGCAGTATGCCCGCGTTGTTGAACAGCGCCTCGACGCGCCCGAACCGCGCGACGGTCCGCTGCGCGAACTCGAACACAGCCGGGCGGTCGGTGACGTCCACGGTGCTCACCACCGGCTCGCTGCCCGCGGCGGCGCACAACGCGCCCGTCTCGGCGACGGCTTCCGCCGACTTGTCCGACAGCGCCAGCCAGGCCCCCGCACCGGCCAGCGTCACGGCCAATTCCCGGCCGATACCCGAGCCCGCACCGGTGACCGCCACCACGCGATTCGCGAAATACCCCACAGCCCAACCCCTTTCCGCACCGGCCGATGGTGCGGCCGGACGCCATCCACAGGCTAGTCAGTCGAATCTGGACGCGCGACCTATTGTCGGTGGACGGCACGGTTGGGCGATGCCCGGTCACGCTGCGCCGACCCAATGAAATAATGGATGTCCCGTCCGCACCCGTCGCGACGCCGCGCCTACCGGCCACGGCCCGGCCACCGCGCCGAAACCACTGGAGATCCGATGCCTACCGTCTCGCCCATACTGCAGCGCATTCTGGAGAAGCCGGTCGCCGACGGGGAAAAGCTGCTGGAAAGCGCGCTCTCGGCATTCCTCGACTTCGGCATCAAGCGAACCAGCATGGGCGAGATCGCCCGCCGCGCCGGCATCAGCCCGGCCACGCTGTACCGGCGCTACGAATCGAAGAACGACCTCGTCGAGGCGGTCAGCGTGCGGGAGGCGCAGCGCTTCGTCGCCGCCATCGACAAGCAAGTGCACGCCGTCTCGGGCACCGACGACCAACTGGTCGAGATCTTCGTCGCGTTCATCAGCGCGATCGCGGGCAACGAATTGCTGCGCAGGCTGCTGCGGACCGAGCCCGACCTGATCCTGCCCCGGCTGACCACCGAAGCCGGACCGATACTCGCCGTCGGCCGCGACTACCTGGCCGAGAAACTGCGCGGGTTACCGGATACCGGTGGCACGCACGATTTCGACGCCGATCTGGTCGCCGAGATCATGGCCCGTCTCGCGCTCTCGCTCGCCCTCACCCCCGACGGCCTCATCCCGGTCAGCGATCAAGGAGCCGCGCGCGAGTTCGCCCGCCGCACCCTGCTGCCGATGGTCGGGGTCCAGTTCAGCGCCTGACCGGACGCCGAACGCGGCGGCCACCCGCTCGTCCAGTTCGGCCTGGGCGGCCTGGTCCGGCGCTCGCCCGTGGGCGAACTCGCGCACCAGGTCGACGACCTCCGCCGACCGGGCGGCCGCCGGATCGGGCACCGGCAGCCGCGACACGTACTGGGTGATCCAGCGCCGCCTGCCCGAGTACAACCGGTTGCCGCACACCGCGTCGTAGAACCGCAGCCCGACTGCCGAATTGGCCACGCCCATCAGCAGATACGCCAAGCGCGTCGCCTCCGCGGGCGCCGCCGCCAAGTCGGGCAGCGAGATCCAGTAGCAGTCGCCGTTGACCACCGCGCCCGTTCTGTCCAGCGCGAAACGCGGACGGTCGCTGATGTCCGGGAAGACCAGTTTCGGCTCGCGCCACAAGTGCGGGCGCTGCGGAACCCAGATCTCGTACCAGGGGCGCCCGCTCGCTACGACGTAGCGGCGCCCGGCCAGCGTCTCCCGATGCGACAGCAGATACGCCGCGGCCCGGGGGAACTCGGCCAGATCTATCGGCGTCCGGCGCGAACGGGCCAGGTCGTAGGGGTAGAGCACCCGAACGTCGCGGGCGCGAACGGCCCGCCACGGCGCGAGGTCGTGGTGGGTGATCAGATCGAGCAGCAATTCCGGTTCCGGGCACGGGTCGGCGTCGGCCCAGCGGTCGGAGATGAACACGTGGTCGGCGGTGGTCTTGATGCCGACCCGGATGCGGGCCAGGTCGCCGAAACTGCGCCAGGTCGCCGCCGCTACCTGGGTCAACCAGGCGTCGACCGAGTCGTGCGACATCCGCCAAGCGACATCCGGTTCCCGCGTCGCGGGGCGGTGATCGCTTGCTTCCGTCTGCCCGTCGCGTGCCGCCGCGCGACCGGATGAACCCCCGCTGCCGTGCCCCGCCGCGTGATCGTCGCGCGGCGCCGTCACCAACTCGCCGACCTCGACCGCGAAGGTCCGGCCGTTGAACTCGACAAACGAGCCGTTCGTATCGGCAAGAGCCTCGAAAAGGGTTTTCCCGTTCGGCGTCTCATCGCTGACCTGGTAGGCGGAAACGTACCGGCAGCCGTCGCGGTGACTCGCGCGCCGAGCGATGGTGATCGCGGGCAAGACCGCGGCGGTGAAGAGTTTGGTGTCCCCCAGGTCGTACAGCTCCACCGGCGACAGGTCGGTCAGCAGCAGTCGCCGGATGTTCGCGCCCGCCTTGGTGGTCAGGAATCGGTTCGCGCACAACAGCCCCAGCACGCCCCCCTCGGCCAGCAATCGAGGCAGCGTCGCGACGAACGGATGGGTCAGGTCGATCCGCCCGCGCAGACCGAAGCGCTTGCTCAGCAACTGCGCGGTCGATCCGCCCAGCTGCTGGGTGCGCACATACGGCGGGTTCGTGATCACGGCGTCGAAGGAACCGTCCGCGAGCCGGGACGCGACGGCGAGGAAGTCGGCCTTGCGCCAGTGCGCGGCGATCCCTTGCGCACCGGCGCGTTCGCGGGCGACCGCGAGCGCGCCGGCGTCCAGATCGTAGCCGGTCAGCACCAGCCGGACACCCGGGAACCGAGCCGCGACCTCGTGATGCGTCGCGAGCAGCAGCTCGCCGTCGCCGCAGGCCGGATCGAGCACGCGCAGCACTCCGGCGTCCGAGGGCTCGACGTGGCGTAGCAGCCGCTGGGCGAGGAAGCGGGCCAGCGCCGGGGGCGTGTAATGCCTGCCGTGCCGTTTGCGGTCCCGCGCGGCGGGTGCTTCGGACGCCATATCGGGATTCTGCCTCGTCCCGCCACCCCGATAGCGGCAACGCGGACAACCGGATCGCCAGGCTGCGCGCGTCGCGCTCGACGCGCCCGCCCTCGGCGAGCCTACGACCGTCGGCTTTCGCGCCCGAGGCTTCGATGCTAGCGTTCAGTCTCGAAATAAGACTGCCAAAGGAGGCGGGGGAATGACAGTGACGACCGATGACTTCACGGCGCTGACGCGGGTGCTCGACGAGCGATGGACCTGCAGGCAGTTCCACTCGCGGCCGGTGCGGCGTGACACCATCCGCGCCCTGCTGCGGCTGGCCCAGCGCACGCCGTCGTGGTGCAACACCCAGCCGTGGCAGGTCGTGGTGACGGAGGGTGCGGGCACCGATCGCTTCCGGAAGGAACTGATCGAACACATCGCGACCGCCACACCCGCACCGGATTTCGAATTCCCCGCGCAATACACCGGGGTGTACCGGGACCGCAGGCGCGAATGCGGGAAGCAGCTGTACGACAGCGTCGGCATCACCAAAGGCGACCACGAGAAGACCATGCGGCAGGCCGTGCGGAACTTCGAACTCTTCGACGCGCCCCACGTGGCGATCGTGACCAGCGAAGCGGATCTGGGGGTCTACGGGGCCATCGACTGCGGCCTCTACATCGGCAGTTTCCTTTTGGGCGCGCAGAGCCTCGGCCTCGGCGCGGCGCCGCAGGCCGCGTTGGCGTCCTACTCCCCGTTCATCCGGGACTACTTCGGCATTCCCGAGAACCGCAAGGTGGTCTGCGGCGTCTCGTTCGGCTATCCGGATACCGAGCACCCGGTCAACGGGTTCCGCACCGCTCGCGCCGAACCCGACGAGGTCGCCACCTGGTTCGCCGAGTGACGTCCGCACCAGCCGTCGCGAACACCTCCGAGCAGTAGCGCCTGCTCAGAGGCGGCTGGGCAACCCACGAAGCAGCACCCGAAGCGGCGGCCGGGCACGCCTACCCGGCGTTCACCTCACCAGGGCAGCACACCGTATTCGTCACCCGCGGGAGCACCCCAGCGGTACCCCCTCAGCTGCCCGCTCGGCCCGTCCGCGGGCAGGGGTCGCGAGGTGCACGGCCACCTCCGCACCCTGCTCAGCGGTGCGGAAACCGGTGTTGCCGTTGAGATCCGTCGCGCAGTAACCGGGCTTCGCGGCATTCACTTTGATCGGCGTGTCCCTCAATTTCTTGGCATACATCGCGGTCACCAAGGTGAGGGCGGTCTTCGAGGACGGGTACGCGATCGAAGCCATCGGCCACATGGGCCCGCCGGGATCCATCATCAGCGCCAGTGAGCCGACCTCGCTCGACACGTTGACGATTCGACCGGCCTCGGCGCGGCGCAGCAACGGCAGCATCGCATTCGTCACGGCGACGACGCCGAACACGTTCGTTTCGTACACCTCTCGCAACGTGGTCAGGGCGGTGGACGAGGGCTTTCCGTCCCCGTCGCGTCGTCCCGCGATGCCCGCGTTGTTCACCAGGACGTCGAGCTCGCCGAACTCCTCATCGATCCACGCCGCCGCGCGGCCGACCGAATCGGTGTCGGTGACGTCCAGTTGGACGAAGCGTGCGTCCGCCCCCTCGGCGGTCAGCTTGTCGGCGGCAGCGGCGCCGCGGGCGGTGTTCCTCGCGCCGACCAGCACGGTGGCGCCCCGGGCGGCGAGTTGTCGAGCGGTTTCGTATCCGATGCCTTTTGGCGACTCAGCGCGTGATACCAGCGGAATCCGCGGCGGTGGCGTCGAGCAGACCCGGGCCCGGCTCGGGGGTGACGTCGCGGGCGGCGAGTTCCGCTCCGCAGAGGTCGCATTCGAGGCGTACGTGCGCCTCGCCCGCGCAGTCGCGGTGACCGTAGCGCACCGGCGGCCCCTCCGGCGCCATGTAGGCATCGCCCCAATCCCGGATGGCCAGCAGGATCGGGTAGATGTCGTGCCCTTTGGGGGTGAGGCGGTATTCCTCGTGCGCACCCACGGCAGCCTTCTGTTTGACGAGGATGCCGTTGTCGATCAGCCGGTCCAGGCGATCCTGCAATCTGCTGCGGGAGATGCCCAATGTGCTCTGGAAAGCGTTGAACCGCCGGATGCCGGAGAAGCAGGACTTGAGGATCAGCAGAGTCCAGCGATCACCGAAGATCACGAGGGGGCGCGTGATCGAGCACGGCACGTCGGCCAGTTCTTCGTAGCGCACCTCCCGATGCTACCGACCACTCCCCTGCTCTCGCCCCGTGAAACCTCACGATCCCGGCTGCCTCGGACAAGGAGACCAACTGAATCGGCTTCGCACTCCACCGGTGCGGAGCGCCGATGACGTCGGTGTCGCGAAGTCCGGCAGCACCGTCGCCGGCGCCGGACTCCGGTCCCCACGCGCGAAGCCCGGAAACGCGAAGCGGGCCCCGGCAGTGCCGGGGCCCGCTTCGGTGCGTAGGTCAGAGCGGGATGTTCTTGTGGTGGCTGGCGCGGGCCGGGGCCGCGGCCAGCGCCGCGGCGATGGTGCTGCGGGTCTTCGCCGGGTCGATGACCTGGTCGACGACGCCGATCGCGATGGCGCGGTCCACGCCGCCCGCGATGCGCTCGTGTTCGGCGGTGAGCCGCTCGTGCAGCGCCTCGCGCTCCTCCTCCGGCGCGGCCGCGAGGGCCTTCTTGTGCAGGATGCCGACCGCGGCCTTGGCGCCCATCACGGCCACCTCCGAACCGGGCCACGCGTAGACCGCCGTCGCACCGAGCGAGCGGGCGTTCATCGCGATGTAGGCGCCGCCGTAGATCTTGCGGGTGACCAGCGTGACCCGCGGAACGCGCGCCTCGGCGAACGCGTGCAGCAGCTTCGCGCCACGCCGCACGACGCCTTCCCATTCCTGGCCGACGCCGGGCAGGTAGCCGGGCACGTCGGTGACCACGATCAACGGAATGCCGAACGCGTCGCAGAGCCGCACGAAACGCGCCGCCTTCTCCGCGCTCTCGGAGTTCAGGCAGCCACCGAGCCGGATCGGGTTGTTCGCCAGCACGCCGACGGTGCGGCCGCCGAGGCGACCCAGACCGGTGACGATGCTGCGGGCGTACAGCCCCTGCAGCTCCTCGAACGACGACTCGCCGTCCACGTTGTCGAGCAGTTCGTGGATGATCGGCTTCACGTCGTAGGCGCGCTTGGCCGATTCCGGCAGCATGGCCTTCAGGTCCACGTCGCCGTGCTCGGCGGCGACCAGGTCGAACTCGCCCTGTTCGGCGAACATCGACACCAGTCGGCGCGCGCGGTGCAGCGCGTCGGCCTCGTCGTTGGCGACGATGTGGGTGACGCCGGACTTCTTGCCGTGCGTCTCCGGCCCGCCGAGGGTGGCCATGTCCACCTGCTCGCCGGTCACGCTGCGCACCACGTCCGGACCGGTCACGAAGACGCGGCCTTCCGGAGCCATGATCACGATGTCGGTCAGCGCCGGGCCGTAGGCAGCGCCACCGGCGGCGAAGCCGAGCACCACGGAGATCTGCGGCACCAGGCCGGACGCACGGACCATGGCCTCGAAGACCTGGCCGACCGCGTGCAGCGCCTCGACGCCCTCGGCCAGCCGAGCGCCGCCGGAGTGCCACAGGCCGACCACGGGAACGCCGGAGTCGATAGCGGTGTCGATGGCGTCGACGATGTGCTTGCAGCCCTCCACGCCCATCGCGCCGCCCATGACGGTGGCATCGGAGCAGTAGGCCACGGTGCGGACGCCGTCCACCTCGCCGATGGCGGCGAGCACGCCGGACTTGTCACGCGGATGTAGCGGAAGAATCGTGCCGGGATCGAAGAAGCGCTGGAGCCGACCGAGCGGATCGCGCGGGTCGGTCGAGGTCTCTTGGTGCAACGCGGGAGCGATGATCGTCATCGCGTGGTCTCCTCACTCACTGAGTGTTGCCGCTGCTGCGGCTGCGTATGTCGAACCACGGCGGGGTCGAGCCAGTTCAGGTGGCCGACCCCGCCGGGACCGTTGTGCAGTCGATCGCGCGGCTATGCCCGACCGAAGGCGAGCGCCACATTGTGCCCACCGAATCCGAAGGAGTTGTTGATCGCGTATTCGATCTCCTGGCGGCGGGCTTCGCCCTTCACCACATCGAGGTCGATCTGCGGGTCCTGGTTCTCCAGGTTCAGCGTCGGCGGCACGATGCCGTCGCGAATGCTGAGCACGGTCAGCACCGACTCCAGGGCGCCGACGGCGCCGATCGAGTGGCCGAGTGCCGACTTCGGCGCGTACACCGAGGCATGGCTGCCCACGGCCTTGTTGATCGCGTTCGCCTCGGCGGTGTCGCCGATCGGCGTCGCGGTCGCGTGCGCGTTGATGTGCGTGATGTCCTTCTTGGTCAGACCCGCGGACTGCATCGCCCTGGTCATCGCCCGCGCGGCGCCGTCACCCGTCGGATCGGGGGCGACGAGGTGGAAGCCGTCGGAGGTGATGCCCGCGCCGAGCAGTCGCGCGTGAATGGTCGCGCCACGGGCCTTGGCGTGCTCTTCGGTCTCGATGACCATCAGCGCGCCCGCCTCGCCGAAGACGAAGCCGTCGCGATCCTTGTCGAAGGGACGCGAGGCGCCCTTCGGGTCGTCGTTGCGGGTGCTCATGGCGCGCATCATGGTGAACGCCGCGATCGGCACCGCGTCGATGAAGCCTTCGACGCCACCGGTGACGACGATGTCGGCGTCACCCATGACGATCATGCGCCAGGCATTGGCGATGGCCTCGGAGCCGGACGAGCATGCCGAGACCGGAGTGACCACTCCTGCCCTGGCCTTCAATTCGAGACCGACAACGGCCGAAGGGCCGTTCGGCATGACCATCTGCACAGCCAACGGCGAGATCTTGCGATATCCGCCGTTCTTCAGCTTGTCCACGGAATCGATGAGGGCGTCGCCGCCTCCCAATCCGGTGCCGATGGCCACACCCAGCCGTTCCGGGTCGACTTCCGGGCTGCCCGCGTTCCGCCACACCTCGCGACCGAGCACGGTCGCGAGCTGCTCGACGTAGGCCATGCGCCGGCATTCGACACGGGACAACAGAGTGTCGGGCCGGACCTTCAGGTGACCGCCGATGCGGACCGGAAGGTCGTATTCCTCGACGAAGGAATCCTCGAGAACGTCGATGCCGCTCTCGCCGTTGAGGAGTCCCTTCCACGTCGCATCGACGTCACCCGCGATCGACGTGGTCGCCGCAAGGCTGGTTACGACGACGTTGGGGAAATTCCCGTTCAAGGTGGAAGGAGTGGTCACTGTTTCGGCCCTACTCGGCGTCGAACTTGGCCTTGAGCTCGGCCGCCGCGTCCGCGTTCTCGGCCTCGAGCTTCTGGATGTAGGCGACGGCGTCGCCGACCGTCTTCAGGCTGGCCAGATCCTCGTCCGGGATCTTGACGCCGTACTTGTCCTCGGTCTGAACCGCGATCTCGACCATGGACAGCGAGTCGATGTCCAGGTCATCGACGAAGGACTTCTCGATCGTCACCTCGGAGGGCTCGATGCCGGTCACCTCTTCGATGATCTTGCCGAGTTCCTCGACGATTTGTTCCTGGGTCAGAGCGGCCACTTCGTGGCTCCCTTCTTGATACTTTGTAGGGCTCTACTGGTTTTTTTCGGATCGAGCGCGGAAATGGTTACCGCCTCTCGGTCACGACCTCGCATCCGAATGCGTGGCCGCGGAGGAAAGCTAGCCGGATACGGTCAGCTCAGCCAACGCGGGGAGGTCTTGCGGGGTCTTCAGGGCCAGCGTGGGCGTGCCCTTCAGCTCCCGCTTCGCGATACCGACGAGGGTGCCCGCCGGCGGCAGTTCCGCCACTGCCGAAACGCCGGCTTGCCGGACGGTTTCGGTGCACAGATCCCAGCGAACGGGCCGGGTGACCTGCGCGGCGAGCTTGTCGATCGCGTCCTGTCCGGACGTGACCGGCTTGCCGTCGAAGTTCGAGAGCAGGGTCCTGGTCGGCTCGTTCGGCGTGATCTTCGTTATGGCATCGGTCACAGCATCCTGCGCCGGGGCCATGAACGCCGTATGGAAGGCGCCCGCGACGGGCAGCGCGCGAACCCGGGCCTTCTCCGGAGGGTTCGCGGCGAGCTCGGCGAGAGCGTCCAACCGACCCGCGGCCACGATCTGGCCCACCGCGTTGCGGTTGGCCGGCACGAGGTCGAGTTCGGTGAGCCGTTCCAGCACGGCGGCCTCATCGCCGCCGAGCACCGCGGACATACCGGTCGGCTCCAGTGCGCACGCCTTGGCCATCTCCGCTCCGCGGATGGCGGCCAGCCGGACCGCGTCGTCGGCGGAGATCACTCCGGCGACCGCGGCGGCGGCGAGTTCACCGACCGAGTGCCCGGCGACGATGGTAGCGGCCGGAAGCGCTTCCTGCGAGACCTCCGCGAACGCGAGCAGCGCGGCGGCGACCACCAGCGGCTGGGTGACAGCGGTGTCGGTGATCTCTTCGGCCGTCGCGGTGGTACCGAGACGGACCAGGTCGAGGCCGGAAGCCTTCGACCACAGCGTGAGACGCTCAGCCGCGCCGGGAAGGTCGAGCCAGGGCGCGAGCATGCCGGGTGTCTGGGACCCCTGTCCAGGGGCGAACAACGCGATCACGCCTCTAAGAAAACACTGTGAGGCGGGCCGTACGAGATGTCGACGCGGATGAAGGTTGGGAAGCGCTTTTGTGGGGGTTCCACAAAAGTCCACGTGGGCTGTCCGAATCGACCGATTCGACCGATGCGTTACAGCCCCTCGTGACCGAGCGCGACCCGAGCGTCTTCTGGGGCTGGAGTTGACGATTCGTTACGGGTTCGTGTCAAACGACCTACTGTGGCGGCAATCCGGAGCACATACGCATCCCGGGGATTCATCGGATCACGGCCCGTGATCTCGGCGATCCGCTTGAGCCGATACCGAACCGTATTTGGATGGACGTACAGCTGACGCGCACACGTCTCGACAGCTCCACCACAATCCAGGTATGCGTCGAGGGTGTCCGCCAGCGACGACCCCGCCGCGGCCAACGGTAGGACAAGGTACTCGTTCAACGCGTCGATCGCAGCTCGATCACCCAACAAAGCGCGTTCCGGCAGCAATTCCGCCGCGTGCACCGGCCGCGGCGCCCCGCGCCAGCCCACCACGGCCTCCATTCCGGCCAGCGCTTCCACCGCGCTGGCGTGGGCCGCGCCCAAGGTCCGCGTGGTCGGGCCGATCACCACCGGACCGTCCGAGAACACTTCGCCGAGCAGGTCGGCCAGGAACGGGGACACGTACGAGGACTCGCCCAGATGCCCGGAGACGACCATCACCAGCCTGGTCCCCTGCACCACCGCCAGGGCGGCGCGACCGTGCCGCGCGGCGATGGAATGCACCGCCCCCACCGACGAGACGCCCTGCTCACCGGGCGGGGTGCCCACCAGCACCGTGGCGGGCGCGGTGGCGTCCCAGTTCAGCGTCGCCGCCCGCGACAACATGTCCGGGCCGGTGTCGCCGCGCACCACGGCGTCGACGACGAGCGCCTCCAGCCGGGTGTCCCACGCGCCGCGCGACTCCGCGGCGCTGGCGTACACCGAGGCGGCGGCGAACCCGAGCTCACGCCCGTAACGCAGCACCGCCTCGGTGAGGGCGACCAGCTGCCGGTCGTTGCGCGCGAGCGCGGGCAGCCACTGCTCGAAGAACTCCATGGCCACGCGGACCATGTCGACGGTCTGACGCAGCGTCAGTCGTCGCGCCAGGTCCTGCGGGATCACCTGGAAGGCATCCAGGCTGAACCGGATGTCGCTGTCGGGGTCCTGCAGCCATTCCAGGAAGTTCACCACCGCGGTCTGCACCAGCATCTGCACGCCCGCCCGCTGCGCGGCGTCCAGGTCGGCGAAGAACGGCAACCGATCCTGCATCGACCCCACCGCCTCGGTGGAGAGGCGGCCGGAGAACTGCTTCACCCGTTTGAGCAGTGTGTCCGGAAGGGGGTCGCGAGTTTGCCGGTTCGGGGAGAGCGCGCCCGTCGGCAGATACACCTCGTGCTCGGAAGAGCCCTCGGAGATCCGTCGCGGCCGCGGCGGTTTACGTTCCACCATCCAATATTCCGCTACGCGAGTTCTTCTTCGGCGCTTGCCGCGGGCTTCGGCGCGGCGTCGACGTCATCGATCCGGTACTTCGCCGCGGCCTCGACCGCCTTGGCGGGATCGATCCCGCCCGTCCGGCCCAGACCGGCCAGCGCGGCGACCACAATGGACTGCGCGTCGACGTTGAACACCCGTCGCGCGGCCGGGCGGGTGTCGGAGAAGCCGAAACCGTCCGTGCCGAGCGTGGTGAAATCGCCGGGAACCCACTTGCGCACCTGGTCGGGCACCGCGCGCATCCAGTCGGTCGCCGCGACGTACGGGCCGTCGGCCCGCGACAGCGCCTCGGTGACGTACGGGAGGCCGGGATCGGCGCCCGGGTTGCGCAGCGCGGCGATCTCCTTGTCGAGCGCCTCCTTGCGCAGTTCGCCCCACGAGGTCACCGACCACACGTCCGCCTGCACACCCCACTCCTGCGCGAGCATCGCCTGGGCGCGCAGGCCGTCCGGCACGGTGACGCCGGAGACCAGGATCTGGGCGCGCACCGCGCCCTCACCCCCGCGCTTGTACAGGTAGATGCCCTTGAGCAGGCCCTCGACGTCGAGCCCTTCCGGCTCCGCCGGCTGCGGGTACGGCTCGTTGTAGAGGGTGATGTAGTAGAAGACGTCCTCGCCGCCGAACTCACCCGCGCTGCCGTGCGGATGGGTCCCCGGCAGCGGCGCCGAACCCTGCGGCGCAGTGCCGCCGCCGTACATCCGGCGCAGGCCGTCCCGCACGATGTGGGCGATCTCGAACGCGAACGCCGGGTCGTAGGTCACCACGGCCGGGTTGGTCGAGGCGAGCAGCAGCGAGTGCCCGTCGTTGTGCTGGAGGCCCTCACCGGTCAGGGTGGTGCGACCGGCGGTCGCTCCGAGCACGAACCCGCGAGCGAGCTGGTCGGCCGCTGCCCAGAGTCCGTCGCCGGTGCGCTGGAAGCCGAACATCGAGTAGAAGATGTACAGCGGGATCATCGGCTCGCCGTGCGTGGCGTACGAGGTGCCCGCCGCGGTGAACGACGCCGTCGAGCCCGCCTCGTTGATGCCCTCGTGCAGGATCTGCCCGACGGCGCTCTCTTTGTAGGCAAGCATCAACTCGGCGTCGACCGATGTGTACAACTGGCCGTTGCGGTTGTAGATCTTCAACGAAGGGAACCACGAGTCCATACCGAAGGTCCTGGCCTCGTCGGGGATGATCGGGACGATCCGCTTGCCGATCTCCTTGTCCCGCAGCAGCTCCTTCATCAGCCGTACCAGGGCCATCGTGGTCGCGACGTTCTGCTTGCCGGAGCCCTTGCGCACCGAGCGGTAGGCCTCGTCGCCGGGCAGCTTCAGCGGCTTGGCCGCGGCGCGCCGCTCCGGCAGGAACCCGCCCAGCGCCTTGCGCCGGTCGAGCATGTACTGCACCTCGCGGGCCTCCATACCCGGGTGGTAGTACGGCGGCAGGTACGGATCCTTCTCCAGCTCGGCGTCGCTGATCGGGATGCGCTGCAGGTCGCGGAAGTCCTTGAGGTCCTGCAAGGTCAGTTTCTTCATCTGGTGGGTGGCGTTGCGGCCCTCGAAGTGCTTGCCGAGGGTGTAGCCCTTGATGGTCTTGGCCAGGATCACCGTCGGCTGGCCCTTGTGCGCCATCGCGGCCGCGTAGGCGGCGTACACCTTGCGGTAGTCGTGGCCGCCGCGCTTGAGGTTCCAGATCTCCTGGTCGGACAGGTCCTGCACCAGCGCCTTGGTGCGCGGGTCGCGGCCGAAGAAGTGGTCGCGCACGTACGCGCCGTCGTTGGCCTTGTAGGTCTGGTAGTCGCCGTCGGGGGTGCTGTTCATCAAGTTCACCAGCGCCCCGTCGCGGTCGGCGCCCAGCAGCGCGTCCCACTCGCGGCCCCAGATCACCTTGATGACGTTCCAGCCCGCGCCGCGGAAGAACGACTCGAGCTCCTGGATGATCTTGCCGTTGCCGCGCACCGGGCCGTCCAGGCGCTGCAGGTTGCAGTTGACCACGAAGGTCAGGTTGTCCAGGCCTTCCATCGCCGCCACGTGCGCGAGACCGCGCGACTCCGGCTCGTCCATCTCGCCGTCGCCGAGGAACGCCCACACGTGCTGGTCGGAGGTGTCCTTGATGCCGCGGTCGTGCAGGTAGTGGTTGAACCGCGCCTGGTAGATGGCGTTCATCGGGCCCAGGCCCATGGACACCGTCGGGAACTCCCAGAAGTTGTTCAGCAACCGCGGATGCGGGTAAGACGGCAGCCCGTGGCCGGGGCCGCCGTGGCTGTACTCCTGGCGGAATCCGTCGAGCTGATCGGCCGACAGCCTGCCCTCCAGGAACGCGCGGGCGTAGATGCCCGGCGAGGCGTGACCCTGGATGAAGATCGAATCGCCGCCGCCGGAGTGGTCCTTGCCGCGGAAGAAGTGGTTGAAGCCGACTTCGTAGAGTGCCGCCGAGGACGCGTAGGTCGAGATGTGCCCGCCGACGCCGATGCCGGGCCGCTGGGCGCGATGCACCATGATCGCGGCGTTCCAGCGGATCCAGGCGCGGAAGCGCCGCTCCACCTCCTCGTCGCCGGGGAACCACGGCTCGTTCTCGGTGGGGATGGTGTTCACATAGTCGGTGGAGGTCAACGACGGGATGGCGACACGACGTTCACCGGCCCGCTCCAGCAGACGGAGCATGAGGTAACGCGCACGGCCGGGACCTTCCCGGTCGAGCATTTCATCGAACGACTCGAGCCATTCGCTGGTTTCCTCCGGGTCGATGTCCGGTAGGTAGGACGCCACCCCTTCGCGGATGACCCGCACCCGTCCGGCCGGCTGCGGCGGGTGCGACCCGTTCGGGTCGCGGCTCGCGGCGGGCGCGGGGGCGGAGCTGGAACCGGCGGATTTCGCCGGCGCGGAAGAGTGGATCAGGTCGGTCAAATCTGCTCCTCGTACAGGGGTGGACATGCTGATGGCGTCGGTATCCCCGGGCGGTTTCGCTGGTTGGCGGACCGCCCGTTTACGAAAGGTTCGGGCGCACCATCCATCCTTGCCGATGGCGCGTCCCAAAGCATCATGTCAGCCGTAAATCAAGTACCGTTCGACAGGCAAGGTGAGCATGACGAGCGAGGCAGCCCTGAGGAGCGGGAGGACGATGAAGCTGCTGAACCCACGCGGGTTCGGAATGATGTGCGCCACCGGAGCCGTCGCCATCGGATTGGCCGTCGCGGGATGCGCCAACCGGGTGGACGGCGTGGCCGGTCCGAACGCGAGCGATCTGGCGGCGTACAAGACCGAGGCGGCGTCCTCGTCGGCGGCCGCGACCTCCTCCCGGCGCGCGGCGGCCGAGGCCAAGGCCATCGCCGACAACTGCGGCCAGTTCCCCGCCACCACCGGCGCCGGCGTGAGCCGATACAACGACTTCGTCGACGCGCACGATTCGAACGCGCCCGATTACGTCGCCAAGCGCGACACGGCGGTGCAGACCCTGGAGGACGCCGCGAACAAGGTGGAAAGCGGCGTGAACTCCGCCAGGGACGCGCTGCCCGCCGACTTGGCGGCCAAGTTCACCGAGTACGTGAACGCGGCCCGCGCGCTCGCCGGCGAGACCAGGGGGATGACCTACACCGCGCCGGTCGCGGCGCTCAACGACGCCAGCAGGCGGGTCAACGACGCGCGCAACGTCGTGCGCGACTCGTGCCCGAAACGCTGAGAAAGCCCTTGACACACCATCCCAACGCGACATTCGGTAGCTATTTCGCCGGATCGGCTTGCGCTGAAGCCCATAACCATGTTCGCTTGCAACTACCTACTGTCGGGAGTTGAGGAGGACACCACCGTGGTCGCCGCGGCGGACGCGCAGAACTACGCTCAGAAGCTTGGCATTACACACGGCTTGGTTGTCCAGGAATTGGGCTGGGACGAGGACGTCGACGACGACCTGAGGGCCGACGTCGAGGAAACGATCGGCGGCGAACTCGTCGACGAGGACTCCGACGAGGTGATCGACGTCGTGCTGCTGTGGTGGCGCGACGGCGACGGTGACCTGGTGGACGCACTGATGGACGCGATCGGCCCGCTGGCCGACGACGGTTTCGTCTGGGTGCTCACCCCCAAGACCGGACAGCCCGGCCATGTTGAGCCGAGCGAAATCGCAGAATCCGCGCCGACCGCCGGTCTGACCCAGACCTCGGCGATCAGTCTCGGCTCGTGGGCGGGCAGCAGGCTGGTTCAGCCCAAGGCGCCCTCGAAGCAGCGCTGAGCCACCGCGCTATGGTTTCCACCAGGGTCGGTCCGGCAGGACCGCCCGGTGGAAACCCGACACGATGGAGGATTCGCTATGCCGCTCGAGGTTGGCACTCTCGCGCCGGATTTCACGCTGAAGGACCAGAACAACCAGGAAGTGTCCCTGTCGGACTTCCGCGGGAAGAAGAACGTCCTGATCGTCTTCTACCCGCTCGCGTTCACCGGGATCTGCCAGGGTGAGCTGTGCAAGGTCCGGGACGAGCTGCCCAAGTTCCAGAACGACGACGCGGAGATCCTCGCGATCTCGGTCGGCCCGCCGCCCACGCACAAGATCTGGGCCGCCGAACAGGGCTACACCTTCCCGCTGCTGTCGGATTTCTGGCCGCACGGCGCGGTGGCCCAGGCCTACGGCGTCTTCAACGCCAAGTCCGGCTACCCCAACCGCGGCACGTTCGTCGTAGACCGCGAGGGCTACATCCGCTTCGCGGAGATGAACGGCCCCGGCGAGCCCCGTGACCAGGCAGCTTGGGAGAAAGCCCTCGCCGCGCTAGATTCATAAGCCGCCGGTAACGGCACGGGCGTATAGCTCAGCGGTAGAGCACTGGTTTTACACACCAGCGGTCGGGGGTTCGATCCCCTCTGCGCCCACCAGAGAAGATGCGGTAGCCGGTCCTCGCTCCCGGGGCCACGCTCGTCTCGTCATAATCCGTGGGGCACCTGTGGGGCACGGTCCTCAGGTCTCGCTCATCGTGAGAGCAGCGCCTTCGGCTACAGCCGTCCAGTACGGGCGAGTGGCGCACGTCACATCAGTTCGTGTCATGTTTCGGCGCTGCGCGGTGTCCCGAGGGCATGCCCCCAAGGCACCCTTCACAAGGTCGTCGTCGGTGGCGGTTACGCCGGAGCAGTCGCGGCCAACCGTTTTGGAGCGGGCGTCGGGCCGGGCGCTGCATTACGACTACGCCATCTGCGCGGTCGGCAGCATCGCGGCGATACCCTCGGCACCCGGAGCGCCCGAATATGCCTCATCTCTCGCTGGAGAGTCGGCGTCCACCCCATCCGTGGCCGGTTCCCGATGACCGGCGGCGAGCACGCCGAGCGGTTCTCCCTGTTGCGACCGCTGCTGTTCACGATCGTCTACGAAATCCTGGGCTCGGCAACAGAATCCGACGACGTGCTGCAGACAGCTATCTGCGGTGGGCCGAGGTGGACCTGGCGGCGGTGCGCGACACGAAGTCGTATCTGGCGCGGCTGGTGACCCGACAGGCGCTCAACGCGGTGCGGGGCGGGCACGCGTCGTCGCGAGAAGTACGTCGGCCCGTGGCTGCCCGAGCCGCTGCTGCTCGACGAGCACGACCCGTCGGCGGACCTGGTGCTCGCCGAGTCGGTATCGATGGCGATGCTCTCCGCGATCCAGCGGAGAGCTGACACAGCTACCCGCCGCTGTGGTCGTCACCGACCACGGACCACGCCGCGTGACGACCGATGCTGGGCGCGTGGCAGGTCGGCGCGGCCGTGGTGATCATCGCGCCCAGGCTCACCCTGATCAAGGAGTGGCGTACGCGGGCGCCTTCTTCCTGTGGTCGGGCGCCGTCGCGTCCCATCTGGCAGTCGGCGACGGTCTCGAGTCATGGGTGGCACCGCTGATGTTCGCTGTCTGCGCCGTCGCGTCGTGGATGCTGAGGCCGACCGACCGGCGGCTCGCGCAGACGCGGCTTCGTCGGGACCGGCCTGCAGACTCTCGACCGGGCGAGACCGCCTTGCCGGGAACGCGACGCCGCGAGCGGGTCGTCGCGATCGGGGTTCTCGTCGTTCTGTATGCGGTTTCGTTCCTCACGCTGCCCGCGGTCGAGGACGCCATGCACAAGAACGCCGTCGAACTCGGCTGGATCGACGAGTAGTGGGCTCGCGAGTCGCACGGGGGCCACAGTCGGTCGGGAAACCCAGCCCCCCAGCGAGGCGGCGCAGTTGCAGACGATCGACACGAGCGGGGCGACGGCCGACACGTCTGGTCCACCCTGATGGGCCTGTCGCTCTCGACGGGTCGGCTTTCGAGAATTTTGCTGATCTTCATCGGTTCCGCGGGGTCTCTAGGTGTGTGCGGCTGTCACTCTCCCGCCTGCCCGTCCATTCCGCGATCGGCCTAGCACGCAAGATCTTGCTCGACGCACGAACTTCCCGGTCGATTTTCGAGCTGTTCGGCGAGTTCAACTTCTGCGAGTATCGAACTCGTATGTGAACTTCGATAGTTAGGCCGCCCGTGCAAACGACCTCCAGGAACCCTCGGCATATCGCATTCATCGTCGACGGTAATCGGCGTTGGGCCCGAGATCGCGATCTTCCCCCCTCGGCCGGGCACGATGCGGGCTACAGCAATGTACTCACCATCGACGCGGCATGTCAGCGACGCGGAATTCCATGGCGCTCGTACTATCTCCTGTCGTCGGCCAATATGCGACGCAGCAGTGTGGAGGTCGAGCATCTTCTGCAACTGCTGACGAATTTCTTCCGGGAGTGGGCAGAGGCCACGAAGGCCACCCCGCACCTTGTCGGAGAAATCGACTCGAGCGAATTTCCGCCGCCGCTGCGAGCCGAGGCTCGGCAACTAGCGGACTTGTGCCGCCATGCTTCGACCGAGAATACGGACCAGGTTGCTTTCTTCGTCAACTACGGCGGGGAATCAGGGTATACGGATGTGCCACAAGCAGCCTGCCTCGGACATATTCCGCCGGTCGATCTCGTTGTCCGAACCGGAGGCGAGCACCGCCTCAGTGGGTTCATTCCGCCCCAGGTCGCCTTCAGTGAATTGACATTCGTCAACGAGTACTGGCCGGAGTTCTCCGACATTCATCTGGATCTCGTCATCGACCAATTCGCGTCCCGGGATCGGCGCTTCGGCGGAGATCCGGCCGCCCAGGCCCGGATCACCGCGTGAGCGCGCGCACCTCGATGCCCGATTCCGATGTGCTCGTGATCGGCGCAGGGCCGACCGGCCTGGCGGCGGCCGCCGACTGTGTGCGCGCGGGACTCGTCGTCACGATCGTGGAGCGAACTGGAACGGTTGGTGGTCTGGCCCGTTCGGCCGAAATCGCTGGGTTCGAAGTCGATCCCGGCGGGCATCGTTTACTCGCGACCACAGCGCGCCAACGTCGCGCATGGTCCGAATTGGCTGAAGAGCTGGGCCGGTTGCCGCTGCACCGGGTCGGCCGCCGCAGCGGCATACTCAGGCGTGGGCGGGTGATCGCCTACCCCGTCGAATGGCGACAGTTCGCGCAGGTGACACCCCTGGGCACCCGGCTGAGAGCAGCGGCCTCCATGGCGCGCCGCCGGGTGCGGCCACTGCGTGACGAGGACTCGCTATCGGCCTGGGTAACCAACCGCTACGGGGACTATCTCACCGATGCGCTGATGGATCCCCACGCTCGCAAGGTCTTCGGTGTCGAGCCGACGGACATCCCGGCTGCGTGGGCCGCGCAACGAATCGCGGTGCCGCCGCTGCGTGAAGTGCTGAAGGCCGCGCTGCCTCGGCCGAACCGGCACCCTGCTCCGACGGAAGCCGATCATTTCCTGTACCCCGAGGGGGGACTCGGGCGGCTCTGGTCTCGCTTCGCCGAATCTCTCGCGGGTGCGCATCTGCTGTTCGATTCCCAACCGGTCGCGATCGGGAAGACGAATTCCGGAGAGCTGTCGGTCGATGTCCTGGCTCCGGGCGGACCGATGACCATCACGGCTCGGAAGGTCATCTCCACGGCGCCTCCGGAGGACCTCGCCTCGTGCATCGGCCTGACATCGCTCAGCGCGCGACTCGCGCCCCGTGCGATCCGACGGGATCTGATCGTCGCGCTGGTCCGGGTGTCGTCGTTGCCCCGAATGTGGGAGAACTACCAATGGCTGTACACCCATGACGTCGGCGTTCGAGCCAACCGTTTCCAGAACTACGGCGCTTGGAAGGGGTTGGCGTGCCCGCCCGGACTCATCGGCTTGGAGTACTCGGTCCCGTCGGGCCAGGTGCCCGACTACACCGCTCAGGTGCACCGTGATCTGTCGATCATCTACGGCGGCGAGTACGAACTGCTCGGCTTCGACACGTTGCACAACGCGTACGCGAACTTTGAAGCCACTCGCGGCCTGATCGAAGAATTCGACGCCGAAATGGCCCGGTTCGGCTCAGGACTGATCAGCACAGGCCGACAAGGCGCCGGGGTGTACATCAATCTCGATCAGGCGCTGCGGCTCGGCAGGCGGGCCGCCTCCATGCCCGCCGACTATTCCGGAGTACTCGGCGGCGGAGAATACTCCTCGTACCAGGAGCGCCGGTGACTCCCATGGCAACTGGCGAGAGCAGGCGTCGTTGCACGACACCTGCTCCCGCCGCTCGACTTACCGGATCAGATCACCTCCGAATCTTCCTCCTACTGCAGACCGGGCAGTTCGGCGTCAACGGCTGCAGCACCGCGCCGGGGAGCTGCAGCCCCCTGGTTTCGTTTGCCAGCAATATCGCGGCGGCCGAAGCCGCGAAGAGGACCGCCGGATCCCGGGACTTCAGCGGCCGGCAAGAGACCGCGGGCTCCACACGGGCAGTTTGCGTGCTTTCGCACACCTGCAGTCGATCGGAGCTGTTACTGATGAGCGAGAAGACGGTCATGCCGCCGAGGATGGACATTCCTACGACGAACCGGATGCGGCGGATCCGGTCGGATGACCTGTCGAAGATGGACACCGAATTCCTTTCTGTTCCGTCGGCCCGTAGTGGCGAAGGCCGTGAATCGACTATGTGCGACTCACGCGCCCGAATCCGCCCCTCGCGGCGCCGCGTAGCACAAAGCGGAAGCAGGGCAGCGTGGCAACGACCGAACTGACGCCCGAGCACATCGCCGAACTGCGACAGTGGCTACGATCCCGGCTGTCGTCCACTCGCCGCGGCAAGCCGTGCCCGGCCTGGCTCGGCAGCGGATCCGCCGAGCGGACTACTCGGATCCGCCACACCGTGGGCGAGATTCTCGGTCGAGCCTGCGCCGCCGAGATGATCACGCCCGCACAGAAGGCTGCATGGGCGGCCGCCGCCCGACTTGCGGTGGACGCTCCCGGCCAGGCAGATCTCGCCGCCACGTACGGCGTCTCGACCCGCACCGTCCGGCAATGGATTGTCGATGTGGACCGAATCATCGCCAACCACTTTGCCGAGCGGCTTCTTCAGAAGCGGACACCCCCGCCGGGCGGCCACATCGACGAGAGCATCGACACTGTCGTCCACCTGGCTCGCCTGTCCAGGCATCTCGCCGCCGAAGAGGCCGCGCCGGAGGAGCTCGAGGCGATCCGCTCCTTCGCTGCGGACCGGCTCGGCGGACCCCGAGTGCGTCGCGTCGGGTCCAAGCGCTGGGTACGCAAGCGCGCCTATGACATCGTCGCCGACCGCGTGAATGTGATCAGAAGCCAGCCGCTCCGCCCGGACCGTTTCGTAGCCGATCAGGCACAGAAGAAGATGGTCGTGGTCCCCTATCGGCTTTCCACCGATCCGGACGTCGCGGTCGGTGAGCTCGCCAGGGCATGGAGTAACCGCGACCGGGAGTTCGTTCCACTGCTCGCGAACAACGCACTCGAAGTCGTGCGAAATCCGGATATACCTGCGCTTCACCGACTTCAAGCTCTGGAGATCATATCCAACGCCCTCCGCGATGCCGAGAACCTCCAGGCATTCGAGAGCGCCGCGGCATGGCGTGCACTCGCACTCCAGGTAGGCGGCCCCTCCGACTACCGCGCCTGGAAGGCCTCGAGTGTTCTGATCCACATGATGCAGATCCACGGGTACACCGACGCGGCTCGGGTCGCACAACGTCGCCAAGTCGATTCGTTCGCCCGTGTCGAGTTCCCCGACGACAACGATCGAGCGATCCACGTGTACGACCGGGTGGCGCGATTGGTCGCGATCGAACTGCAACGCGACAGCTCCCGCTCGACCGAGCACGCCAAGCAAGCACTTCGGAATTTGCGCGACCTACAGTACGCGAACAACGACGGGACAGCCGAGACCGGATTCGTTGTGGATCGTCGCCGAGTCGAAGTCGCCCTTACCGAATTCCGGCAGCAAGGACGTGGACAGGCGGTCGGAACTCATCCCCAATTCGACCAAGCCGTGTACCGAATCGAAATGGCGGCGGCGGGTATGCCACCGCATCGCGCACTCGCGGCACTGGACCTGCTGCTCATGGTCGATGTCCAGCGCAGGGACTGGGCATCCGTACGCGAGCGCGTGAACACGATCCGGGCCGCCGTCTCGATCCCCGGCGCGCCGGCCAATCTTGTGCATCGACTGGACACGCATTTACGTTGGCTTGCCGATCGCGAAGTGATTCGATACGCGACGCTTCCGATCCCGCCGGACCCATATCGCGACGCGCGGTTCCTTCCGTACACGATGGCATCGCATCCCTGATCTCCGGTAGGTCGAGCAGATCAAATCAGTTGCAGCACATCCCTGACGGCAGCCGCTGTGCGTAACGCACTGTAATCTGCCGCCCGGCGCAGGCCACGCTGCGACAACTCGGCGCGCCGGCGCGAATCATCGAGCAGATCGCCCAGGCGGTCGCACGCATCGGATAAATCGGCCGCGACATACTCGACTGCGTCCCCGCCGACCTCAGGAATCGCAGCCGAGCGCGGCGCAAGGGTCGGGAGTCCGGCATGCATCGCTTCCAGCAGGGGCAGACAGAAACCTTCCTGCGACGAAAAGGTCGCCAGGACAGAACATTCCCGGTACCACCGACTCAGTTCAGCATCGGATACATAGGGGCGCCATTGGATCCATCCCTCCGCCACACCGGCCTCAACCCGTATCCGCAGCTGGTCGCCGTACTCGGGAAACGTCTCGATGGGGCGGCCGATCAGCAGGAGATCGACAGCTGTCCCTCCGCTGCGCAACCGCTCCATCGCATCCAGAAGACGATCTTGCCTTTTCCTCGGCTCCCACTTTCCGACATGCATGACAATGCGCTCCGCGCCGGACCCGTACCCGCCGGTCCCACTCTGATGATCGGCGGAATAAAGAGGGACGACAGAAAGCCGATTCGCGGCATGTGGGAAGAAACGCAGAAGATCTTCCCGGGAGAAGTCCGAAACCGTGACGAGCCTCGTAGCGCACGCTACGCTCAGTTCATAGAAGCGCTTTACGATCTCCCTCGGTGTGCAGCCGTCGAGCGGCAGGTCGAGAAACGCAGCGAGTTCGACGAGCTCGGCTGATCCGATACGCTGTTCGAAGGCAGTCGCAGACGGGCCATAATAGTCATCACGCATCGGGTACGCATCGTGCAGTACGCGAATTTGAGGACACCTCAGACCCGGAGGTATATAGTACTGCGGCGCCAAGAATACGTCTATCCCGTGCATGGCGGCCAGGGCGGGGAATTCGACGAACCCGCGCACAGAGATGAGAGCGGCGGAATAAGGCACCACCAGGCACGACTCGGTATAACGGCGGAGGTTGGCCGGATCGCCGAACAGGACCAGCTGAACTTCCGGCAAGAATTTCGCGATCGAGTCGACGAGTAACGAAGTGAACCTGCCGACCCCGTCGAACTCGGTCCGGCGGCAATCCACTCCGAGTCGCAACTTCGGCCGAGCGGATACAGAGTGATGCAGGGTCATACGATGCCGATTACCTTCATTACTCATACAACGGGCGGCGCCACGCGCCTTGCGCAGACTACTCGACCGTGAACGATTCACTGAAACCGAGAACTCCGGCAACGGCGGTGCAGGAGTATTCAATCATCCACCTCGGCTGCCGACCAGCAGATAGCAAAGGGTTACTCATTCCAGTGCCTGTCAGGCAACATCTTGCTTCAGCCCCATGCCCTCCAGCCCATTACCCCTTGCCGCGGCGAGCAACCGGTCGGCGGGCGCGCCCACCCAGTACGGCGGGGTATGTACCGGAGCGGTGTCCAGCGAGATAGATCAGCCCGGTCACATTCGCGCCGAGCACCTTGCGGTGTTGACCGAGGCACACGAATCACTCGACATCGATCACCAGTGGTCCCGACTTCGCGAGGGCGGCGAGCGAGCCGTCCGGCGCGAACGCCACGTCGTGCACGGAGTCGGTGATCGGGATGTGACAGACCCACTCGTTGTCGGCGAGGTTCCACAGAAAGACGCCGGCCGCGGTACGCAAAGCCAGCGCGGGACGGCTTCGCCATCGTCCCAGCCGCCCGCCGATGACCCGGCCCGGCGCGACCATGATCGGATCACCGTGCGGTGCGAGCATCTCGTTGTTGCCGAGATCCGCGGTTCCGGTGTAGCAGCGGACCACGCTGTCGTGCTCGCGGATCGACCCACGCCGACTCCGGGCAGGCGCGCCGCGCTGGTCGCTGCCACGATCGCGACGATGACAACCTCCCGCACGCCGATAGCCGCCACCGGCTCCATCCGGTTCCGCATCGGTATCGTCTCGCAAGTGCACCGTCCGGGTGGGCGACCGGATCGTGTGGGATCTCGAGCTGGGCCGATCGGCGATCGCGGCGATTCGGGCGCGCCGCGCGGCGGCGCTCGTCGCGATTCGGAAGGCGCGTCTATCGTCGCGATCATGCCCGCGTTGATCGCTCCGACGACACGTCTGCATGCGGCCTGGCTCGAGGCGCATGACGAGTGGGGTCCCGGCCCGCACGAGGACGGCTTCGGACTGCGGCCCTACGACGAGGTGCGTTCGCCGAACGGTTTCGCGGCCTGGGTGGCCCGGCTGGGCGGCGAATCCAGTCAGGCGTGGGTCGAGACCGGCCGGGCTCGGTGCACCTACCGATGGATCGTCGAGGGCGACCAGGTGGTCGGCGGGATCGCTCTGCGGCACGAGTTCGACGACTTCGTGCGGTGGGCCGGCCATATCGGCTACGGCATTCGACCGTCGGCGCGTCGGCGCGGGCTCGCCACCTGGGCGCTCGGCCGGATGCTGGACGAGGCCGGGAAACTCGGCATGGACCGGGTACTGATCGTCTGCGCGGCAGACAACATCGCCTCGGCGAAGACCATCGAGCGCCAGGGCGGCGTCCTCGAACGCGTCCTGGACACCGAACTCGGCCCCGCACGGCGTTACTGGATCGACACCTCCCCACAGGTGGCCGTCGCCGAGCACGGCGGTGGGCGTGTCGCGCCCCCGGCTGGCGAGCACCTCGGTGCCGCCGGAACAGATGGCCGCTGATCCGGCGGACAGCGGCGCCGTAGCGCTCCCCCGCAACCAGCTGTGCCGCTATATCAGCGCGGCGCGCCGAGCGACCGAGTCAGCCCGACCGGCGGGCGGTGACCAAGAGGTACTCCCACTCCATCCGTCCGTTGCCCAGGTCGTGGCGGGTGGCGAGGTCGGCGAGTGCGCGGTCCAGTTCCTCGATCCGGTCGGGTTCCCCGGCGTTGGCCTTGTACACCGCGACCGTGGGTCCGTAATAGGTCTTGAAGAAGTCGCGGAACTCGGTGCCGTCGGCGAAACGGTCGATGACCGCGTTCTCACGCCGTAACTCCAGGTCGGCGACGTGATCGCCGAACAGCGACCGGACGTGCTCCTCATCGCCCCACTGCGGGGGCGGCAGCGCGCCGGGCGGGGGCGGCGGCGCGAACGGTTTCATCGTGGCGAACATCTGTCCGATGAATCCGGTGGGCGTCCAGTTGATCAGTCCGATGGTGCCGCCCGGTTTCACCACGCGCACCACTTCGTCGGCGGCCGCCTGGTGGAACGGCGCGAACATGACGCCCACGCAGGACATCACGACGTCGAACTCGGCATCGGCGTAGGGCAACGCCTCGGCGTCGGCTTCCTGCCATTGCAATTCGACGCCCCTGTCAGCGGCGATACGGCGGCCCGCCTCGAACAACTCCGGCGTGAGGTCACTCGCCACGACATCCGCACCGGCTTCCGCGGCCGGGATCGCGGCGTTCCCGGATCCGGCCGCGACGTCCAGCACCCGCTGCCCCGGGCCGATCCGGCAGACCTCGACGAGATGCCTGCCCAGCCCCGGGATGACCTCGCTGGCGATGGCGGGGTAGTCGCCCATCGCCCACATCGCGCGATGCCGCTTCTTGAGATCCACGGAACCCGATTCGGTCATCTGACGCTCCCTCTGTGGTCGGGGCCGGTGATGCTGCCGCAGATAGCTACCGATAGTCGAAAATGTGCGCTGACCGGCTGCTTACCCGACATAGGTCAGCACAAACGGGCACGCCGGCGCAAGACCAGCCGAGCGGCGCTGCCGGGTACGCGGCGGACGCGCGCACGAGAACACGGCTTCTCCGCCGTCCGCCTTGCCGAGCGTGCATCGGTTTCACCGCGCGGTCATTACGTTCGCCGTGCTGGGCCACCGAGGGAAGCGCGCCGATGCCGCCGACCCGAATCCCTATCCGGCGGACGACGTAGCGCGCAAGCTCTTGCTCGCCACGGGGAATTCCTTCGAAGCCACCCGCGACCTGCTCGACGAATTCGACGCCGATCTGACCCGGTTCGGCCCAGGATTGATCAGTACCGGACGACAAGGAGCCGGTGTCTACATCAATCTGGATCAGGCGCTGTGACTCGGCCGGAGGGCCGCCTCCCTGCCCGCCGACTACGCGGGCGTCCTCGGCGGCGGCGAATACTCCTCCTACCAGGAACGCCGGTGATCCCGAAGCGTTCGAGCCGATCCCGAGGAAGTCCCGCACACCCCATTCAGAAGAAATGGCACTGGTTCGGCGGCAGAACGCGGACCAAGCACAAACCGACGATGCCGAAGAACAACACGCTGGCGATCGCGCCCCGCACCGAGTCCACGACGCCCGGGGGCAGTTCCACCGCCGAGGCAACCGGCTCGGCGGTGCTCGAGGCATTCGCCGTCGCGGGGGCAGTTGTCGCGGCAGTCAGTGCGATCGCGGTGGCCGCGATGACGCGCATAGCGGCATGCTTCATGGTCGACTCCTAGCTTCGGGCCCCGACCGTAGGACGACCTTACGTCCGCCGGCCAACGCGTGACAGCCGCCAGTTCTGGTGGGGCGCATCGGCGCGGAGCCGACTATCGGACCGCTCCCCCGCGCCCGCGCCGCGACTACTGTCGTGGGCATGTCGACCGAACACGCGACGCCCCGTCCCGCACCGTCGTTCCACACCGATGCGATATCCGCCGATCGGCCCAGCGAGGCCGCCGACGACCCGATGGCTCTGCTGGTCGAGATTCTCGATCTGCAGGCGGCGCTGCCCAGTATTCGGCGGATGCGGCGCTGGGGGCACGACGCCCTCGCGGTCAGGTCGGGTGAGCGAGCCCTGGACATCGGTGCGGGAACAGGCTCGGAGGTCCTCGAATTCGCCGAGCGAGTGGGACCGGACGGCGAGGCGGTCGGTGTCGATCCCAATCCCGCGATGCTCGCCGTCGCCGGTGCGCGAGCCGAGGCCGCCGGGGTGCGCGCCCGTTTCGTGGAAGGCACCGCCTATCGCCTGCCCTTCCCGGACGATTCCTTCGACGCGGTCCGTTGCGAACGCGTCTACCAGCACCTCGACGACCCCGCCGCCGCCACGGCCGAGATCGCGCGGGTGCTGCGGCCGGGTGGGCGCGTGCTGCTCATCGACAGCGACTGGCATACCGCCATCGCCTACCCGGGCGATGACGACGTCGTCGCCCGCCTGTCCGAGGCGATGCTCACCACCACCCCGAACCCGAAGTCGGGCCGACGCCTGCGCGGTCTGCTCACCGCTGCCGGGTTCACGATCGATGACATGGGCTCGGAGGCGGTGATCTGGGATCCGGAAACCATCCGCCCCCTCTTCGCCCAGATGACCGAACGCGCCTACACCGACGGCGTCATCACCGAGCAGGAGCGTGAAGACCTGGCAGCCGCAATGGAAGACGGGATCGCCCGAGGCGACTACCATCTCTCGGTCACCATGTTCGCTGTCCTGGGACACGCGGAGCCGCACGCCGAATGATTACGCTGCACCGAGCGGCGGCATGGACCGGTCGAGCGGCGCCACAGCGCTGAGAATCCAGGCCGGGAGCCGGTGCGCTCTCACCGTTGCCGTCCCGCGTCCGGCCGGATGCGCCCCGCCTCGACCAACGCCCGCCAAGCGACCGTCTTCCGAGGGCACTCACCCACCCGGCAGGAGCGGTGCCGCTGCATGGCCGTCTGCGCCTCCCGCACACCCATCGCGTAGTCCGGGGCGGCATGCGGGGAACGCATCGGCCGAGCCGCCAGATCCGGGGCGGTGCGCTCGCTGTGCACTCGCCGCGTGATCTCGTCCACGCTGCGACTCTCCGGCACCCGGACCGGCCACAGCCACACCGCCATGCCGAGCACCAAGACGAGCAGAGCCGCCCCCAACACGAGCGCCGACAATTGCCACCCGGTCACGGCAACCTCCGGTACGGGTGGTCGGCGGGAAGCAACGACGGCCACCGGTACTTACGCGGATAGGTCTGCTCCGGGGTGATCAAATCGCATAGTTCGGTCACCGCACGGGCGAACGGCTCGACATGCGCCAGCCCCGGCACGATCACCGCTGCCGCCTCGACTACCCGGATATGCTCGATCGCCAGTAAAGCCGCCGTCCTGACCGCCGTATCGCAGACGGCTACCTCCGCCACGAAATACCCGCGCACAACAGCTATTTCACGGACGATGCATGCATCCTGCTCCACACGCTCGCCGGATACCGCGCGCCGAACGAATCCCAGCGCATTCGGCCCCAACGCATCCGGCACACAGATGATTTCCCGATCCATCCCCTACTCCCCTGCTCGATGTTCAAGTGAGCACCCGCCGCCGAGGAGTCTTGAAGGGACATCGACTTGGCGGCGAGGCTGGATACAGCGTGCACGCCGAGCAGAGAGTGACGATTACAGAGCGCTATACCGCATGTGGATCGATGCCGAGACTGTTCGCCAACGTCAGAAGGCGGCTGTCGATCGACTTACGGTGAGCCCGGCGAGCAAGCGCCGACACCGAATCGAGAACCGTCGCGTCCATCCGAGTGCGTTGTGGGTCGACCATCTCGGCATGCGAGAAGGCGCGTACGGCCTCGGCGTCGTCACCTGCGGCAGTGAGAGCGTGACCGTAGTCGGTCCAGAAGTAGACGACTCGATTCGGCGCGCGAACCGGCCTCGGATCCACGGTGCGAGCGACCCGGATGGCGGCGTCGCTGTCACCGAGTTCGCTCGCCACCGATACATGCCAGATCGCCGCGCTGGTCGGGCCGAACCACAGAAGACCGAACCCGCCGTCCTCGGTTTCACCGAGCGAGCGCGCTTCCGAATACGCCTCATTCAGCAGAGTCGAAGCGGTACTCGGCTGCCCTGCGACAGCATTGGCTATCGCGCCTCGGCACAGCAGATTCCCGTACGCCTGGCGAACCGGCGTCGCACCGAGGAAAGGTTGCATCTCCGCCGCAGTTCGAGACGCCAACCGACCTGCTAATGCGGCATTTTCCGGCGGCATAGCGTTCAGTCTGGAAATCTCGGCCAGGCCGATCCATTCGGGTTGTTCCAGGTTGCGAGCACATCGAAGCCCGGCGTCCGCTATCCCTGACGCGAGATCGGGGAACCCCACACCTTTGACCAGGAATCTCGCGTTGAATGTCAACTCGACGAACTCCGGTCCACCGAAGTAGAAGGCGTCCCGCAACAGTTCGGCCATATCGGATGCAAGCGCGGCGTAGTCGGCGTTGTTGCGCAGGACCGTCGAACGAGCGACTGCTTCGCGCACGGCATCCCGAGGACGGTCCGGCTTCCGGCGTTCGCCTACAGAGATTTCGACGTAAGCCGACCTGATCTCCGGAATGGCGGCCATGGCAACGGCCTTGGCAGGATCCGTCGGATCTCCCGGCTGCCCGAGCAGCTGTGAAACGGTGACGTTCAGGGCGCGGGCGATGGCAACCTGCGTCGCACGCCGATCCAACGCACGCTGCCCACTCTCGATCTGCGAGATGTAGCCCTGCGTCAACCCGGCACGATCGGCCAGCACCTTCTGACTGATCCCGCCCCGCCGTCTGCGCCAGTACCGGATGCGCTGTCCGGTGTGCTCCATGTCTCGAGCGTAGGTCGTCGCACGGGCTGGTACCAGCCCCGGCGAGGTCGACGCGGCTGCACACGGTCGGCCGCTCGCCCCGGATCGGCCGCGCCCGCTACCTGCGCAAGCACGTGCGAACCCTGTGGGATCGAGTCGGCTTCGCGTTCACCCGATCCGGTTCTCCACACTTCTGGTGGCGGACAGGGTACGCAGCAGGCGATGCCCTACCCCACGTCCCGGCGCAGCCAGGTCACCTCCGCGCCGGTTTCCGTTCCGTAGCGGTAGATCTCGAGGTCCTCGTCCCAGGGTGTGCCGAGGGCGCGGTCGATCTCGGCGGCCAGGTCGTAGGCGGAGTACTTGCCGAGTTCCCGGGTGGCTTGCAGCATGGCGCGCAGGCGCATCTCGCCGATCATGACGTCGCCGTTGGCGCTGGTGGAGCCGTGCCACAGACCGAGGCCGGGAACGAAGCTGTAGCGCTCGCCGTCCACGCCGTCGCTGGGGTCCTCGGTCACCTCGAAGCGCAGAACCGGCCAGGAGCGCAACGATTGGGCGATCTTGGAGGCGGTGCCGACCGGGCCGATCCACTCACTGGTGGCGCGCAGTTGTCCATCGGCCGGTTGGGCGGTCCAGCGCAGCTTCGCCGGGGCGCCGAGGGCCGAGGTGAGTGCCCATTCGACATGCGGGCACAGCGCGGCAGGCGACGAGTGGATGTAGACCACACCCGCCGTCGCGTCCGCGAACTGACTCGATGCGCGCACCACCAACACCTCCAGCTTCGACGAGGAACGTCTTCCCCAACGATTCGTCGAACTGGCGTTGCCCGAGTGTACTGGAGTGCCCGAAGTTACGCGTGTTACTTCGTCACCGTGTTGCGCGTGGCGGTCACCTCCGCGATGACGGCATCGCTCAGTGGTGGCCAGGCCGCGCGCGCCCAGTCGCCGAAATTCTCGTCGCTCAAGGCGAGACACGCCAACCCCGTTTTCGGGTCAACCCATAAAAATGTCCCGGATTGGCCGAAATGTCCATAGGTTTGTGGCGAATTCGTGCCACCGGTCCAGTGCGGCGTCTTGCCGTCGCGGATCTCGAAGCCCAGCCCCCAGTCGTTGGGGCGCTGGGAACCGAAGCCGGGCAGCACACCGTTCAAGCCCGGGAACTGGACCGTGGTTGCCTCCGCGTGGGTCTGCGCCGAGATCAACCGCGGGTTCAGCAATTCGGCGGCGAAGCGCGCGAGATCGGCCGCGCTGGAGCGTGCCGCGTGCCCGGCCGGACCGGCCAGCACCGAATCCGTCATGCCCAGCGGCCGGAACACCGCGTCGCGCAGGTACTCGTCGAACGCGATCCCGGTCTGCTCGGTGACGAACGCGGCGAGCACCTCGAAGCCCGCGCTGGAGTAGATCCGCTTGCTACCGGGCCGCGCCTGCACGTCGGTGGTATCGAAGGCGAGCCCTGCGGCGTGCGCCAGCAGATGACGCACCGTGGCGCCGGGCGGCCCCGCGGGCTGGTCCAACTCGACCGCGCCCTCCTCCACCGCGACCAGCACGGCATAGGCGACCAGCGGCTTGGTCACCGACGCGAGCGGGAACACCCGCTCCACAGAGCCTTCGCTCGCGATGCCGCCGTCGGCGGTGACCACCGCGGACGCCGCGTGCCGAACCGGCCAGTCCCGAATCTGCTCGAGTGAACGCACCCTGCGAGCCTACGAGAACCGCCTGGCTACCATCGACTCACCATGACTGAAAAGCCCACTGTTCACGGTGACGTCGCGTCCGGTTTCGAACCGGTCGCCGACGCCTTCCGCCGCAACTTCGAGCGCCACGGTGAAATCGGCGCGGCGGTCGCGGTCTACGCGGGCGAGCGCCCGGTGGTCGATCTGTGGGCCGGTTTCCGTGATCGCGGGCGCACGCTGCCGTGGGAGCAGGACACGATCGTGCCGGTGTTCTCCTCCACCAAGGGCATGGCGGCGTTCACCGTCGCCGCCGCGGTCGCCGAAGGCCGGCTCGACTACGAGCAACCGGTGGCGAAGTACTGGCCGGAGTTCGCCGCGCACGGCAAGGACGCGATCACCGTGCGTCAGCTGATCGATCACCAGGCGGGGCTGTCCGGCCTCGACCGGACCGTGCGTCTTGCGCAGATCGCCGACCTGGACGGTCTCGCGCGCATCCTCGCGGCGCAGAAACCCGCCTGGCGTCCCGGCACCAGGCACGGCTATCACGCGATCACTCTCGGCCTGTACCAGGGCGAACTGCTGCGCCGGGTCGACAAGCACGGCCGCACGCTCGGGCGGATCTTCGCCGAAGACATCGCCGGACCGCTCGGTGCGGACTTCTTCATCGGCCTGCCCGCGACGCAGCGCATGGACCGCATCGCCACGATGTCGGCCACCCGCGGCCTGGACGTGCTGCGCTACGAGCGCGATCTCCCACTGCGCATCGGCGCGGAGGTCTACGCCGGACGCGGGCTGTCGTATGCGGCACTGACCAACCCGCGCTGCGGAGCGCCTGCGCGGGCGACCCGTCGCGAGTTCCTCGAGGTGGAGCTGCCGGGGTCCAACGGGGTGGGCAACGCCCGCGCGCTGGCCAAGGTCTATGGCGCGGCCGCCGGTCGCACCGGCGCACTGCCGATCGACGGCGCCCTGCTGGACCGGCTCGCCGCGGCGGAGACCGCCGACGACGTCCCCGCCGAGGATCTGGTGCTGCACACCAAAAGCCGCTACCACCTGGGCTTCCGCAAGTCGCGCGGCTCGTTCCGCTTCGGCTCGGACAAACGCGCCTACGGCACGACGGGACTCGGCGGCTCGTTCGGCTTCGCCGATCCCGCGACCGGTCTGGGTTTCGGCTACACGATGAACCGGCTGGGCTTGGCGGTCCTGGACGACGTTCGCAGCCGCAACCTGCGCGAGGCCCTTCTGCGTTGCAAGATCTGAGCGCCCTGGTTCCGTAGACTGGCCACGCTCGGACAGCGGTAGCCGATCCCGGAAGCGAGGAGGCCCTGGTGGCGGAGCATCCCGTGGACATCGACGCGTATCTGGCCGGATTCCCGGAGGACGTGCGCGAGATATTGAGCGGTATCCGCGCCGCCATCCGGCGGGCGCTGCCCGAGGCCACCGAGGCGATCAGCTACGACATCCCCACCTTCAAGCTGAGCGGCCGCAATGTCGTGCACTTCGCGGGGTGGAAGGAGCATGTCAGCCTCTACCCGATCCCGGACGGCGATCCCGCGCTGGAACGCGAGCTCGAGCCGTACCGGGCGGGAAAGGGAACGCTGCGGTTCCGGCTCGGCGAACCGGTGCCGTACGAGCTGATCGCACGAATCGCCACCGCGCTCGCCGAGCGGCGCTGAGCCGGTCTACCAGTCCGTCTCGGTGTACTTGATGATGCCGCGAATGTTCTTGCCGTCCAGCATGTCCTGGTAACCCTGGTTGATCTCTTCCAGGGAGTAGCTGCGGGTGACCATGTCGTCCAGGTTCAGCTGACCGGCCTTGTACAGCGCGAGCAGGCGCGGCGCGTCCTGGCGGGCGTTGCCGCCGCCGAAGATGCAGCCCTTCACCGTCTTCTGCAGCATCGACAGCAGGAAGCTGTTCAGCTTGACGTCGTTCTCGTCCATCCGGCCCATCGAGGTGACCACCAGGGTGCCCGCCTTCGAGGTGAGGATCAGGCCCTCCTCGATGTACTCGCCGTGCATCTCGCCCATGGTCAGGATGACCTTCTCGGCCATCCGGCCCTCGGTGGCCTCCATCAGCGGCATGATCGCGGCGGCCATGCTCTCGTAGGTGTGCGTGGCGCCGAACTTCTGCGCTTGCTCGCGCTTCCACGGATTCGGGTCGATGGCCACCACCTTCGAAGCGCCCGAGAGCACCGCGCCCTGCAGCGCGCTCATGCCGACACCGCCGATGCCCGCGATCACCACGGTCTCACCCGGGGACACCTGGGCGACGTGGGTGGAGGAGCCGAAGCCGGTGGGGACGCCGCAGCCGACCAGGCAGGCCACCTCGAACGGAATGCTCGGATCGATCTTCACCACCGAGGTGTGGTGCACCGTCATGTACGGCGCGAAGGTGCCCAGCAGGCACATCGGGATGACGTTCTCGCCGCGGGCCTGGATGCGGTAGGTGCCGTCGCTGATCGCCTGCCCCATCAGCAAGCCCGCGCCCAGGTCGCACAGCGCCATGTGTCCTGCCACGCACGCCGGACAGCGCCCGCACGCGGGGATGAACGACAGGATCACGTGGTCGCCGACCTGCAGGTCGGCCGGGCAGTTCGGGCCGAGCTTGGTGATCACGCCCGCGCCCTCGTGCCCGCCCATGACAGGGAAGGACGGCATCGGGGTCGCACCGGTCACGATGTGATGATCGGAGTGGCACATACCGGCGGTTTCCATCCGGATCTGCACCTCGCCCGCGACCGGGTCGCCGACCTCGATCTCCTCCACCGACCACTGCTGGTCGATCCCCCACAGGATCGCGCCCTTCGTCTTCATTCCTGTCGACCCTCTCGCATGCACGTGCTTATATGTGACTGCACCCACAGTACGAGAAAAATGTAACGCGTTCTAGTGGCACTGGAAAAATTCGTCGGTATAGCGTGACCTTCCACCCGAACGCGTTACAGTTTCGCCACGCGTCAACCCCGGACGTCGTGCACGTGATGCACCAGGTCGTGCACGAAGTACCGCGCGAACGACTCCACCGTGAACAGCGCGCCGTCGCTGCGCGCGCCACGCAGGCCACGCCGCTGCGGCGGCACCGATTCGAAGGAGCGCGCCACCCGCCCCGCGGCCTCGTCCAGCTCCGCGGCCACCCGGGCCGGGTCCTGCTCGTTGTAGCGGTCGGCGATCGCGGTGGCGTCCTGGTCCCAGTTCGCGAAACGCGGCGCTTCCCCCTCGGGTCCGCCGGCCAGCATCAAGGCGAGGCGAGTGTCGAACAGGCGGCACACGTCGCGCACGTGAGCGCCGTACTCCAGGGCCGACCAGGTCGATTCGTCGGGGCGCGCGCGCACGTCAGGGCGTTCGAGCACGGCGGCGAAGCGGACGGCCGTCTCCCGGGTCAGCGCGGCCACGGCTTCGTAGGCGGTTGCGGCGGCATCGAAGCCACACTGCGGACAGGGACGTTCGAGCACCCAGGTCCAGTCTTTGACATCGGGAACGATCGGCATGCGCTCAACCTAGGCGCGGCCGGATGACACCTTCCACCGATATCCGGTCAGCTGTCGCAACATCCCGACAGTCACTCCATCAGCCGCTGTGCCCGCTCGAAGAGTTCCAGTGTGATCGCGTGCAGGAAGTCGCCGACCTGCTTGGGGGCCTTGCCCGCGAACGCGCGGGCATGGGTGCCTTCCAGCACGATGCCGAGCTTGAAGCAGGCCAGCACGGTGTACCAGGGCATCGCGCTCAGATCACGCTCGGAGAACTGCCCGTAGTGGGCGATCATCTCCTCGGCCGTCGGCAGCCCGCCGACCGCGCCGAGCTTGCCGACCAGCGCCGCACCGGTGGTGCCGGGCTCCGGGCGGGTGGCGATCTGCCAGCCGAGGTCCAGCAGCGGGTCGCCGATGGTGGACATCTCCCAGTCGACCATCGCCGCCACCTGCGGGCCGTCGAAGTGGAACATCATGTTCGCCAGATGACAGTCACCGTGCAGGATGCCCGGCGTCCACTCGGCGGGGCGGTTGCGGTCCAGCCACTCCCCGACCGCCGCCACACCGGGGATCTCCGGGCCGGGGTAGCCCTCGTTGGCCGAATAGGACTCGAGTTCACCGAGCCAGCGCGGCACCTGACGCTCGAGGAATCCCTCCGGCTTGCCGTAGTCGGCCAAGCCCAGCGCCTGATAGTCCAGCGCGCCGAGCCGCGCGATGGCCTCGACCGCCGACAAGCCCATCTGCCTGCGGATCTCCGGATCGCCGGCGTGCAGTTCGGGCAGTTCGTTCTGCGGATTGAAGCCGTGGATCGGCTCCATCAGGTAGAAGACCGCGCCGAGCACCGACTCGTCGGTGCAGGCGGCGATCACCCGGGGCGCGCGAACCTCGGCGCCGCCCAGCGCACCCAGCAGGCGGGCCTCGCGCCGGATCACGTCGTTGCTCTTGGCGCGCAGATGCTTCGGCCCGCGGCGCAGCACGTACGTCCGGCCACCCCGGGTGAAGCGGAGCATGATGTTCTGCGTTCCGCCGCCCAGCGCGGTCACGTCCTCGAACTCGCCCGCGGGCAGACCCTGCTCATCCATCCACTTTCCGACGACGGCGAAGTCGACGACCGCGGGATCCACATCGACCGGTTGCGCAACAGACATGCCCCACATTGTGCACCACCGGCCGACCCGAACTGAAGGCAGACGACAACAGTTAGCTCCGACCGGTGCGGCGTAGGGTTTCCAGAACCATGCACACGCTGTTGATCGACAATTACGACTCGTTCACTTACAACCTGTATCAGCTGATCAGCGAGGTGAACGGCGTCGAGCCGACGGTCGTGCGCAACGACGAGGCGAGGACGGTCGCCGAACTCGATCCGTGGCGCTTCGACAACGTCGTCGTCTCGCCCGGCCCGGGGCGGCCGGACGTGGCGCGCGACGTGGGCATCTCCGCGGCGGTGATCCGCGAGTGCGACCTGCCGCTGCTCGGGGTGTGCCTGGGCCATCAGGGCATCGTGGTCGCGGCCGGCGGCGTGGTCGCCGGGTCGCCCGCCGCCAAGCACGGGTACCTCGATCGGATCGAGCACGACGGACGGGACCTGTTCGCCGGAATTCCGCAGGGCTTCACCGCCGTGCGCTATCACTCGCTGTGCGCGCTGCGGCCGCTGCCGGACGATCTGGAGGTCACGGCGCTGTCCGGCGACGGCGTGATCATGGGCGTGCGGCATCGCACGCGACCACAGTGGGGCGTGCAGTTCCACCCGGAATCGATCGCGGGCGAGTTCGGCGCGGCATTGCTGCGCAACTTCGCGAAGCTCACCGCCGCACACGGGAGCAGGCGTCCTTCCCTCGCCCGCAGCCGGTCGTTCGGCATCGAGCGCGACGTCCCCGCGACGCCCGTCGCCACCGGATTCCCCCTTCCCACGGCAGGCGCCGAAGCGCCGACCGGCGCCCACGTGCCGCTGGCACCCGAGCAGTTCCCCGCCGCGGCGGTCGAACTCGAGCGCCCCGCGCGATCGTCGGCCCCGCGCACCGATCCGGCGCCCACCGACCTCCCGGTGACGCGGACCTTCCGGCTCCAGCGGGCCGTCATCGAACGGCCGATCGATACCGAGAGCGCGTTCGTGCAGTTGTACGGCAACTCTCCCACCGCTTTCTGGCTCGACAGCGAGCATGTCGAACCGGGGGCCGACCGGTTCTCCTTTCTCGGGGACGCGAGCGGTCCCCTGGCCGAGGTGCTGCGTTACCGCGTGGGCGACGGCGAGGTGACCGTGGAGTCCGCCGACGGGCGCCGGCGCACCGCACCGGGCGGCATCCTGGAGTTCCTGTCCGCCGAATTGCGCGCGCGCAGACTGGAACTGCCCGACCTGCCCTTCGATTTCGCCGGTGGCTATGTCGGCTACCTCGGCTACGAGGTCAAAGCCGACTGCGGCGGGAACGCCGCGCACCGCGCGCCCACCCCGGACGCGCAGTGGATCTTCGCCGACAGGTTGGTGGTGGTCGATCACGTGGGCGGGCGCACGCACCTGCTCGCGCTGAGTGACGACGTGGCGACCGCCCGATCCGGCGCGGACTGGCTGCGCGACACCCGCGAAATCCTGGAGACCCTGCCGACCTGGTCCAATCCGCCGACACTCGAGGTACCGCAGGACAGCGACGCCGTCGCGCCGCTGCTCACCCGAGGCCGGAAGCGCTATCTCGCCGACATCGCGGTCTGCCAGGAGCAGCTGCACGCGGGCGAGTCCTACGAGATCTGCCTGACCGACAGCGCCACGATCCCCGCCGCCGCGGCCGACGGCCTCGACTTCTACCGCACCCTGCGCCGGTGCAACCCCGCGCCGTACGCCGCCTATCTGCGCTTCGACGACCTCGACATCGCCTGCTCGTCACCGGAGCGGTTCCTCAAGGTCGATCGCAGGCGCGTCGTGGAGAGCAAACCGATCAAAGGCACCGCACCGCGCGGCGCGACACCCGAGCAGGACGAGCGCCTGCGGCGTGAGCTGGCCGACAGCCCGAAGACCAGGGCGGAAAACTTGATGATCGTCGACCTGCTGCGCAACGATCTGGGCCGGGTCTGCGAGATCGGCAGCGTGTACGTCCCGAAGCTGATGGCCACCGAGCAGTACGCGACGGTGCATCAACTGGTGTCGACGGTGCGCGGCAGGCTGCGGCCGGAGGTCGATGTGGTCGATTGCCTGCGCGCGTGTTTCCCCGGCGGCTCGATGACCGGCGCGCCGAAGCTGCGCACCATGGAGATCATCGACGCGCTGGAAACCGAGGCGCGCGGCGTCTATTCGGGCACGATCGGCTATCTCGGGCTCGGTGGCACCGCGGACCTCAACATCGTGATCCGCACCGCCGTCCGCTACGGCGGACGCTGGCGGATCGGGGCGGGCGGCGCCATCGTGCTCGACTCGGATCCGGCCGAGGAATACCACGAGGTCCTGCTCAAGGCCGCGGCCACGCTGCGCGCCGCCGCCGATCACGCGCACCGCTGAGCGCGCACTAGGTACGCCGCTTGGTGGACTTCCGGCGCGGCGGCTCGGCGGCGGGCGGTTCCGGCGTACTCAAACCGGTCAGCTTGCCGAGCAAGGCGACGCCGGGCAGCTTCGCCAGCCGTCCGAGCACGTCCTCCCCTAGCGAGATCATCGCTTCCAGCCTGGGCAGCAGCCGGTCGTAGGCCGCGAACGCCGGATCGGCTAGCGCCAGGGTGCGGTCGAGGCGATCGATGGTGGAGTTGAGCCGCTCGATCGCCGCCGACAGGTTGTCGACCAGATCGGGCAGTTGCGCGGCGAGTTGGGCCGACGCGGGCGGTAGCCGCACCGCCGCGTCGAACGCCGAGGTCGCGGTCAACTGGGCGGCTTCCAGCGCTTGCCCCGCGGCCGTCTGCGCCGCTTCGACCGCGGCTTGGGCGGCGGCCAGCACGTCGGTGGGGCCGGGCACCCGCCCACCGGGCAGTTTCGGGGCCGGGGGCTTACGACCCGGGCGCTTCGGGTTCGTCATGAGAACACTGTGCCGCACGCCCCGCCGAAGGACCTCCCCTCGCGAGTTCGGCGTGTCGGAGGGTCGTGGCATAGTTCGAGCACAATGAAACTCAGCAAGGGCGCGAACGCAGCGGTACCGACATCTCTTCTAGCCGTGGTTGTTTCATGGCGATCGGAGCACGCGGTGGACGCGCACGCCTTGCTGCTGGACGCGGCGGGCGCTGTCCGCTCCGACCGGGACCTGGTGTTCTACAACGCGCCGCGGCACGTCTCCCAGGCGGTCACCCTCGACCAGGCACCCGCGCCGGGCACCGCGCGGCTGAGCGTGTCGCTGCCCCGCACCGAAGCGGACGTCGATCGCATCGTCGTCTCCGGCTCGGTGGACGCGGGCAGCTTCGGCGACATCCACGACCTGACGATCGCCGTGCACTCCGTCGACGGGCCGGTCGTGACATTCGAGATCGCCGACGTGGAGGCGGTGCCCGCGCTGATGTTCGGCGAGTTCTACCGCCGGGACGGGCAGTGGCGGTTCCGCGCCATCGGCCAGGGCTGGGCCAGCGGACTGGCCGGGTTGGTCAGCGAGTTCGGCGTCCAGGTCAGCGATCCGTCGGCGCCCGCCCGCACCACACATCCCACCAACCCGTTCCGCGTGCACCGCTCGGCCGCGATCACACCGGCGCAGGAACGGCTTCCGCACCGATCCGCGGGCGGGAGCGAGTCCGGCCTCGACGCGGGCGAACGGCCGGACCGCCGCGACCCGGTGCAGACCCGTCGCCTCCCCCACGGATCTTTCGCCTCCGGCCAGTCGCGCAGGAGCGGGGAATCCGCCGCGCCCGAGCGAACCGACGCACCGAACAGCGCCGCCGAACCTGTTCCGGTGCAGCGCGTCGGCGAGCATCGCCCCCAGGACGAGCAGTCACTCGCGCGGCCCGAAGCCCCGCACCCCGGCCCCGGCACACCCGCACGGCCACGCACCGAGGTGCTCGACCGCGTGGACACCGCTCCATTGCCGCGCACTCGCCGTCCGGTCGATCTCCACCGGTACACCTCGGACACCGCGCCGTTCCCTCCGCCGCCCCGAACCCCGAGCACGCGGACTGGCACCCGGACCCGGACGACCCGCAGCGCATGCGCTGGTGGGACGGCGCCGAATGGGCCGAGGACCGGTACCTGCGCGTGCCCGCCACGGGCCGCCACTGTGACCGCTGCGGAAATCCGCTGCGCCGCAAGCTGTTCGGCGGGCTCGCCCCGTGCCAGCGGTGTGCGCAGGAGATCGAGGAGTACCTCACCCATTGGCACACCCGCGCGTGGCGGGTGCTCACCGCCCACGGGCCGCGCGGCCCCGAGTGGGCGGCGTTGTGGGCCTCGTTGCGCTACCAGCGCATCGACGCCGACGCGGGGCGCACGGCCTTGCGCGAAGCCGGCCAGAGCTACGTCGAGCGGCTGGTCACCTTCGCCTTCGCCGACGCCGAAGTCCGGCACGCCGAAGTGGAACTGTTCGAGCAGGCGGTCACCGAACTCGCGCTCGGCGGACCCCTGATCGAGGACCTGCGCCGCCGGATGCATCGCGGGCACACCCTCTACCGGCTGCGCACCGGGGACCTGCCGGTCGTCCGCACGCCCGGCCTGCACCTGGACCCCGAGGAAACGGTGCACCTCGACCTGCCCGCCACGCACGTGCGGCAGCTCGCCCGCGGCCCGAGACTCACCGAGGGCAGGCTGATCGGCAGCAACAAGAAGCTGCGTTTCGTCGGCGCCGAGACCGGCATCGAGATGCCGTGGTCGCGCGTCGTGTCGGTGCACACCGAACAAGGGGCCGTGGTGATCGCGGCCACCTCCGCGCGCGGCGGCGCCACGTTCGCCGTCGATGATCCGGACTACGTCTCGGCCGCGCTGGAAGGCGCGCTGCGCGTGGCCAAGCGGCTGGTCCTCACGCCCGGCCAGCGCGACACCCGCAGCATCCCGCAGGAAGTGAAGGCGCAGGTGTGGCAGCGCGACGGCGGCCGGTGCGTCGAATGCGGCGACGGGCACTACCTGGAGTTCGACCACATCATCCCGCTCAGCCGCGGCGGCGCGACCAGTGCGGCGAACCTCCAGATCCTGTGCCGCGCGTGCAACCGCGCGAAGGGCGCGCGCATCTAGCGCGCCCGACTCAGTCGGCGAGCAGGCCCGCGGTACGACCCAGGTCGGCCAGCATCGCGTCGAAGAGGATCTCCGGCTTGTCCAGCGGGATCGGGTAGTTCCCGAACACCTCGAGGGTGACGTGTCCGTAGAGCCGCGCCCAGATCTGGATCATCAGATACGTCACCCCGAGATCCAGCTTCTCGGCGGGGAATTTGTGGCTCGACTCCGACAGCGCGGCCAGCAGTTCGGTCTGGAAGTGCACCAGATCCTCGCGCAGCTCCGGCGGGATGACATCGGTGGACGGCGTGACGATGTCGTAGTTCGCCAGCAGCCGGCCCGCTGCGGCCAGGAAGACCCGGCCGAAGGGCTCGTCGAAGCGGCGCAGTGCGCGGGCCTGGCCGGCGCCGGGGGAGGCGAACACCAGGGTGAACTCCCTGGTGTGCGTCAGCGCCCAGCGCCGGAAGCCACGGCAGATGGCGAAGAACTGCACGGCGCCGTCGTCGGGCAGCGTGGCGATCTCGGCGGTGAGTTCCGCCGCCAAGTCGGCGCAGAAGTCCAGCCGCAACCGTTCCAGCAGGTCTTCCAGCGAGTTGTAGTACCGGTACAGCGCGGGCGCGGTGACACCGAGTTCCCGCGCGATCGCGCGCAGGGTGACCGCGTCGGGCCCGCGTTCGACCAGCAGCGCGCTGGCGACCCGCCGGATGTCGGTGTCGGTCACCACCGGCGCACGGCCTCGCGGTTTGGACTGTTGCACCGTTCGATTCAAGCGTATTCGACTTCCCAGCGCTTGATCCCGTTCAGCCAGCCCGACCGCAGGCGCACCGGATCCGACACCTGCCGCAGGTTGGGCATCACGTCGGCGATCGCGTTGAACATCAGATCGATCTGCAACCGGGCCAGGTTCGCGCCGACACAGTAGTGCGTGCCGGTGCCGCCGAAACCCACATGCGGGTTCGGGTCGCGCAGCACGTCGAAAGTGAACGGATCCGCGAAGGCCTCCTCGTCGAAATTGGCCGAGCTGTAGAACAATCCGAGCCGCTGGCCCTGCTTGATCTCCTGACCGCCCAGCACGGTGTCCTGGGTCGCGGTGCGCTGGAACGCGGTCACCGGGGTAGCCCACCGGACGATCTCGTCGGGCGCGGTGCGCGGGCGCTGCTGCCGGTAGATCTCCCACTGCTCGGGGTGGTCCACGAACGCCTTCATGCCGTGGGTGATCGAGTTGCGCGTGGTCTCGTTGCCCGCCACCGACAGCAGGATGACGAAGAACGCGAACTCGTCCGAACCGAGGTGCTCCCCATCGATGTCGGCGTTGACCAGTTGGGTGACGATGTCCTCGGCGGGGCAGGCGCGCCGCTGCTCGGCCATGTTCCAGGCGTATCCCATCACCTCGGCGGTGGCGGCGTGATGGTCGCCGTCGAACTCCGGGTCGTCGTAGGAGATCATCTGGTTGGACCAGTCGAAGATCTTCTTCCGGTCCTCCTGCGGAATGCCCAGCAGTTCGGCGATGGCCTGCAACGGCAGCTCACACGCCACCTGTTCGACGAAGTCGCCGCTTCCGGACTTCTTGGCCTCGTGCACGATCCGCGCCGCGCGTTCGGTGAGCGCGGAGCGCAGGCTCTCCACCGCTCGCGGGGTGAAGCCCTTGGAGATGATGCGGCGGGTCTTGGTGTGCTTGGGCGGGTCGAGGTTGAGCAGCAGCATGTCGCCGAGCATGTCGATCTGCTCGCGGGTGGTCTCTTCGTTGAACCGGATGATCGCGGTGTTCTGGTGGGAGGAGAACACCTCGGGATTCTTCGAGATCTCCTTGATGTGCGCGAGCTTGGAGACGACCCAGTACCCGCCGTCGTCGAAGCCGCTGGCCCTATCGGTCTGCGTGCACCACCACACCGGGGCGGTGCGGCGCAGTTCGGCGAACTCCGCGATGGGCAGGCGGGCGGCGAGCAGGTCGGGGTCGGTGAAGTCGAATCCCGTCGGGATCGAGGGCGTGGTCACGGTCACGGCAAATCTCCTACGGTGTGGGGCGCGGCCCCCACGGCGATGCGGGAACGCGGTCAAGGGAGATGCAACCACAGAACACCGCTTCGTGAACAGTGTTTAGTAAAACATGTTTACTTTTCCGTTCCCTAGCGCAGCGCGATCAGCGGTGGCGGATGCCAGCGTCGCTGCAGGACGGAATCTCTCGGTTCGAACAAGGCCAGGGTTGCCGAGAACGGCTCCGACGCCGGGACGGGCAGCCAGTTGCCCTCGGGCACGCCGGGACCGGGCTCGTCGCGCTGGAGCGTCAGGTCTAGAGAGCCGTCCGGATTGAGCACGACAGGGACATGGTGACCTATCGAGTAGATCTCGGCCGGATTCGCCACCAGATGGTCCGCGGCATCGTAGACGGCCAGCGACCAGAAAGCGTCCACCGGCGGCAGCTCCCCGGCGGCGAAGTGCAACCGGAACGGGCCGGAGCCCGCGGGAACCGCCGTGAAGAAGTAGTGCGCGTCTTCGGGGAGGGGAATGCCGAGAGCGCCGAACGCCGTGACGGCGCGAAGGAGATAGTCGGTGCCGTAACGGCCGGCCCCGAAATCGGTGACCCAGCCGTTGTCGTTGATCGTGTTGGCTCCGATCGTCACGGGCAGCTGCTGTTCGACGGCGTCCGCCGCGGCAGTCAGTTCGGCGTCGGAGACGCCTTCCACCGCACCGCCGGGCCGGATGCCGATGGTCGCGAAGCGCCGCATGGCGGGCGCGTCCTCGGGGGCGGGCGGATTGATCGACAGCAACGCGCACATCCGATCGAGGAATTCGCGCCCGTCCATCGCCAGCACCTGCTCGACGGGGCGTTGGGCGTTCGATCGCCCGCTCGGCGGCTGGCTCGCGGGCGGCGGGGCGCCCGCCTGCCACGCGCTCAACGGCACCAACCGCAACCCCTCTTGCAGAGACCGCACCACCGGAAGATCCTTCTCACCGTCGACCTGAATCCGCACGATCAACCACACCGTCGGCGTCGGCACAGCCAACCGCGTCAACCCCTCCGGCAACACACCCGACCAACCAGGACCGGTCACCACATACGTATACGGCGGCACATCAGACACCGCCTGCGGCCGACGACTGCTCGGATTGTGCACATTGTTCGTCCACGCATCCAACACCTGCGCCAACCAGAACCGACCACCCATCCCAGGAACCTGCAACACCATCGGCTCCGACGTCAGATCCAGCCAAGCCGTCGAATGCAGAGTGTCAGGGTCCGGCCGCACCCGGTCGCGATCGGCGGCGGTGACCGGCGACGCCGCGTGCTGGAACCGGTTGACCGGGGTGACCGCCTCCGCCGCCGCGCGCGTGACGTCCAGCAACACCAGCGGAAACCCGAACACGTAGGCGTCCTTGGCGATCATGCCGTTCTCGGTGGTCACGGCCGAGCGCTCGGCGCCCTCCTGCTCCGATCCGCCGCATGCCGCCGCGCCGAGCGCGGCCATCGAGGTCGCGGCCATGCCGAGCACGGCGCGCCGCGACAGCCCGTGACCGCGGGTGCTGTCCGCCATGATCCCGCTCCGCCTCCGATCTGCTCGGTTACCGCGCCGGATCCACCGGATCATACCCGCCGCACGGAGGAGAAAACGCTGGTCAGCGGAGCGATACGCGGTCGGTCGCGCGGCGGATCAGAACACCGGGACCAGCGGCGGCGGACGCCATCGCCCCTGCACGGCCTCCGCCTTCGGCGCGTACATCCGCAGGGTCAGCGAGAACTGACCGGCTTCCGGGATGGGCAGCCAGTTCCCGGCGGGTACCGCCGGTCCCGGGTCGGCGTACTGCACCGCGATATCGGAGGATCCGTCCGGATTGAGCGCCACCGGGACCGGGTGGCCCACCGCGTAGATCGCCGCCGGATTGGACACCAGGTAACTGTCCGCGCCGTAGGCGGTCAGCGACCAGAACGCGTCGACCGGCGGCAACTGGCCGGGCGCGAAGTGCAACCGGAATCGACCCGAGTCACCGCCCGCGTCCGTGGAGGCGAACAGGGTCGGATAGAAGGCGTTCTCCGCCAGGCTCGCGCCGAGGGCCACCCCCGCGATGGCGGCGCGCAGCATGTAGTCGACGCCGTACCGGCCGACGTCCGGATCGATCAGCCAGCCGTTCTCGTTGACCGTCCGCGCACCGATATACACCGGTATCTGCTGCTGGGCGGTCTCCACCGCGGTGGCCAGATCGATGTCGGAGACGCCTTCCACCGCACCCCCGGGCCGGATGCCGATGGTCGCGAAGCGCCGCATGGCGGGCGCGTCCTCGGGGGCGGGCGGATTGATCGACAACAGCGCGCACATCCGATCGAAGAACACGCGCGCGTCCATCTCCCCGACCAGTTCCGGCGGCGACTGCCCGCTCTCCTGCGCGGGCGGCGCGGCGGGCGCCGGCGGCGGGGCGCCCGTCTGCCACGCGCTCAACGGCACCAACCGCAACCCCTCTTGCAGAGACCGCACCACCGGAAGATCCTTCTCACCGTCGACCTGAATCCGCACGATCAACCACACCGTCGGCGTCGGCACAGCCAACCGCGTCAACCCCTCCGGCAACACACCCGACCAACCAGGACCGGTCACCACATACGTATACGGCGGCACATCAGACACCGCCTGCGGCCGACGACTGCTCGGATTGTGCACATTGTTCGTCCACGCATCCAACACCTGCGCCAACCAGAACCGACCACCCATCCCAGGAACCTGCAACACCATCGGCTCCGACGTCAGATCCAGCCAAGCCGTCGAACGCAGCGTATCCCGGTCCAGGCGCACCACCTCCCGCTGCGCGGGTGTGGGCAGCGACGCCGCGTGCTGGAACCGGTTGACCGGGGTGACCGCCTCCGCCGCCGCGCGCGTGACGTCCAGCAACACCAGCGGAAACCCGAACACGTAGGCGTCCTTGGCGACCGTGACGGCATCGCCGGGAACCGGGCCGGAGTCCTGCTCGCCGGATCCGCCGCATGCCGCCACCCCGAGCGCGGTCGCCGCGATACCGAACGCCGTGCGCCGCGACACGGTGACCTTCCCGCCGGTTGTGTCCATGATCCTGCTCCGCCTCCGATCCGATCGGGCACCGCGAGATCCGCAACGGATCTTACCCGCCCTACCAGCGGAAATAGCAGGTCAGCGCCGTGAAGGGCGCGTCAGATCACCGAACGGCGGCCGCGGTCAGAACTCCAGGACGGTGTTCATGATGGTGCCCGCGCTGGTGGCGACCACCCCGCCGAGCATCGCCCCCGCGATCATCTTCGGCGACTGCAACCCGCCGCCGCTCCACTTCTCCCAGGCGAATCTGCCGCCCGCGTAGATGATGCTGACGATGCCGGACGCCAGTGCGAACCAGGTCAGATACCGCACGAACTGTAAGAGCTTGTCCGCCAGAGGCGGAGCCTCCGGGGTCGGATTGCCGATCTGCGCCAACGTCGTGAACGAATCGCCGACCGACGCCAGAATGATGCTCACCGTCTACTCCCTCTACGCTCGAATACAATCCCCGCCGTCGACCAGCCTCTTTGCGAAAACTGTTCGACCACCGATGAATTCGGCCAGGCACCAGGATACGGGTACGGACCGCGCCGCGGCGCGCTCTGCCCGGAACGCCCGCGATCGGCGGTGGATCACGTCGGATCGCCCCGCGAACAGTCCCCGGCCGGGTCCGGCGAAAAGCGGCGGCGAGGTCTCGACCGCCGCGCGTCATCCATGATCCCGAGCTTCGCCTACCCCGGCACGGAGACGGGAAACGCGAACTTCCCTGCGCTACACGGACCTGACTGCATCGCGGCGAGCGAACGGATACGATCTTCTTCAGCGAATCACTTGCCCCTGTCCCGAATCCAGAATGAGCGAACGACGATGATCCTGGCCGCCGCTTACGACACCCTGGCGCAGATCGGCAACCCCACACCAGAAGCACCGCCGATCTCCGACAAGTTCCTCCAACTGGTCCGCTACCTGACGTGGTTCGTGCTCCTGTCGGGCATCTGCGGCATCATCTACGCCGGTGGCCGCTTCGCCTGGGAGAAGTGGACCGGCGGCGGTCTCGAGTCGCCGAAGATGGTAGCGGGAGCCATGATCGGCGGGGTGGTCGCCACCAGCGCGGGCACCATCATGAACGCCGTCATCGGCTGATTCGGGCCGCGCCGAAACACACCCCAGCATAGCTTTTAGCTATGACAAACGGGGGATGTGTCAGTGGGCAGGCAGCTCCGCGCTGTAGGCCGTGGCAGCGCGCCGATGCGCACTTCCGCGGTCAGCGCAGGATGCCCGCGGCGCGCGCGGCGCGAAGCCAGTCCGGGAACTCGCCGAGCAGACGCGCGTAGAGCTGCGCATCGTCGACCTTATCGATGTCGTCCAAGGCGAAGAATCCCGCGTTGTCCACCGCTCGGTCGGACAGCTCGTCGAGAGTGCGCAACACACCGTAATTGGCACGTCCGAGACCGACGAACTGCCAGAACGCGGGCAGCAGCGAGGCATCGCGCATGAGCGCCGCGATCTCGCGCTTCTTGGCGAAGCCGCCGTCGGTGAAGAACAACACGAGGGTGGGGCGGCCGCCGGGACGCAACGACTCGATGATGTCGCTCATGATCGGCAGTTCGTCGTTGCGGCCGCCGAGCCGGTCGTAGTCGATGCCCTCGTGGGTCCCGGTGAGATGTAAGAAGGTCCGGGCCCACTCGTCACCGTGCTCGACGGTGATGTCGGGCAGCTTGACGAAGGAGAGGGCGTAGAGATACGCCTCCAAGGTGCCGTCGTCGTCGAGTTGGGTGGCCACCGGAATCATCCGCTGCACGACCCGGTGCACCACCTGGTTGTGATACTGCCGTTTCATGCTGCCGGTCTTGTCGATGACGAGCACGACACGGGCGCGGATCCCGAAAGCCTCCTTATCGATCAGCACTTTCGCGACCACGCGCTTACGCAGGTCCAACGTCGCCCGCTTCTCGAGCGAGAGCTTCGCCTCGCCGGGAACGGTGAAGACCTCCGCCGCCGGAGTGGCCATGGCCTGCGGCTGCGGCGCGGACTGGACCTGGTCCTGGGAGGGCTCGTCCTCGACGCTCACACCATGATCGGTGACCAGCGCGGCGAAGCCGCCCGCATAGCCCTGCCCGACCGCGCGCACCTTCCACGCGCATTGCCTGCGATACAGCTCGAGCGCGATCACCACGGATTCACTGCCCAGGCCCTCGATGCGGTACTCGTACAGCAGGTTTCCCGCCGCGTCGGCGACCGTCGCGACCGGTGGCGCGAACCGGCCGAAAGTCTGCGCCGGATCGTCCAAGGTCAGCACCGCGCGTAGCTGCGCGATGTCGCGGGGCAGGTCGTCGAGCGAAACAGCCAGCGCGCGAGGCGTTCCCGGCTCCAGCGACACGCCCGGCGCGCTGGGCTGGTTGAAGAACACGAAGTCGGCGTCCGATCGCACCCGCCCGGTCTCGGTCACCAGCAGCGCCGAAACGTCGATAGTGGCTTCGGTGCGCACCGACACCAGCACGCGGGGCACATCCAGTGCCCCGTTCTGTCCCTTGACCAATGCCGCACCCACCGAGACTCCCAGCCGTCGTCACTCCGAAATCGCCACCGGGATCAGGGTAGATCCACCATCGGAAGGATGCCGGGTCTTCGCCGCGCGCGGCCGGTTCAGGCGCCGACGAACTCGCGATCGCCGTAGTGCACCGTGACCGCATCCCACTCTCCGCCGATTCCCTCGGCAAAATCGCCGGGTCGGCTCGACATCGGCCATATCCGCGACCAGAACGAGCGTGCCGCCATCGCTGACCGAACCGCCGACCAGTCGTTCGCGCGCCCGCGGGTCGGCCACCAGCGCGTCGTGGAATCGCCGCACGTCGACTCCGGCGATCTCGACCGTGAACGCATCGATCCCGGGCGCGCCCGCCGGGTTCGGCGAGCCGCTGCGGTCGCGGCCCGACGGGGCGTCATCACGCGCGGGAGGATTCCGCGGCGCCCGTGATATTGCGCGCCATCCCACCGAAGATGACGGCGTGGAAGGGCGCGATCGACTTCCAGTAAAGATGCCCGGCCAGCCCGTGCGGCTCGAACAGCGCGCGTTGACGGTAGGTGGCGCCCGGACCGTCCGGCTCGACCGCCAGTTCCAGCCAGGCCCGGCCCGGCACCCGCATCTCGGCGCGCAGACGCAGCAGCCGGGGACGCTCCAGCCGCTCCACCCGCCACCAATCCAGTGCCTCGCCTTCGTGCAACCGGTGCGGATCGCGGCGACCGCGGCCGAGACCGGCGCCGCCCGCGAGCCGGTCGATCCACCCGCGCAGCGACCAGGCCAGCGGGAACGAATACCAGCCGTGTTCGCCCCCGATCGCCTCGATCACCCGCCACAGCGTCGCCGGGTCGGCGTCGGTGTGACGCTCGCGGACATCCCGGTACAGCGAACCGCCAGACCACGCCGGGTCGGTGGGCAGCGGATCCGACGGCGCGCCCGGCGAGTGGGCGTCCGACCACCGGGTCGGCACGTCCAGATCGCGGATCTTCCGCAGTGCCAGCGTCAACGCCTGCCGGTAACCGGTCAGGCCCCCCGGCGGGTCCGGGACCAGATCGGCGATCGCGTGATCGCGGCAGACCACGTCGTTGATCAGCGACTCCATCAGCGGCACGGCGATCGCGCGCGGTACCGGGGTCACCAGGTTCACCCACTGCGCCGACAACCACGGCGTCAGCACCGGCACCGGCACGATCAGCCGGCGCGGCAGCTGCGCCACTTCGGCGTAGCCGCGCATCATCTGCACGTAGGTCAGCACGTCCGGACCGCCGATGTCGAAGGTTCCGCCCGCGCCTGCGGGCAGCGTCGCGGCCTCGGTCAGGTAGTACAGCACGTCACGCACCGCGATCGGCTGGATCCGGTTGCGCACCCAGCGCGGCGTGACCATCATCGGCAACCGCTCGGTCAGGTAACGCAGCATCTCGAAACTGGCCGAGCCGGAACCGATGATCACCGCGGCTTGCAGCACCAGCGCGGGCACCGGCCCCGCCCGCAGGATCTCGCCGACCTCCGCGCGGGAGGCCAGGTGGCGCGACAACCGCTGCGTGCCCGGGGTGATGCCGCCCAGATAGACGATCCTGGTCAAGCCCGCCTGCGCCGCTTCGGCGGCGACCAGCGTGGCCGCCTCCCGGTCGACGGTGTCGAAGTCGGCGCGGGTCAGCGAATGGATCAGGTAGTACAGCACGTCCTGCCCGGACAGGGCGGCGCGCACGTCGGCGACGGAGGTCACGTCACCGGCGAGCACCTCGACGCGATCGCGCCACGGCGCCTCGGCGAGCTTGCCCGGCGTGCGCGCCAGCACCCGGACCCGGTGACCAGCCGCCAGCAACTCCGGTACCAGTCGTCCGCCGATGTAACCGGTCGCGCCGAACACCACACATCGCACGACAACCACCCTTCCGATGACCTGCTCCGGTGATGACCCGGGGCCGCCGGGTCAAACAGCGTCTCGCTCGCGACCGGCCGTGAGCCCTGATCAATGCGGCCACCTCGTGCCAGACTGGGCCGGTGAGCGAACGTAGCAAAAGCCACGGACCGGACAAGCCCACATTGCGGGATCGCGGTGACGTCATCGGCGGGGGTGTGCTGTGGCTGGCCAAGTGGGCGCTGTGCATCGTCGCCATCGCGGCGGGCGCGTGGGTGCTCGGCTTCCTGATCGCCCGGCTGTGGGTGGTGATCCTGCCGGTGGCGCTGGCCATTGTGATCGCCACGGTGCTGTGGCCGCCGGTGCGCTGGCTGACCGCGCGCGGCCTGCCGCCCGCCGCGGCCGCCTCGATCGGGGTGATCGGTTTGATCGGTGTGCTGGCCGGGGTCATCGCGCTGATCGTGCCGTCGGTCGTGGACCAGGCGCCGGAACTGGCCGACAAGTCGAGCGCGGGCGTCGAGCAGGTGCGCGACTGGTTACAAGGCCCGCCGCTGAGAATCCGGGACGAGCAATTGGATTCGGCCGTGGACGCGATCGTCTCCCGGCTGCAGTCGAGTTCGGAGCAGATCGCCAGCGGCGTGTTCACCGGCGTGACCACCGCGACGTCGGTGCTCATCACCCTGTTCCTGGTGCTCGTGCTGGTGTTCTTCTTCATCAAGGACGGACCGCGTTTCCTGCCCTGGGTGCACGGCATCACCGGTAGCCGCAGCGGCAAGCACCTGGAGGAGGTGCTCGGCCGGATCTGGACCGTGCTCGGCGGATTCATCCGCACCCAGGCGCTGGTCAGCCTGATCGATGCCGTGCTCATCGGCGCGGGCCTGGTCATCCTCGGGGTGCCGCTGGCGCTGGTCCTGGCGGTGGTCACCTTCCTCGGCGGATTCGTCCCGATGGTCGGCGCGTTCGTCGCGGGTGCGCTCGCGGTGCTGGTGGCGTTGGTGGGCAACGGTTTCGTCACCGCCCTGATCGTGCTCGGCATCGTCGTCGCCGTGCAGCAGCTGGAGGGCAATGTGCTGCAACCGGTGCTGCAGAGCCGCACCATGCAGCTGCACGCGGTCATCGTGCTGCTCGCGGTCACCGCGGGCGGCTCGCTCTACGGGATCGTCGGCGCGTTCCTGGCCGTGCCCGTCGTCGCGATCGTCGCGGTCGTCCTGCGCTATATCGGCGAACAGATCGACGCGGCCACCACCGCGCCGCCGGAACCGAAGACGGAGACCGCGCCTGAGACCGAGACCGCGGACTGACCCATCGCATCGAAGGCCCGGCCATCGTTGTACTCAGCCCGAATGAAACTCTCGCCGTCGTCCGCCGCGGTTCTTAGCGTCAGTGGACATGACAACTGATGTGGGCACTCCGCTCAACGACATCGCCGACGCCACGGCTCGTGCCGTTGCGGACGACCCGGCGAACGCGCTGGTGGTGTTCCGTGCCTCCGGAACTCCGGAGGGTACGGTGGGCAGCGCGATCAGCCTCGGCAAGTACACCGTGCGGGTGGACGAGCCGCCCGCGCTCGGCGGCGCGGACACCGCGCCCAATCCGGTCGAGGTGTACCTTGCGTCGCTCATCGCTTGTCAAGTGGTGACCTACCGGTTCTGGGCCCAGCGCCTCGGCATCACGATCGACGACCTCGCGGTGAGCGCCGAAGGCGACCTCGACGTGCGCGGATTCTTCGGCTTGGATGACAACGTCCGCGCCGGGTTCCGAGCGGTGCGGGTGACCGTGCGGATCAGCGGACCCGACACCGAGCAGCGCTACGCCGAACTCCAACGGGCCGTCGACGCGCACTGCCCCGTGCTGGATCTCACCACCGGACGCACTCCGGTCGATACCACCCTGATCACCGACTAGCCGCTGCCACAACCGATCGACCATCACCAGGAGGACCACCCCGATGACTGAACCCGATCTCTCCCAGGACTGGAGCTTCGAGACGAAGCAGATCCACGTCGGACAGATCCCGGACGGCACCACCAACGCCCGCGCGCTACCGATCTACCAGACCACCTCCTACACCTTCCGCGACACCGCGCACGCGGCGGCGCTGTTCGGTCTGGCCGAGCCCGGCAACATCTACACCCGGATCATGAACCCCACCCAGGACGCGGTGGAACAGCGCATCGCCGCCCTCGAAGGCGGCGTCGCCGCGCTGCTGGTGGCCTCCGGGCAAGCCGCGGAGACCTTCGCGATCCTGAACATCGCCGGAGCGGGCGACCACATCGTCTCCAGCCCCCGGCTCTACGGCGGCACCTACAACCTCTTCCACTACTCGCTGCCCAAGCTCGGCATCGAGGTCTCGTTCGTGGACGATCCCGACGACCTCGAGCAGTGGAAGGCCGCCATCCGCCCGAACACCAAGGCGCTCTACGGCGAGACGATCTCCAACCCGCAGAACCACATCCTCGACATCCCGGGCATCGCGGGCGTCGCCCACGACAACGGCGTTCCACTGATCGTGGACAACACCGTCGCCACGCCGTACCTGATCCAGCCGCTGGCCCACGGCGCCGACATCGTCGTGCACTCGGCCACCAAGTATCTCGGCGGCCACGGCGCGGCCATCGCCGGCGTGATCGTCGACGGCGGCAAGTTCGACTGGACCGGCGGCCGTTTCCCGGGCTTCACCGAACCGGACCCGAGCTACCACGGCGCCGTGTTCGCCGACCTCGGCGCACCCGCATACGCGCTCAAGGCGCGCGTGCAACTGCTGCGCGACCTCGGCTCGGCGGTCTCGCCGTTCAACGCGTTCCTGATCAGCCAGGGTCTGGAGACGCTGAGCCTGCGGATCGAGCGGCATGTGCAGAACGCGCAGGCGGTGGCCGAATTCCTCACCACCCGTGCCGAGGTCACCTCGGTGTCCTACGCGGGCCTGCCGTCCTCGCCGTGGTACGAGCGGGCGCGCAGCCTCGCCCCGAAGGGCGCCGGCGCGGTGATCGGCTTCGAGCTGGCCGGCGGGGTCGACGCGGGCAAGCGGTTCGTCGAGGCGCTGCGGCTGCACAGTCACGTCGCCAACATCGGTGACGTGCGCTCGCTGGTGATCCATCCGGCCTCCACCACCCACTCGCAGCTCACGCCGGAGGAGCAGCTGGCCGCGGGCGTCACGCCCGGCCTGGTCCGGCTCGCGGTCGGCATCGAGGGCATCGATGACATCCTCGCCGATCTGCGCGCCGGGTTCGCGGCCGCGTCCTGACGCACTGTGCCCCGGGGTGATCCGCCTCGGGGCGCTTTGCCTGTCCGCGATGCGGATCGGAAGCCGTGCAGCAGGGGGAAACCCCGTTTCGAGCCGCTTTTCGTGATTTCCGTCGATAAATCGGGCCGACACCGCGATTGTCATCGTTTGCGCACGGCGGCACGGCGATTCAGCACCGTCGCGCGGATTACATTGTCCACGTGCACGGTTCCCCGCGATCGAAAAGAAATCGAACTTTCGCGCATCCGTAAGGCTTTCTGAATCGAACTAGAAAGGTAGGTATATGTCCTCTTCAGAATGAGGTGGGTAAGTCCATGGACATAGCGGTACCCGAAACTCCCGCACACCCCTTCTTACGCCGCGCCGCCACTCTGGTCGTCGCGGGCGCCATACCGCTGTCGGTGATCGGCGCCGCTACCGCCACCGCCGATCCGCTGGTGCCGGAGATCTCGATTCAGCTTCCGTTCGCACCGGCGCCCGCCGTCGGCGTCATCACCCCCGCCGCCGATCCCGCGGACCCCGGAGCCCTTCCGCCCGAGGCCGTTCCGCCCGCGCCGCCGGTTTCCGCAGGCCGCAACGACCTGAGCACCAACCGGCCGATGCCGGATCCGAACGTGCTCGCCCCGATTCTCCCGCACCGCCTGCACCTGCCCAATCCCGCCGCCCCCGCTCCCGCGGTCGCGCCGATCGAGGCGCCGCCCGGCACGCTGCGCGTGGGTTCGGTGGTGATCGGCCGACCGGACTTCATGACTCCCGAGCAGGGCAAGATCTTCAACGACGCGATAGCGGTTCCGGAAGCGGGCATCGCGCAGACCTTGGATTCGGCGGGCTTCGAGCCGTCGCGCTCCGACCGCATCGCCGCCGACCTGATCGGTTCCACCGCCATCGGCGCCTCGGTGGGCAGCATGGTGGCCGCGCCGGTCGCCTCCATCGGCGCGGTCATCGGCGCCGTCTGCGGCGCCATCGCCGGCATCCCGATGTTCCCGACCGGGACGGTGGCCGTGATGGCCTTCGGCGCCGCCGTCGGTTACGGATTCGTCGCCTCCCCGGCCATCGCCGTCGGCGCGGCGGTCGGCGCCGGTGTGGGCGTGCTCCAGGGACTTCTCACCCCGCCCACGGTTCCTGCTTCTTGATCCGCTTTCCGAGCGCTCCCGACCCGGATCGGTTTCTTCCGTACGTTTGACCGCGTCATAACGGGCTATGGCGAAGAAGACCGGCTGAAGATGGTCGGCCGGTCTCTTCACAAGGAGGTTGTGACATGAGCACAGTCGACAAGGCGAAGAACAAGGCCGATAAAGTCGCCGGTCAGGCCAAAGAGAAGTTCGGCGAGGCCACAGGCGATCGGGGGAAGCGCGACGAAGGCCGCACCGACAAGGTCAAGTCGGACCTGAAGGACGCCGGCGAGAAGGTCAAGGACGCCTTCCGGCACTGACGACCGCCCAGGGCGCATTCGGACGCAGACCGTCGAGAGTGCCCGCACGGCCGTAGCGATGGCGGACGACGCCGTTCCGCACGGCCGGTAGGGCAGGCGACACCTATGAGCGGATGGCCGCATCGAGCGGTCATCCGCTCATCGCGCTGCACAGGTTCAACCGGTCCAGGTCGGCCCCGCGTCCGGACGCGCTCGAGCGTGGACTACTTGCCCTGCGGACCCGGCTGGTCACCGGCCGACTGATCCGCGCCGGAAGCCACACCGTCCTCCTCGACCAGCCGCAGTTCACTCGGCCACCAGATCTTGCGTCCGATCAGACTGAACAGCGCCGGAATCACCACGGTGCGCACGACGAACGTGTCGAGCAGGATGCCGAGGCCGACCACGATGCCGACCTGGGTGAGCGTGATCAGCGGAAGCACGCCGAGTACACAGAACACCGCGGCCAGCACGATGCCCGCGCTGGTGATCACCGCGCCGGTCACCGACACCGCCCGAACCATGCCGTGCGTGGTGCCGTAGCGCGGCGTCTCCTCCCGTGCCCTGGTGACGAGGAAGATCGTGTAGTCCACGCCGAGGGCGACCAGGAACAGGAACGCGAACAGCGGCACACTGATGTCCAACGCCGGGAATCCGAACACGTGCTCGCTCATCCAGCTGCCCAGCCCGAGCGCGGCCAGCGCGCTCAGCACCGTCACCGCGACCAGCAGCAGCGCGGCGGGCACCGCCCGCAGCAGCACGAGCAGCACCACGAGCACGACCACGAGGATGAGCGGGATGATCACCGCGCGGTCCCGGCTCGCGGCGTTCTGCACGTCCAGCGCTTGGGCGTCGGTGCCGCCGACCAGCGCGTCGGCTCCCGCCACCTGCCCGACCGACGCGCGCAGCGCCTCGATCGTGCCGAAGGCGCGAGCGGACGACGGTGGCGCGTCGATCACGACCGACCACCGGGTCAGCCCGGTCGGCGAGGTACCCGTCTGCCAGGTCAGCACCACGCCCTCGGTGCGCCGGAACGCCTCCTCGATTCCCGCCGCCGCCGTGCCGCGCGCGAGGACGATCGCGGGGTCGGAAGAACCGGAAGGGAAGTGCTGCGCGAGGGCGTCGAACCCCTCCACCGACTCCGCGCTCACCCGGAACTGCTCGGTCTGCGAAAGCCCCACCTGCGACGTCAGCAATCCGGTCGCGCAGACCGCGAGCACCGCGATCGCGCTTCCGGCGATCAGCGCGGGTCGGCGCACCACGCGCGCGGCGATCGCGTGCCAGACTCCCTCGCCGGCCGTGTCGCGATCGTCGGCCCGCGGCACGAAGGGCCAGAACACGTTGCGACCGCACAGCGCGAGCGCGGCGGGCAGCGCCAGCAGGACGAACACCACCGCGATCAGCAACCCGAGCGCGGCCATCACGCCGAGGCTGCGGGTGCTGGGCACCGACGCCAGCAGCAGCACGAGCAGCGCGGCCACCACCGTGACGTTGCTCGCCAGGATCGCGGGCCCGGCGCGCCGCACGGCCTGGCGCAACGCGGCGCGGTGATCCGGTTCACGGTGCAGTTCGTCGCGGTAGCGCGACACCAGCAGCAGCGCGTAGTTGGTGCCCGCGCCGAACACCAGCACACTCGTGACGCCGGAGGTCGAGCCGTCGAAGGTCAGCGGGGTCAGCCGCGCCAGGGCGGTTCCGGCGCTGGTGGCCACCCGGTCGGCCGCCCCGACCACCAGCAGCGGCACCAGCCACAGCACCGGGGAGCGGTAGGTCGCGATCAGCAGCACCGCGACAACCACCGCAGTCACCGCCAACAAGGTGACATTTGCGCCGGAGAACGAGTCGGCGATGTCGGCGCCGAACGCGGGGCCTCCGGTCACCTGCAAGGTCAGCCCTTCGGGCAGTCCCTCCCTGGCGGCGGTGCGGATATCGGAGATGCGCTCGGTCAGCGGGAAGCCGCTCAGGCCCGCGTCGACGGGCACCTGCCCGATCGCCGCTTTGCGGTCCGGCGCGGCGAGCAGGTCGGCCGGTCCCGGCGTCCGGCCCGACGCACGGGCCACCGCCGCGGCGGTGGCGTTCCGGTCGTCCTCGGTCAGTTCGCCGCCATCGGCGCGGGTGACAACCACAATGGCGGCCGCCGTCCCCGCGTCGGGGAAGTCCGCCAGCGCCTGTTCGACCCGCGCCGACTCCGCCGACGACGGCAGCGCGGTCGGGGCCTGCCCGGCGGCCTCGTTCTCCCCCACCGCGCCGATCAGGCCGATCGAGGCCGCGGCGAGGGCCAGAAGCAGCACCCACGAGGTCCGGGCGGTCACCGACGATGCATAGCGGTCCCAAGCGCTCACCCGGCAACTCTCTCAGAAACTTAAATATTAAGCAATCGAGACACCTGCTGAACTACGCTGACGCCCGTGTGGAAAAGGATGCGCCGTTGACCGAGGAACCAAACGCGGACGAGCCGGACCGCGACGCATTGGAATCCGACATCGCCGCCGACATCCGCGCGCTCACCGCGATCTCCGAGCAGATCGGACAGGTCTTCGCGCGGTCCAACGAACTACGCGCCAACGACTTCCGTGCCCTGATGCACGTCGCGACCGCCGAGATCGAGGGCGCCCCGCTCACCGCGGGCGGGCTCGGCAAGCTGATGGGTATTTCCTCGTCCGCGGTGACCTATCTGGTCGAGCGCATGATCGAGTCGGGTCACCTGCGCCGCGCATCGGACCCGGCCGATCGCAGGCGGGTCATCCTGCACTACGACGAGCACGGCATGGACGTAGCGCGCGGCTTCTTCACCCCGCTCGGGCGGCAGACCCGCGCCGCGATGGCCGCGCTCCCCGACGAAGACCTGCGCGCCGCGCACCGCGTGCTGGTCGCCGTCGTGCTGGCGATGCGCGACTATCACGCCGACCTGACCGGCGATTGAGCGCCGGCGGCAGGTCCGGTCCCGGCGTCAGTCGCGCAGAGCCTGCTCGCGGAGCGATTTCAAGGTCTTCGACAGGATCCGCGAGACCTGCATCTGGGAACAGCCGATCCGCTGGGCGATCTGCTCCTGGGACATCGAATCGAAGAAGCGCATCACCAAGACCTGCTTCTCCCGTTCCGGCAAGGCCGCCAGCAGCGGCTTGACCGCGAGGTAGTTCTCGACGGTGCCGAAGTCCGGGTCCTCGGCGCCGAGGGAGTCCAGCAGCGAGGGACCGCCCGACTCCGCGTCGTCGGTGTCCGCGGCGGCATCGATCGAGGAGGTCTGGTAGGCGTTGCGCGCGATGAGGGCCTGGGTGACC
>NZ_BAFS01000086.1 GCF_000308415.1 Nocardia asiatica NBRC 100129 | reverse complement strand
AGCGTGACGGGCCCCGGGTATTCGCCGGGCGCGTCGAAGGTGGGATCGGTCAGCCACGTGCGGCCGGCGTAGCGCAACCGCAGCGTCGGGCCGCCGACATGCAGGACTTCCAGGGTGGTGCGTTCGATCGTGTCGCTCATGCCGTCGATCTTGTCCGGCTCGCCCATCGACCGACAGTGGCCCGTGAGCCGCCTATCGTTAAGATCGGGCCATGCGCACCGTAGCCGTCTTCGCCTATGACGGGATCAGTCCATTCCATCTGTCGGTACCCAGCCTGGTTTTCGGGCGGGTAGGGGTGGGCGGGTCCGCGCCGTATCGAGTCGACGTGTGCGCCGAGCAACCCGGAAGCTTCGCCACGGCTGCCGGATTCGACATCAATGTCCGGCACGGCCTCGATACGCTGACCCGCGCCGGCACGGTCGTGATTCCGAGCTGGCGAGACGGCACGCCGCTGTCGGACGATCTGCGCGCCGCCTTGCACGCCGCCCACGCGGGCGGTGCGAGGATCGTCGGGCTGTGCCTCGGTTCCTGGGCGGTGGCCGCCAGCGGGCTGGCCGACGGACGCGAAGTCACCACGCACTGGGCCGCCGCCGCCGAACTGGCCCGCGCGTTTCCCGCGGTCCGCGTCCGCGCCGACACGCTGTGGTCGGACCTGGGCGACGTGGTGACCTCGGCCGGCGTGGCCGCGGCGCTGGACTGCTGCCTGCACCTGGTACGCGGCGATCTGGGCAGCAAAGCCGCCACCGAACTGGCCAGGGCGCTGGTCACCGCACCGCACCGCAGCGGCTCCCAGGCGCAGTACATCCCGGTCGCGGTCCCCGACGCCACCGAGGACGATCCGATCGAGCGCGCCATGGTCTGGGCGCGGGCACATCTCGGCGACCCGATCGACCTGGACGGCTGGGCGCGGGTCGCGCTCATGTCGCGGCGCACCTTCACCCGCCGCTTCCGCGACCGCACCGGCAGCAGTCCGCAGCAGTGGCTGCTGTCGCAGCGCGCCGACCGGGCGCGACTGCTGCTGGAATCCACCACCGACAGCGTGGAACGCATCGCCGCCGACACCGGCTTCGGCACGGCGGTGAGCCTGCGTCATCACTTCCACCGCATCCTCGGCACCAGCCCCGCCGCCCATCGCACCAGCTTCCAGGGTCGCGGCTGAACTCCCTCCCCGGGTGCTCGTTCGCGCCGCCGGGATCACGGCCCGGCGCGGGGAGCGGACGCCCACCCGGTCACGCCCGTTATGTTCATGAGCATGCGGATTCAGCTGGGCGAACATGCGCCGGAGATCGAGGAGAGCGCGTGGATCGCGCCGAACGCCACCGTGATCGGCCGGGTGCGGCTCGGCGCGGAGGTCAGCGTCTGGTACAGCGCGGTGCTGCGCGGTGACCTGGAGACGATCGAGGTCGGCGCACGCAGCAATATCCAGGACGGCTGCGTGCTGCACGCCGACCCGGGCTTCCCGCTCACCGTCGGCGCCGGAGTCTCGGTCGGTCACAACGCGATCCTGCACGGGTGCACGGTCGGCGACGACGTGCTGGTCGGCATGGGGGCCACCATCCTCAACGGGGCTGTCGTCGGAGCGGGCAGCCTGATCGCGGCCAACGCGCTGATCCCCGAAGGCGCGCGGATCCCGCCCGGATCCCTCGTGGCGGGCGTGCCCGGCAAGGTGCGCCGGGAGCTCCGCGCCGAGGAACAAGATCGCATTCGCCTGAATGCGACTGTCTACCTAGCAAATACAGCTCGACATCGCACGGGAAATGCGATGTGAAACGAGACACACTGATCAAGGGTCCAGCACGAATCGCTGATAGCATTCAGCCAGCGTGCCCGGCGACCCGGGCTCTCCTGTCGACACGGTCGTCGTGCGACTTGTAGCGCAGTGGGGAACCCACCCGGGTCGGTGGGTGGGTGAGCGTGCAGGCAGGAGGTATCACGGTGTCGTACGTGCAGTCGGGCGTGCATCGGCCCATGGGCCGGATCAGCGTCGCCGACATCGCGGCCCAACCCGGCGGAGTCGAGGCACTCCAGCGACGGGTCCATGAGTTACGTGCGCGCGGTGTGGATTTCGCCGCGAATGCGATCGAGAAGGAAATGGCCGAGCTGGATCTGCCGCGCCAGTGAATTCCACGCCACGGTCACCGCGGTTCACGATGCCGCGGTGACCGTGGCGAGTCCGGCCGTGGTGTGCTGATCCAGCGCCATCAACGCGGCCCGTACCCGTACCCGTTGCCAACCACCGTCGAGGCGGCGCAGTCGCACCGTGCCCTCGGTGCGATGCCGCGCCAGCTCGCGCGACATGGTCCGCGCGACGGCCAGATCGTCCGGATGGATCTGCGGTCTCGGCTGCCCGGGAAGATCCTCCCAGGCGATGTCCGGCATGGGCGCGCCCATCCACCGGATCAGCCGTAGCGACCGCAGATTGACGATCGCGCGGTATTCGCCCGGCTCGGTGGCGGCTTCCAGCACGGTGTACTCCAGGATCGTCGGCGGCGGGGCGGCGGAGACCGCGGTGGCCGCGCCGATGTCCTGGGTCACGCCGCGCAGCAGCACGTGCCGCACACCCGAGTCGTCCGGCTCGGCGACGATCCGGCACGCGAAATGACCGGCCCGCAGCGCGTCGTCGTCGCGCCGGATGGTCCAGACCGCCTGGTGCTCGGTGCCCGGCGCCGAGTTGACGATCTTGGCCAGCGCCTCGCTCTCGTCCCGGTTGGTGACCAGCCGGGTGAAGGCGCCGGCGATGGCCAGCTCGGCAGCGCGGTCCCGCGGCGCGACGCCGTACAGGTCCAGCAGGTCGTCACTGCGCACCGAGCGGTTGGTCGTGAGGTCGAAGTACCACGCGCCCATCGGGTCCGCGGCGGCGACCGGCTCCTGCGCCGGGCTCACCCACAGCCGTACGGCATGCGCCCGCCCCGGCGCGATGAGCAGCGGCTCGGCCCGCACCGTGCGCCGACCGTCGTCGGAGACCCGCGCGACCGGGGCACCGGTGGCGCAGGACTGCCGCAGCGCCGCCTGCGCGTCGGCCAGCGACAGCGGATTGCGCACGATGCTGGTCAGCGGCACGAACGACTTCGGCGTGGACCCGACGGCGACAACTCGCCCGGGAGAACCGGAGAAACACTCGAGCAGCAGCCATTTCGTCACCGCTCGCGCCCCGGCGTGCCGCCGTCACACGGCGCGGCGATCGTC
>NZ_BAFS01000087.1 GCF_000308415.1 Nocardia asiatica NBRC 100129 | reverse complement strand
AGGACCATCCGATGCCACTGCGGCTGACCCCCGTGATCGCGGACATGCTGGCCAGGCTGCGCCATGTGATGCCGGGGCCGCGGCGGCGGCTGCTGGCGCTCGCGAGCATCGCGGGACCGGCGATCACCCGCGTGATGGCGGCCCAGCCGCAGACCGAGGCCATGGTCCGCACCACCACCGCGCCGACCGTCATCCGCGGCGGAGTCCGGGCGAACGTGCTGCCCCAGCGGGCCGAGGCGATGGTGAACTTCCGCATCCTGCCCGGCGACTCGGTCTCCTCGGTGCTGGAGCACTGCCGGAAAGTGGTGCGCGACAAGGCAATCGAATTCGAACTGATCGGCATGTCGTCGGAGCCGTCACGGATCACCGGCCCCGGCCCCGGCTTCGAGCTGATCGCCGGGCTGGCCCGCGCCGTCGTCCCCGGTATCGCGGTGACCACCGGCATCGTGCCCGGCGCGACCGATTCCAGACACTACGACGACCTGGCGGGCACCCGGTGCAACTTCGCGCCGATCGTGCTGGACCAGCGCGACCTGGCCTCGATCCACGGAACCGACGAACGCCTCTCCCGGGTCAACTACGCTCGACTCATCGAGTTCAACCGGCGGCTGATCGAGCATTTCGCGACGGTCGGCGCGCCATCGACGGCAGGAGCCGAGGCATGACGACCGAGCCGACGGCGGGCGAGGCCACGCCCGCCGAGCCGCCCGCGATCCGCACCGAGTCCGGCGAGTTCGACGGCATCGGCAGCGGGGTGGCCTGGCGCGCGTGGCTGCCCGAAGGCGCGGCGCGGGGGGTGATCGTCCTGGTCCACGGCGTGGCCGAGCATTCCGGCCGCTACACCCACGTGGGGAAGCGCCTGGTCGCCGCCGGTTTCGCGGTCTACGCGCTCGACCACATCGGGCACGGCAAGTCCGCGGGCGGTAAGGCCAATATCGGCTCCATGGATGGCGCCGCCGACAACGTCGCCGCCATGCTGACCATCGCGGGCCGGGAGCAGCCGGGCGTGCCGCGCTTCGTGGTCGCGCATTCGATGGGCAGCCTGATCACCCTGTACCTGGCCACTCGCGCGCCGATCGAGGTCGCGGGCATCGTGCTGTCCGCCCCGCCGCTGGACATCCCGGTGGGCAATCCGGTGCAGCGCATGCTCGCGCCGGTGTTGAGCAGGTTCACCCCGAATCTCGGTGTGCTGAAACTCGATTCGTCGCAGATCAGCCGCGACCCCGCGGTGGTCGCGGCCTACGACAACGATCCGCTGGTCTACCGGGGCATGCTGCCCGCCCGCACCGGCGCCGAGATGCTGAGCGCGACCGACACGGTCAAGCAGCGGCTGGCGCGGCTCACCGTGCCGCTGCTGGTGCTGCACGGCACCGCCGACTCGATCGCCGCGCCGTCCAGCTCCGATATCATCGAGCGCGGCGCCGGGTCGAAGGACTTGACGGTGATCCGCTACGAGGGCCTTTACCACGAGGTGTTCAACGAGCCCGAGCAGCAGAAAGTGCTCGACGATGTCGTCGGCTGGCTGGAAGCGCACCTGACCGGACCGTAGTATCCCGGCATGAGCAATACCGGATCCATCGCCTTCATCCGTGCCAGCTGGCACAGTTCGATCGTCGGCAAGGCGTACGAGGGTTTCCGCACCGAATACGCCGACCTCGGCTTCGATCCCGCCACCATCGACGTCTACGAGGTGCCGGGCGCCTTCGAGATCCCGCTGCACGCCAAGCGCCTGGCCCACTCCGGCCGGTACGCGGCGATCGTGGCGTCGGCCTTGGTGGTGGACGGCGGCATCTACCGGCACGACTTCGTGGCCTCGGCGGTGATCGATGGGCTGATGCGGGTCCAGTTGGACACCGACGTGCCGGTGTTCTCGGTCGTGCTCACCCCGCACCACTTCCACGAGCACAGCGAGCACGTCACCTACTTCACCGAGCACTTCGTCACCAAGGGCGCCGAAGCGGCTCGTGCGCTGGCGAGCACGCTCAGCTCGTTGCGGTCGCTGCCGGTGTAGCGGCGACTACCGGAACTTGGCCAGGCACGCGCTCTCGCCGTCCAGGACGCCGGTGCGGAACGCCTCCAACCGCTGATAGCCGCTCGGCACGACCTTGCCGTTCACGTCCGCGGCCGCCAGCCCGTCGGCGAGCAGGCCGGAGACCGCTTCGTCCAGGTCACCCGCGGACAAGTGCGGGTCGCTGCCCGGCTCGCTCAGCTTCGTGGTCACCGCGCCGCTGAGGCATGCGGTGCGCAAGCCCGCCGTCTCGGCGCCGGTCAGCGACAGCTTGCGATCCTGCTGCACGGCGAGCACGTACCGCGACACGAAGACGACGAACGCGTTGTAGTCGCCGTCCACGACGGCCGAGAGCGGGTCCTCGCCCGCCATCGGCCCGCCACGGCGGGCCAGGGCAGCGACATCGGTGCCGATCCGGTTCGCGCTCGGGCAGTACGACACCGGCCGGGTGACGGTGACTTCCGCGCAGCTGCGGCCGACCCCGGAATAGTCGAACTGCGGCGGCCGCGCGAGCGGGAAGATCTCGGCGAGCGCCTTGCTCAGGCTGGTCAGCGCGCCGGCATCCACCGGCAGCTGCGCCTGCTCCTCACCGGGTTCGAAGGTGGTGGGCAGATTGCCGCGCCGCTGGGCGATCTCCTTCCTGGTGATCTTCTTGCACCCGTCCGCACCGTCGGTGTATCCGATTTGCACCGCGGTCACCCGCTCGAAGGCCGAGCCGTGCACGCTTTCCGGATCGTTCGGATCCCGGTCCCGGACGGCCACCGTGGCGCCGAGCACGGCGTTGACGCCGTCGGTGGTGTTGAGCGTGAAATGCGCCGAATTCCCCTCGGCCACATGGCGCAGGAAGACTCCGGCGAGGCAGTCGGCCTGCTGTTCCTGCACGAGCGGCGGCGTCAGGAGCCCCGCCAGCTCGGCCTGCCCCTGGATGGCGTGCCCATACTCGTGGGCCAGCACCATCACCACCGCCATCTCGCCGTACTTCTGTACCAGTTTCGGCAGCAGCACACCGCGATCCCAGCCGATGGTGTGGTCGCCGCCGCAGTAGGCGGCGTTCACCACCTGGTAAGTGTCGGACCTGCAGAATTTGACCGATTGCGCCTTGGCCGCTTCGGCATCCCAGGAGATATACCTGGTCACCGGCTTGAAAGTGCCGGGAAAGTATGTCGCGTACTCGGCGGTCCAGAAGTCCTGGACGTCGGCGACCGCATTGAGGGCCAGCTTGTCGATCGCGCCGCCGTCACCGTTGTCCGCCGTGAGCGGCGCGTCCGGCACACCCTTGCGCGGGCCGTTCGGGCCGGTAGCCGTCATCGACCCGGCCAGCTCCCAGGTGTCGGCAGGCGGCGAGACCTGCTGCGCAGCATGGTCGTCCGCTGCCTGCGCACACGCGGCCAGCACGGTCGCCACCACCGCGAGTACCGCCACCAGACCGAATCGCTTGTTCTTCGCCATCGAACCCGCCTCCCCGAGTACCGCGCGCGAGCGCTCACATCCTAATCGCGACAAATCGGTCGCGCGCATCAATCACCGTGCGATCGACGCGAAACAGGGCATGTGGGTGTGGCGACGCGGCCACCCGAGTTCTCTCTGTACGAACGGCACAGCACCGGACAGCAGCGCGGCGATACGGAAAATTCTGCGGCTGATCGGCATACAGATCCCGCTAACGCTCGGGCGTCGTCCCGTGTTCGATCGCCCGAATCAACATGCTTCGAACCAGTTCTCGGGACCGAACGACTCCTCCGCCCTTCCGCTGCCGCTGACCGTGCCCGGCTGGCCGAGGCCGTTCGCAAGCGGCCGTGTCCGCGTATACAGCCGCGTTCGACGACGGTCATCGGCGCGAACGACCGGCCGTTCAGCATGCTAAATTCGTCGCCAGTTGCGAGGAGGAGGGGGCGGAGTTGCTACAAGCCGATGTGGACCAGATCCGCGCTCTGGCAGACAAACTGCTGGCCGCGGGCGGCGCAATCGACAGCATCGATGTGCGTACCTCGGCGGCGGGGCTGCACGCGGCGGTGCCCGGGTCGGATATCCCTCGAGCCATCGAACTGGCCGCCGAGTTCGTCGAAGGCGCGTATCTGCGTGTCGCCGAGCGGCTGCGCGAGGTGGCGAACAAGTCCAAAGACGCGGCGGGCAATCTGCAGACCAGCGATCAGCAGTTCGCCCAGATGATGCACGCCATGGACGTGCACCGTGCTTAGTCCCGGGGAAGTCGAGCGCTGGGACCTCGGGGCGCTCGACGCATGGACGGGCAAACTCGCCGAATCCCGGTCCACGCTGGCAGAGCAGCTCGACAGCGCCCGCAAACACTTCGACGAGGTCCGGCACGACTGGCAGGGCGTCGCCTACGACGCCGCCTACAACCGCGTCGGCCAGGACCACGACCAGGGGAAGAAACTCGGGTACGAGATCGATGAGCTGATCGACATCCTGACGCGCGGAGTCGGCGCGGTAGCCGGGTTCCGGGACACCCTGCTGGCGAAGCTGAACGACGCGCGCGCCGCGCAGCTCACGGTGGACGACACCTGGAAGGTGCTCGACAAAGAAGGCGTCGACCCGGAGGAGATCCGCACCCATCAGGACGCGATCAACGGTGCGTTCTCGCCGTTCCGCGACGCCGTCGAGGACCTGGCGAAGCAGATCGGCGATCAAGCGCTCGAGATCCGATCGGGCGGCGACCTCCTCGGCTCCAGCCTCGACGTCGCCGACGCCGACACACAGGCAGCCCGGTTCGGCAAGCAGGACGGCAAGGCACTCGCCGACGCGGCGCGCACCGGCGACACCGCGGCCATCGACGCGATCGCCTCGGATATGCCCGAGCACGTGCTGAGTCCGGACGAACTGCGCCGCCTGGCCGCGGGCGAGGAGGTCAGCACCGTCCCGGCCAGCGTGCAGGACTATTACAAAGCGCTGTACCAGGAAGTGGGCAAGGACGGCATCCTCGCGCTGAACCAGCGACTGCTCGAACGGGAACAGGCCGGCGATCCCGTCGCGGCGATGAAGCGCGACAACCTGGCCAACTCGCTCATGGTCGTGTCGAACGAGAAGATCGGCTCCGGCACCCGGCGCGGCTCCTACGCCGACCTTCCGCCCGGAATCCGTGAACTGGTGTCCGGCCGCTACGAAGAACGCGACGACACGGTGATCGACGGACAACGCCCCGTCAAGGACCAGATGCTGCAGCAGGCCGCATTCGCCGAACTGCTGACCCAAGCCAACCCCGGCTACGAGCCCGGCCAGACCCTCGGCATCGAATTGGGGCGGCAGAGCGCCAGCCTCGCCGAGTACGTCGAAGCAAGCGAGAAGGATTGGCACGGCTACCCGCCCGGTTTCGACAAGGGTGACCTGGACAAGGTCGAGGCAGCGAGCCGGCAGTTCTTGGAGACCAGCACCCGCAACAACGAATCCAGCTACGCCCTGCTGACCGGCAAGGATCCGAGCACCGGCCAGGACATCCCCGGCGACCTGTCCTTCGGCGCCACGGACAACCTGTACAACCCGCAGAACTTCGACCCCCAGAAATTCACCTCGACCGTCTTCTCCCACGAGTGGGACGACGACGGCAAAACCGCTGCGGGGCTGTACGAATGGATCGCCGACGGTACCGACGAGCCCGGGCAAGAAGGACTACTTGCCAAGCGTGCGCTGGCGGAACTGCCGAACGTCTTCGCGCCGGAAGAGACCGACGACTCCGGGCGACCGAAGCTGAAGGCCGGCGAAGACGGCACAGTTTTCGAGGACAACGCCAAGGCGTTCGTAACGAATCCCAAGCTGGCGGACGGGCTTTCGCATGTTCTGGCTACCAATATGGAAACCTATCTGAACCCTGATGCGGACAGAACCAAGATCTACGACGATCCGCTGACCCCAGGCGAGCAAGCCAATGTCACCTTCGAGAGGACCCACGCCGACCGATTGCTGTTCCTGGGCAGCCAATCCGAAACAGGCCGGTTCACTCTGGAATTTGCCCGGCAGACCCACGAGGCCGAGATGCTGGACCGGGCGATCACCGAAGGCAACGGCGACCCGCAGAAGTGGCTGAGCATCCACGCGCCCGAACTCCCTTCTCTGGACGCGCGTATCACGAATGCGTCGATGAACGCGCTCACCTTCCAGACGGAGAAGAACGCCGACGATGATTTCAACGCCAAGCAGGAAACTTACGAGATGCGCCAAAAGGTCGGCGACATCGTCAAATCGCTCACCCTGGACAACCTGGAAATCCCCGGCGCGACACCGGTCAGCGTGATCGGCAACCAAGTGCTCGAAGTCGCCAAAGAAGAGGGTTACAACGCGGCCATGGAGAAGTTCAACCCCGAGCCGGAGAAGGAATATCCCACCTACCCGAACCCTTCGCGCGCGACCGCCGAAGCGAATCACCAGATCATCCAGCAACTGTTCACAACACTGCACGCAAATGGACAGCTGCCGCCGGAATTCGTCGGGTCCGACGGAAAACCACTTGATGTCGCCCCCTTCATCGGCACCCCGTTGCAGCCGACGCTCAACCAGTTCTTGAGCGACCGCAACCTCCTGGCATTCACCGACTCCTACGCGAACGAGCATTCCTTCGAAACTGTCACACGCATGGCGCAGAGGCCCGGGGACATGACGTATTACCTGACCGGCGAGCCCCCGGCGGAACCGGCGAAGAAATGAGAAAGCCGACACGGATAGTGATCATCTGCGCCCTGGTCGGCACAGTGCTGGGTGGTTGCACGCGCGAGAACCCCGAACCTGTCGACACCTCGTCCACTTCATACATGTTCGACAACGTCTTCAATCCATGCCGCCAAATGCCCGAACAATTTCTCGAGAAACACCATCTGAAAAAGAACCCGGAGAGCATCGACAATCGCATCGAACACTACGTGTCCTGGGGATGCTCATATGACAGCCAAGAATACGACTTTACCGTCGCGGTCAGCAACGCTCCACTCGGTGAAATCCCCCGCTTCGCTAGCCACACATTTCAAGAGACCCACATAGCCGGGCGTGCCGCAAAAATCCAAAATCGGCCACTGGAGCACGTGCGCTGCGTGCTGTATGTCGAAATCACCGGCGGAATACTGGCACTTTACCTCACCATCAAAGTAGTTCTCGACGTATGCCCCACTCTGACGGCACTGGCAGAGGAACTCATACCGCTACTCCCGCCGGAGGTAACGGCTCGATGAGGGAGGCTGGTACGAAGGCAGCGGCGCAGGCCAGTGATGCGCGACCCAGGGCGTTCAGTTCGTTCCCAGGAACCGTTTGATCTTCGCATCTACATACGCGATGAGGCATTGCAGTGGCCAGCGGCCGTCGTCCATCGGCCCGAAAGTGTCGACGCGGTCGCGCAGCTCCCACAAGAGGTTGTCGATCTCTTCGAGATCCGGCGCCGTCAGGTGGCCGCGCTGGGTCCGGGCCAATGCCGCCAACAGTTCTCGATCGATCTCCGCCAGCTCGCCTTGAAGCCATTGGGTTCGGCCCAGGACGGCGTCGTGGCTTTTCAGCTCGAGGTAGTCGAACAGGTTTCGTAACGGCGTCTGCTCGATCGTGTCCGGTGGCGGGAAGGGAACGCGGTTGCGGACAGTGTCGAGCCTGCGCCGGACCTCGCGGGCGCTGTCGATCGTGAAATCGTCGCTCAGATAGGCCGACAGACGGAGGAGCAGTCGCTCGATGTCGCTCACTTCGTCGGCTCCCTTCTTTCGATGCCCGGCAGACCCAGCGCTGGGACGGCACCTGCGGACGCCGCGGTCTCGGCAACACCGGAACCTGCGCATCATAGCCAGCGACACGGTTCGGGAGGATGTCGTTGACGGCATTCGACCGCCGCCTCACTCCTTCGGGATCGGCGTCAAGAACACCCGCTGCGCAGCTGTGCCCTGGACCGCGCTGTGCGCAGCGCCGGTCAGTGCAACCGGATTCGGGCGATGAGGGCTCGGTGGTCGGAGCCGGGCACGGTCAGGCTGTAGAGGTCTTCGGCGGTGGCGTCGGCCAGCAGGATGTGGTCGATGCCGATCACCGGGCCCCAGCTGCGGTCTTCGGGGTAGGTGGGCAGCAGACCGGCGCCGGTCTGGTCGGCGGCCGAGGCGAAGCGGCCACGCAACAGTTCGCGGTATGCGGTGTGATCGCGGGTCGCGTTGAAGTCGGCGCCCACGATCGCGGAGCCGTGGTGCGTGTCGAGGATTTCGCGCGTCCTGCGCATCTCGGCGGTCCAGGCGGGGAAATCGAACGGCGGCGGGACCGGATGGAACGCGAAGACGGTGATCGGCCCGCGCTCGGGGTGATCCATCGTCGCGGAGAGGTTGTGCAGGATGTAGCCGTCGTATTTCTTGGTGTGGCGCAACGGGTATCGGCTGTAGATGCCGGTGCCGCCACCGCCGTCGCGGGTGGGCTCGGTGTAGCGATGGGGCAGTTCGGCGAGCAGGCCCGCGCCCGCGAGCCGCTCGACCGCCGCGTAGGTCAGTTCGTCGACGGTCAGCACGTCGACGTGGTGGTCTCGCACCGCGCGCACCACGGCGGCCGGATCGGCGCCGCCGAACAGCAGATTCGATTGCATGACGGTGACCTGCGGACCGGTCGCGGCCCGCCCCTCCGGCACGAACGCGGGCACCAGCGTCCACAACACCGCCACGGCAGGCACCACGGCGACGGCCGCGCTGCGCCACCCGCGCGCTGTCAGCAACAGCACCACACCGGCGATCGCGCCGATCATCAAGTACGAGGCCCCGGAGGCGAGCAGCACCAGCTCGCGCCGCTGCCAGGCGCCGAAATGCAGCACGATTCCGGCCGCGCCCACGACGACAGCGCACCACCCCATACCGAGCAGAGCCCGGCCTATCCATCCACGCATGCGGTCGAGCCTAGGCAATGTCTTCGAAGACCCGGTGGCGCGCGAGTGTGGATTATGTGTGGATCGAGTGCGCTCCGTCCCGCGTCTACACTGGCTCCCTACAGTCGGCGACGTGACGAGGTCGAGGATGTACGTCGAGGAATTCCGCGCGGCGGGGCCGCTCACGGCCGAGATCGCCGAAGACCTGGCCTGGCTTCCGGGCGTGTCCCGTTCGTCGGTCACGATCAGCGGCAACGGGCGCAGCGTGCATGCGCCCGTCCTGCCGGTGGCCTGGGACGTTCTGGGGATCGACGCGGGCACGATGGTCACCGTCACGGTCGCCGACGGGCTCGGTGACGAGGACCGGCTGGCCATCCGCCAGTTCGTCGATCGCTTCCGAGCGTTGACCGGCAGTCCGGCCGCACGGTCGGCGAAACGTGCTGATCGTGACCCGGATTCGGCCGGAAAGCGCGCGTTCCGCCTGCGAAGCCTCGGACGGAGGACCGCTGCCCCGCGCGGATCGCGGCCCTCCTGACCGTCACCGACCCGTTCGTCGGCGCTTCCCGGGCGCGGCGGAGTATCGGCGCGGCGGGCCGCCGGGTGATGCTGGCGGCCCTCAGCGAGCAACGTGTCGCGTGGAACGCGTCACGGCGCGTGGCGAGTCATCGACTCGATGAGTGCGGCCGTGTCCGTGGTGAGCGATCCGCCGGTGAATTCCAGAGTGGCGTACGACCTTTCGGCTGCCGCCTGGTGGCCCGCCCCGCACGCGTCGGTGACGACGATCGGCAGATAGCCCAAGTCCAGGCTGTGCCGGACAGTCGGCTCGATGCCCACTTCCATGGCGATGCCTGCCACCGCGTAGGTGTCGACGCCGCAGTCGCGCAGCGCGAAATCCAACGGCGTCGCCGCGAACGCCGACATGGTGATCTTGTCGAACACCACCTCGTCCGGGCCGGGTGTCAACTCGGGAACCAGTTGGAACTGCGCGGAGCCCTGCGGGAAGCTCGAGCGCAGGTCGGCCGGGTCGTCCACCCGCTGCCAGGACATGGCGGCGCGCAACTGCGCGACACCCGAGGCCGCGACCGGCAACGACATGTGCCGGGTGTAGAACACGCGGAAGCCGCCCGCCCGCGCGGCGTCGCGCAATCGCACGCACGCGCGCACGATCTGTTCCCCATCGGGGATCTGCGGCACGATGCCGACCTGCATGTCGTAGATGAGCAGCGCCATTCGCGCGGGGTCGCAGGCGTCGGAAACGGTCTGCGGGATGCTCAGGCCGAAGGCGTGGCGCATGCTCACGCGGTCCGGTCGTAGGGCTCGGCGACGTCGACGGCCGGGTCCATCAGCGCCTCGAGCGGCAACGGCGCCTGCACCGGCACGAAAGTCCACTCCAGATATCCGGCCTTGGTGAGCGGGAAGTCCGCGACGTACTTCCGCGCCTGCTCGACGCTGTCGACCTCGAACACGATGACCACGCCGGGCTCGTCGGCTCGCGCGTAGTTCTCCCGCACGATGCCCGCCTTCCACAGCCGCCACACGTTGGCGACCTCCTCGGGCAGGTACGGGTTGATCGTCTCCAGCGTGACGCCGGGCTTGAAACGATCGAAAACGATGACTTTCATTGCTGTTTCGCTCCATGTCTGCGGTTGTCCAGGTGAACGGCATCCATGGAATCGTGATGATTACAGTGTTACAAGAACGCACTTTTCGGTGAGTAGGTAGCCAGGAGGTTCGCCGCGTGCCCGACAAGCGCTACCAGTGCGCCGTAGAGGTGACCGTCGACCTGATCGGCGGCAAGTGGAAGCCGGTCATCCTCGCCCACCTCAAGGAGGGTGTGCACCGCTACGGCGAGCTGCGCAGGCGGATGCCGACCACCAGCGAGAAGATGCTGGTCCAGCAACTGCGCGAACTGGAAGCCGACGGCTTGGTCCGCCGCACCGTCTTCGACACGGTGCCCCCGCAGGTCGAGTACACCCTCACCGACGAAGGCCGCACCCTCGTCCCCGTCCTCACCGCGCTCTACGACTGGGGCGAGCAGCGGGCGGCCCGCACCGGCCTCACGCTCGGCTCGTGAGCCAGGCCGTGCGAGCGGCAGGACTGCGCGAGCCGAGCCGTCACGCTCCGAAGACGCGCTCGACGACCGCTTTGGCGCGCCGCGTGACGCGCATGTAGTGGTCGAGGAATTCGCTGCCGTCGTCGTTGCGCCACCCCGCGACGCGCGCGACGGCCGACAGCAGACGGCCCGGCCCAGGGAGCTGATCACTCGGCTTGCCGCGCACCAGCACCAAAGCATTGCGCGCGTTCGTGGCGGTCAGCCACGCGTCCCGCAGTAGCGCCACGTCGTGGGCCTCCAGCAGCCCGGTCTGCTCGATCACGTCCAGCGTTTGCAGCGTGGAGGTGTTGTGCAGGCCGGGCACCTCGTGGGCGTGGCGCAGCTGCATCAGCTGGACCGTCCACTCGATGTCGGCAAGGCCGCCGCGCCCGAGTTTGGTGTGCGTGGCCGGATCCGCGCCGCGGGGTAGGCGCTCCGCGTCCACCCGGGCCTTGATGCGCCGGATCTCGCGCACCGCGTCGGCCGACACACCGCCGTCCGGGTAGCGCACCTTGTCGATGACGTGCAGGAAGCGCAGGCCGAGGTCCTCGTCACCGGCCACCTGGTGGGCGCGCAGCAACGCCTGCACCTCCCAGGGTTGCGCCCACTGCTCGTAATACGCCGCGTAGGCGGCCAGCGTGCGCACCAGCGCGCCGTTGCGCCCCTCCGGGCGCAGCCCGGCGTCCACGTGCAGCGGCGGGTCGGTGCTCGGCGCTCCGAGCAGCTGTTGCACCCGGTCGGCCACGCCGATGGCCCATTTCACGGCCTTGGTCTCGTCCTCGCCCGGCCGCGGGTCGCAGACGAACAGCACGTCCGCGTCGGAGCCGTAACCGAGTTCCATGCCGCCGAGCCGGCCCATGCCGATCACCGCGATGTCGGCGGGAGCGGGCGCGCCCCGCTCCGCCTCACTCGCCCGGATCACCGCGAGCAGCGATGCTTCGAGCACCGCGACCCACACCGACGACAGCGCCTGGCACACCTGCGGCACCTCGAGCATGCCGAGCAGATCGGCCGACGCCACGCGCGCGAGTTCGTGCCTGCGTAGCGAACGCGCCGCGGCCACAGCGCGTTTCGGGTCGTCGTAGCGGGCGGCGGCGGTGAGGATGCCGCGGGCCACCTCGTCGGGCTGCGGGCCGAGCAGCAGCGGGCCGCCGGGGCCGTCGGCGTACATCCGGATGGTCTCGGGCGCGTTGATCAGCAGATCGGGCAGGTACTCCGAGGAGCCGAGCACGATCATGAGCCGCTGCGCGATGGCCCCCTCGTCGCGTAGTTCGCGCAGGAACCAGATCTGGTCGGCGAGACCCTCCGAGACCCGGCGGTAGGCCAGCAGGCCCGCGTCGGGATTCGGTGTGTCGCTGAGCCATTCCAGTAGCGTCGGCAGCAGCAGGGCTTGGATGCGGCCTTTGCGGGACACTCCGCCGGTGAGCGCCTTCAGGTGGCCGAGCGCGTGCTCCGGGGCCGCGTAGCCCAGGGCGGCCAGCTGCCGGATCGCGGCCGCGGGGCTCAGGCGCAAGGCATCGGAGTCCAGGCGCGCCACCGATTCCAGCAGCGGCCGGTAGAACAACTTGGCGTGCAATCGCCGCACGCGCACCGCATTCCGGCGGATCTCGCTGGTCAGCACGCCGACCGCGTCCTGTCGGCCGTCGGGCCGGATGTGCGCGGCGCGAGCCAGCCACCGCATGCCCTCCTCGTCGTCGGCGGCGGGCAGCGTGTGGGTGCGGCGCAGCCGCTGCAACTGGAGCCGGTGTTCGAGCAGTCGCAGGAATTCGTAGGAGGCGGTGAGATTGGCCGCGTCGTCGCGGCCGACGTACCCGCCCGCGGCCAGCGCGGTCAGCGCCTCGACCGTGCCCTGCACGTGCAGCGTCTCGTCCACCCGTCCGTGCACCAATTGCAGTAGCTGCACGGCGAATTCGACATCGCGCAGGCTGCCGTGCCCGAGCTTGAGTTCCCGCTCGCGCAGGTCGGCGGGCACCAGGTCCTCCACCCGGCGGCGCATCGCCTGGACGTCGGCGACGAAGTCGGGACGCTCCGAGGCCTGCCAGACCATCGGCATCAGCGCCGCGCGGTACTGCTCGCCGAGCGCGAGATCGCCGGTGGCCGGGCGGTTCTTCAACAGGGCCTGGAACTCCCAGGTCCGTGCCCACCGCTTGTAGTAGGCGACGTGCGAATCCAGCGTCCGCACCAGCGCCCCGGCTTTGCCCTCCGGCCGCAGCGCCGCGTCGACCTCGAAGAAAGCCTGGCTCGCCACGCTCATCATCTCGGCGGCCAAGCGCGTGGCGGTGCTGTCGGCGGGTTCGGCGACGAACACCACGTCGACGTCGCTGACATAGTTCAGCTCGCGCGCCCCGCACTTGCCCATCGCCAGCACGCCCAGCCGCACCGGTACCGGCTCGTCCTTGCAGACCCGCGCCACGGCCACCGCCAGCGCCGCGGTCAGGGCGGCATCGGCCAGGTCGGTGAGCTGCCTGCCGACCACCTGGTAGGGCAGCACGGGCTCGTTCTCCACGGTGGCCGCCAGATCCAGCGCGGCCAGCAGCATCAACTGATCGCGGTACCGCCTGCGCAGCGCCGCCACCACTTCGGGCCCGGCGATCCCGGCACGGAACAGCAGCGGTGACGCGTTCGGCCCCGATTCGGGCCGCGCCTCGACCACCGCGAGCAGATCGGCGACCAGCTCGTCGCGCGCGGGCAACTCACTGCGGCGCAGCACTTCCCAGGCCGACGGCTCGGCGACGAGATGGTCGCCCAGAGCGCTGGACGAGCCGAGCAGAGCGAACAGCCTGCCGCGCAGCGAGGTATCCGTACGGATCGCCGAATCGACGGCCTGCCATTCGCTTCCGATACTGTCCCGCAGCCGCATGAGCGTGTTCAACGCGAGGTCGGCGTCCGGCGCGCGGGACAGCGCCCACAGCACGGGGATGCTCTCGACGTTGTCCCAGCCCAGTTCGCGCAGCGACGCGGCGGCGGAGGGCTCGAGCAATCCGAGCCGACCGACACCGGGGACGGCGGAGCGCGCAGACGGAGGCCGGACCATGATTCACAAATTACATGGCCGGGGCCGGGGGCAGGCCGCCCCCGGACATCGCTCGGGTTACAACCCCAGGTATTCCTTGAGCTCGAACGGCGTGACCTGGCTGCGGTAGTCGGCCCACTCCCGGCGCTTGTTGCGCAGGAAGAAGTCGAACACGTGCTCACCGAGGGTCTCGGCGACCAGTTCGGAGCGTTCCATCGCCTGCAGCGCCTCGTCCAGGGTGCCGGGCAGCTCACGGAAGCCCATCGCGCGCCGCTCAGCGACGGTCAGCGCGAACACGTCGTCCTCCGCCTCCGGCGGCAGCGTGTAGCCCTTCTCGATGCCCCGCAAACCGGCCGCGAGCAGGACGGCGAAGGTCAGGTAGGGGTTGCACGCGGAATCTGGGCTGCGGATCTCGACGCGGCGCGAAGACGACTTGTTCGGCGTGTACATCGGCACGCGCACCAAGGCCGAGCGGTTGGACCGGCCCCACGAGGCCGCGGTGGGCGCCTCGCCGCCGTGGATGAGGCGCTTGTAGGAGTTCACCCACTGATTGGTGACCGCGCTGATCTCCGGGGCGTGTTCCAGGATGCCCGCGATGAACGCCCGCGCCGTCTCCGACAGGTTCATCGGGTCGTCCGGGTCGTGGAAGGCGTTGGTCTCGCCCTCGAACAGGCTCATGTGCGTGTGCATCGCCGAGCCCGGGTATTCGGCGAACGGCTTGGGCATGAACGTCGCGCGCACGCCCTCGTCGATGGCCACTTCCTTGATCAGATAGCGGAAGGTCATCACGTTGTCGGCCATGGACAGCGCGTCGGCGTAGCGCAGGTCGATCTCCTGCTGGCCCGGAGCGCCCTCGTGGTGGCTGAACTCCACGGAGATGCCCATGGACTCCAGCGCGTCGATGGCGTGGCGGCGGAAGTTCGGCGCCGAATCGTGCACCGCCTGGTCGAAGAAGCCGCCGCTGTCGGCGGGCACCGGCACACCGCCCTGCGGGCCGTTCTCCAGCAGGAAGAACTCGATCTCGGGGTGCACGTAGCAGCTGAAGCCGACGTCGCCGGCCTTGTTCAGCTGGCGGCGCAGCACGTGGCGCGGGTCGGCCCAGGACGGCGAGCCGTCGGGCATGGTGATGTCGCAGAACATGCGCGCGGAGTGCTGGTGGCCCTTGCTGGTGGCCCACGGCAGCACCTGGAAGGTGGACGGATCCGGCCGGGCGACCATGTCGGCCTCGGAGACCCGGGCGAAGCCCTCGATGGCCGAGCCGTCGAACCCGATACCCTCTTCGAACGCGCCCTCGAGCTCGGCGGGCGCGATCGCGACGGACTTGAGGTAGCCCAAGACGTCGGTGAACCAGAGACGTACGAAGCGGATGTCCCGCTCTTCGAGCGTCCGCAGCACGAATTCCTTCTGGCGATCCATGCCCGCGAGCGTAAGCATCTGGCGTTAAATCTGTGTTACATACACGCTTAAGATTGCTGACCTGGATTTTTTCGGAAGACTCCGCACAGTCGGATCGTCCGGTTTGTGAGTTTTTCGCCGCGACGCGGGCGGCGTCACTCGTCAGCAACCGGCAAGCGCCGGGCTCAGCAGGTGAGTCCGGGCGCGGGTTCGGTCAGGTCGATCAGGTAGGCGATGACCGCGTCGTCCACACACGGCACGCCCCCCGCCAGCGCCACCGTGTGCCGGTTGCCCTGGTAGGTGATCAGCGCGGCGCCCAACTGCGCGGCCAGGTCGACTCCGGCCTGGTACGGCGTGGCCGGATCCTCGGTGGTGGACACCACCACCGTCTTCGGCAGACCCTCGACGTCGATGCGGTGCGGTTCACTCGTGTTCGGCACCGGCCACGCGGTGCACAGCTCCAGCGGGGCCGCCCCGGTGGCGCGGCCGTCGTCCAGGAACGGCGCGGCCTTGCGGTACTCCGCGTCCTGGCGCGCGGTGACCTCGCGATCGCTGATGCGCGGGTCGTCCACGCACCGGATGGCGTTGAAGGCGTCGGTGGTGTTGGAGTAGCTGCCGTCGTCGCGGCGGCCGTCGTAGAGGTCGGCCAGCGCCAGCAGCGTATCGCCGCGTCCGTCGCGCAGTTCGGACAACCCCAGCGTGAGCACTTTCCACAGCTCGTCGGTGTAGAGGGCTTGGCGCACGCCGGTGAGCGCGTCACCGTAGGTCAGCCCCCGCGGGTCGGTGGCCGGGGCCGGCTTGTCCCACAGCGGGTTCACCAGCGCGCGAAAGCGCGGCACCGCCTGCGCCGGATCGGTGCCCAGCGGGCAGTCCGGCTGCTTCGCGCAGTCCGCGGCGTAGGCGTCGAACACCTTCTGGAAGCCCGCCGCCTGCCGCAGCGACTCCTGCACCGGATCCTGCGAGGAATCGATGGCGCCGTCGAGCACCATGGCGCGCACCCGGTCCGGGAACCGCTCCGCGTACGCCGAGCCGATCTTCGTGCCGTAGGAGTACCCGATGTAGGTCAGCTTCGCGTCACCCAGCACGGCGCGCATGACGTCGAGGTCCTGTACCACTTCGCGGGTGCCGACGTGCGCGAGGAAATCCTTCCCCGTGCGCTCGGCGCAGCGGTCGGCGTACTGGCGGTTGTCGGCCTCGGCGTCGGCGATGCCCTCCCTGGTGTAGTCCTCCTGCGGCTCGGCGCGCTCGGCGTCCTGCTCCTGCGGGGTCTGGCAGACGATCAGCGGTGTCGAGGAGCCGACGCCGCGCGGGTCGAAACCGACCCGGTCGAAGCGCTCGGCCAGCGGCGTCTTGTTGCCGAGCGACGACATGCCCAGCCCGGACTCCCCCGGTCCGCCCGGGTTCATCAGCAGCGAACCGACGCGCCGTCCGGTGGCCTGCACCCGCGACACCGCGATCTGCGCGGTCGGGCCGTCGGGCGCCGCGTAGTCCACCGGCACGGTGATCCGCGCGCACTGGGTGCTCGGCGGCAGCCGATCGTCCGGCCCACCGAAGCCCGCGCAGTCGCCCCACTGCACGGCCTGGCCGTAGAACTTCTCCAACCCGGTGGGCGCGGCAGGCATCGGCTGACCGGATTCGGTGCGGGTGACGGCGCATCCCGAAACCAGGGCAGCGACCAAGGCCGGCACCGCCACCACGAGCACACCGCGCCTACCGCGCACCGTCCACATGCTCTCGATATTGCCATCGGGCGAACCAGGGGGCCGACCCGGGCGAACCAACGCGGCGCTGTGACCAATTGCACCGGTCGCCGGCCTTAATCCGGCGCCGTGGCGGGTGGCACACTGAAGCACGTCAGACAATCCCGGGGACCCGGACGGGCCCCGAGGCGACACAGACGAAAGGGACGATGATGTCCGTATCCGATTCGGAAACCCCTGCCTACGGTGCGGCGCCCGCCGAGTCCAAGAAACTCGCGCGCAAGACCAGGGTGCACCACCTGCAGCAGATGAAAGCCGACGGCGAGCGCTGGGCGATGCTGACCGCCTACGACTACTCCTCGGCGCGGCTGTTCGAAGAGGCAGGCATTCCCGTACTGCTGGTGGGCGACTCCGCGGCCAACGTCGTCTACGGCTACGACACCACCGTGCCGATCACCGTGGACGAGCTCGTCCCGCTGGTGCGCGGCGTGGTGCGTGGTGCCCCGCACGCGCTGGTGGTGGCCGACCTGCCGTTCGGCACCTACGAATCCTCCCCGCAGCAGGCCTTGGCCACCGCCACCCGGTTCATGAAGGAGGGCGGGGCGCACGCGGTGAAGCTGGAGGGCGGCGAGCGGGTCGCCGAGCAGATCGCGGTGATCACCGCGGCGGGCATCCCGGTCATGGCGCACATCGGCTTCACCCCGCAGAGCGTGAACACCCTCGGCGGATTCCGGGTGCAGGGCCGCGGCGACGGCGCCGAGCAGCTGATCGCCGACGCCATCGCGGTCCAGGAAGCGGGCGCGTTCTCGGTGGTCATGGAGATGGTTCCGGCCGAGCTGGCCGGGCAGGTCACCCGCAAGCTGACCATTCCGACCATCGGCATCGGCGCGGGCGCCGACACCGACGCGCAGGTGCTGGTCTGGCAGGACATGGCAGGCTACACCAGCGGCAAGACCGCGAAGTTCGTCAAGCGCTTCGGCGACGTCGGTGACCGGTTGCGCGCCGCCGCCGCCGCGTATGCCGACGAAGTGCGCCGGGGCGCCTTCCCCGGCCCGGAGCACAGCTTCTAGACCAGCGCTCCGAGGGGGTGGCGACCGGCCGGGTAACGCACGCACCCCTCCGCTGCTCGGCCGACCGCTGCAACCGCTCGCGGACCGGGCGCGCCACACTGCACGCCCGAGGCATCGGAAACACCGGCACCGCTGTGGAAACTGAGCGCCGAGTTCGATCGTCAGCCCGCAGCCCGAACAGACGCCGGGCCGATACGGGGAAAGCGGCCGCGCGCGGGTGGACGAACCGCACGGGCGCTTCCGCTGAGACTATTCCCAGCCGAAGCAGTCGGTTCGGGCCGGTCGCTGAAATCAATGGCAGACTCGATGCCGACAATACCGACACGACCAGAGGTACCGATGCCGTACAGCCGTTGGATTTCACGCAGCACCCTGCTGGTGGCGGGCGCTCTCGCCGCCGCGGCGTTGACCGCTTGCGGCAGCGAGACCGACCCGGCCCCCACCGGCAGCGAGAGTTCGACCACGGCGTCGGCCACCGCCACGCCCGGCACCACCTCCGGCCGCGTCACGCCGGCCAGCCCGGAGATCTCCGACGCGGCCGCGGCGCAGCTGTGCGACATGATCCGGCCGGAGCTGTCCAACTGGCGGGTGCAGGGCGGGACCCTCGGCAAGATCGGGCTCAACGCGCTGGTGCACGAATGGGCGCTGCGCAACGGCGGCATCAACGCCGCGGTACTGGGCGACAAGCCGATCGTCGACCGGGTCACCACGAAGAGCTGCCCGGACGTGCGGCAGCAGGCCGTGGAGGCGCTCGGTATCCCGGACCTGGCCTCCGGCCTGGCGTTCTGATCCGGCCCGGCCCGATGCGCACCCTCTACCCCGCGATCGAGCCCTACGACTCGGGCATGCTGGCGGTCGGCGACGGTCAGTCGGTGTACTGGGAGGTCAGCGGCAACCCGGACGGCAAACCGGTGGTGTTCCTGCACGGCGGTCCCGGTGGCGGCACCGCGCCCGCGCACCGGCGATTCTTCGATCCGGCCGCCTACCGCATCGTGCTGTTCGACCAGCGGGGTTGCGGCCGCTCCATGCCACACGTGGCCGAGGGCGCGGGCCTGGAGCACAACACCACCGGGCACCTGATCGCCGACATCGAGGCGTTGCGCGAGCACCTGGCCGTCGAACGCTGGCAGGTGTTCGGCGGCTCCTGGGGTTCCACCCTCGCGCTGGCCTACGCGCAGCGGCATCCCGACCGCGTGACCGAACTGGTGCTGCGCGGCATCTTCCTGCTGCGCCGCAAAGAGATCGACTGGTACTACAACGGCGCGGCGGGCTACGTCTACCCGGACGAGTGGGAGAAGTTCCTCGCGCCGGTGCCCGAGGACGAACGCGAGCAGGACCTGGTCGAGGTATACCACCGGCTGCTGCACTCGCCCGACGAAGAACTCGCTCGCGCCGCCGCGGTCGCCTGGTCCACCTGGGAGGGCGCGACGAGTTCGCTGCTGCCGCAGCCGGATCGGGTCGCCGAAACGGCCGAGCCCCGGTTCGCGCTGGCCTTCGCCAGGATCGAGAACCATTACTTCCGCCACGGCGGCTTCCTCGAGGAAGGCCAGCTGCTGCGCGACATCGCGGCCATCACGCACATTCCCGCCGTGATCGTGCAGGGCCGCCACGACATCGTCTGTCCGGCGGTCAGCGCGTGGGAACTGCACCGGGCCTGGCCCGGATCGGTCCTGCACATCGTCGACGACGCCGGGCACGCGGCGAACGAGCCCGGCATCACCCATCACCTGGTGGAAGCCACCGACCGATTCGCGAAAGCGGGGGCGCGCACGGTGACCACGGCCGCGGACGCTCTGATCGGCGCGCTGCGCGACGACATCGACCGGCTGTCGGCCGCCGAGCCCGAGGTCCGCGCCGACGCCGAGGATTCGGTGCACCAGATGCGGGTGGCCACCCGCAGGCTGCGCAGCGTGCTGCGGTCCTACGGCAGCCTGCTGGTCAAGAAATCGGCCGCGGCGATGAACGCCGAACTCAAGTGGCTGGCCGGCTTGCTCGGCGAGGCGCGGGACGCGGAGGTGCGCGCCGATCGGTTCGCCGCGCTGCTGGCCGAGCACGGCGAGCGGGCCGACCGGGCTGCCCTCGACGCGGTCACCGCGCGTCTGGTGAACGCCGAGCGGGATCGCTATCGCGTGGCGCACGACGAGGTCCTGGCCGCGCTGGACGGCGAACGCTACCGGGCGCTGCGCGAAGAACTGCTCCGGTGGCGCACCGCGCCACCGCTGCGGCACTCCCGCGCCGCGGCGCTGGCGACGGACGTCTTCGAGGAGGTGCTGCGGCGCGATCTCGACCGCGTGGCCGCCCTCGTCCGCGCCGAGCCCGACGTGGACCCGCACGAGCGGGTCGAGCTGCTGCACGATATTCGAAAGAGCGCCAAGCGTTTACGGTACTCGTGCGAGGCGGCGGAGCAGGTGCTCGGCGCGGATGCCGCCGATCGCGGCGGCCGCGCGAAGAAGTTGCAGACCGTGCTCGGCGACCATCGGGACGCGGTGGAATCGCACGAAGCCATCGTGCATCGGGCAGCCGAAGCCGCCGCCGCCGGCGAGGACGCGAGTCTCTACGACATCCTCGCGGCCGCGGAGGACGCGGCGGCCGGTCGCGAATTGAGCCGCTATCCGGCCACGGCCGCCGCGGTGCTCGGATGAACCCCGGCGAAGCGATTGCCGGGTCGCGCACTGTCGACGGGCGGCCGATCACACGGCTTGCGCGTCTATCCGTTCACGCCGGATAGGCGAAAGACACCTTCCGCTCCCTCGGGTCCGCCGACACCAATCGCACCCGCACCTTCTCCCCTTCCGGCGGCTGACCCGTGCACGGGCCCAGCACCGGCGGATCCGCGATGAAGACCACCGCGGGCCGGTTGCCGTTGGCCTCGCGCACCACCACGGCGTCGAAATCCGCGCCGGTCCGGGGCGCCAGCAGGGTGGACTCGGTCAGGTCGATGCAGGCGCGTTCGATCTTGCTCGCGACGCCGTCGCTGCGCCGCATGGCCTCGGCCGCGCCCGCCAGGCCGTCGCGTACCCAGCGCGGCACCTCCGCGCCCGCGCACCTGGCCAGGCAGATCTCGGTCGCGAACCGGTCCGACAACCGCCGCAGCGGGGCGGTGACGTGCGCGTACGGAGCGCCGATCGCACTGTGGCGCAGCATGTCGGGGGCGGGCGGCTCGTCCGCCACGCCGTCGACGAGGGTGTAGGAGGCGCCGCGCAGCAGGGTGGTCGCCTCGGACATCAGCACCAGCGCGGCGGGAGTGTTCGGGTCCAGCCGGGCCAGCATCCGCCCGACCGCCTCGCCCGCCGGCCAGGCCACGTCCAGCGCCTGCGCCGTGCGGCGCATCGAATCGATCGCTGCCTCCGACGGCGGCGGCATGGTGCGCAGCAGCGCGACCCGCTGCGCGGCGGAGGCGTCCGCGTCGAGCATGATCCGCGCCGCGCACATACCGGTCAGCAACGAGACCTGCTCGTTCCAGTCGTCGGCGGCGGTGCGCGGCTGCACCACCAGCCGCCAGTGCCCGTCGGCGCGCTCGTCCTCGACCACGGCTTGCGCGGGCAGCCGCAGTCCGATCGCGCCGCGCGCCAGGCCCGCCTCGATGCGCCGCGTGCCGAATTCCGGCAGGGCCGCGATCGACGGATGCAGCCGGCCGGTCTCGGCGTCGGCCTGCACGCGGAAGTAGTCGAGCCGGGCCCGGGAGCGCACCAGCGCCCGGACCACCGCGAACCGCGTCGGTTCGGCCCGCTCGTCGAGTTCGATGGTCCACAGCGCGGCCGGACGCGTCCGGTCCGGAAGCAGGCTCGCGGACCCTTCCGACAAGGCGGGCGGGTGCAGCGGCACGGTGCCGTCGGGAAGATAGAAAGTCTGGCCCCTGGCGACGGACTCTTTGGCGAGTGCGCCGTCGGGCGGGATCACCGCACCCACGTCGGCGATGGCGTAATGCACGGTGAAGCCGCTGGGGGTGCGATCGATGTGCAGGGCCTGGTCCAGGTCCATGGCCCCGGGTGGGTCGATCGTCACGAACGGGATGTCCGTGCGATCGACCCGGGCGCCCGCGAACGCGTCCACCGCGTCGCGGGCCTCCGTGCCTGCCTCGGCGGGGTACGCCGAGGCCAGGCCGAACTCGGAACGTATGGCGCCGAAATCGACCGGCGCCGACACGATCCGCTGGTGGAGTTCCACGCTTCGGCGCCGGTCCTACTGCAGCGCCAGCATGGTGCCGTTCAACTGGTCGAACGGCCCGTAGACGGTGAAGGTGACCCGGCCACCCGGCACCGAGGACGACACCTCGGCCGCGGCGTCCAGCGCCTGACCGAACGAGGCAGCCGAGGGATGCGGCAGCCCGGCGATGGCCAGGCCGACGTTGTTCTGGTGCACGAATACCGTGTCGGCGGGACTGAGGTCGACCTGAACCCCACCCTGCAGCGGGGTTACCGCGACCGCGCCGGCGGAACCCGCACCCAGCACCGCGAAAATCGAAGCGGCGCCTGCGACCAATGCGCCGGCGACCATGGAGCGAACTACTCGCATATGTGTTGAGACCTGCTTTCCCGCGTCAGAAGTATGAACAGCCCGGTGCTGCCCTGCACCGCGCTTTGCCAACGGCGACTACTTTATGACGTCGATCACGATCAGGGCCAGTTCCGCACGAATCGGACACACCGGAATCTCGCCCGCCGACATCAGCGCTCTCGCGCTGCTAACGTGGCCCGCCGTGACGGGCGTCGCGTTCGCCCGCGCTTTGGAAATGTCCCGTACGTCGACAATTGGGAGCTCCACACCTATGTCATCGATTTTGTTCGACTACCTGTTGCCGCTGCTCGGCCCCGAACAGGCCGCGTACTGGGCTCAGGTTTTCGTGATCAACCCGGTCTGACCGCGCGATTGTTCTCCCTCTACTCGTCGCCTCCCGTTCACCTGACGGGAGGCGACGGTAGTTGTGGGCGGCTAGCATCCCGCTGCGTGATCAGAACTACCGCCGCGCTCGCGGCCAGCGCCACCCTCTTCGCCCTGTTCCTCACCGGTTGCGGCGACGACAAGACCAGCGACGCCACCTCCCCCGCCACCACCACGGCGGCGCAGGCGGCCGCGCAGGTCGACAATGTGAAAGCGGGCGCGTTCGTCGTCAGCTTCCGCGGCGCGTTCCCCAAGCTGGCCGAAGGCAAGGACGACGCGAAAATCGCGAGCATCCTGTCCGAGACGTGCGGTGACATCAAAGCGGGCAAGTCCGAGGACGCCGTCGTCGCCAACATCACCAAGCGCGCCGGCGGCGCCGCCCAGCCCAGCAGCGAGGAAGCCAAAGCGATCTACCAAATGGCCAAACTCATGTGCTGATCCCGCCCCTTCCGGCTTGCTTCGCACACCCGCCGATTTCTCCCAGCGCCCCCGCCGGGTGAGGAATCGAGCCGGTGTGCGAAGCAGGCCGTAGCGGGCGGACGAGTTGGTCTGTAAGCCGGATCCTGTCCCCGGCCGGGTGGCCAGGGGGCGACCATCCATCTGGGCACTCCGTCGCCGGGTGCCTCGAGCGGTCCACCCGCAGGCTCGGGCGAGCAGCCCTCGAGCGCCTGCGCAGCCGCACCGCGAGCGGTGCGACCTTCGACCTTGCTCCGGGCGGGGTTTACCTAGCCGCCCCGGTCACCCGGGGCGCTGGTGCGCTCTTACCGCACCGTTTCACCCTCACCGCACGGCCCGCGAAGGCCGTGGGCGGTCTGTTTTCTGTGGCACTTTCCCGCGGGTCACCCCGGGTTGCCGTTAGCAACCGCCCTGCTCTGTGGAGTCCGGACTTTCCTCGGCGCCGGGCGGCGGCACGACCGTGCCCGTTCCCAGCGCCGCGGCCGCCCGACCAACTCGTCCGCGAGAACAGGATACTGGGTACGGTTGGTGGCCATGGAACGTGTCGAGGTCGGCTTCCCTTCCGGAAGCGAACAGTGCGCGGCGTGGCTATATCGCCCGGACGGCGCACCGAAACCCCGCCCGCTAGTGGTGATGGGACACGGCTTGGGGGCCAATCGGGAAATGGGACTGGATCGGTACGCGCGGCGCTTCGCCGCCGCGGGGATGGCGGTCCTGGTATTCGACTATCGGCATTTCGGCGCCAGCCAGGGCACACCGCGCCAGTTGCTGAGCATCGGGCGGCAGCGCGAAGACTGGCATGCCGCCATCGCGTTCGCGCGCACGCTGCGCGGCATCGACGCGACCCGGATCGCGTTGTGGGGCACGTCGTTCGGCGGCGGGCACGTGCTGTCGGTCGCGCCCGACGACGCCTACATCGCTGCCGTGGTCGCGCAGGTGCCGTTCACCAGCGGACTGTCCTCGGCGCTGGCGAAGGGGCCGATCAGCACGATCAAGGTCGCCACCATCGCGGCCGTCGACCTGCTGCTCGGGCCGATCCGGCGCAAGCCGATCGGCATCCGGCTCGCCGGACGCAAGCGCGCCGCGGCGCTGATGAGCGCGCCGGACGTACCGGAAGGCTTCCGCAGGCTGACCGACGAGAGCGAGACCTACGAGCCGAAAGTGGCGGCGCGCGTGGCGTTCTCCGCCCTCTTCGACGCGCCGGGGCGACGCGCGAAGGCGCTGAAGATGCCGGTGCTGTACGCGCTGTGCGACGACGACTCCGTGGCGCCGGTGAAATCGGCGCTGCGCGCCGCCGAGCGCACCAAGCACGCGGTGGTGAAGCGTTATCCCGCCGGGCATTTCGACATCTATTTCGACGAGGTGTTCGAGAAGACCGTCTACGACCAGACGGAATTCCTGGTGTCGGTGCTGCGCCCCTAGCTGTTCGTGGCCCGGCCTGGCAGCCGGGCCACGCATCCGATGGCGTATCCTGAAATCGAGATGGATCCCGGGCATTCCGCCCTCGGTGATGGCCCCGATGCGCCGCGAAGCATCGTCTTCATGAATTTCGTTCTCCGCCAAGGGAAGGCTTTTCCCGTCTCCGCATGAGCGCCCCGCGGTTGCGGACCCGCCCGGAATTGCGCGAACAGCGCCGCAGGCGTGCCCATGGCTGCTGGAACCATTTGCTCGTCGCCCCGCTGTGGCCCAAACACAGTGCCAATCTGGGCACCCTGCTGCGCACCTGCGACGCCGTCGGGGCGTGCCTGGCGGTGCCGCGCCGGCCGTGGGTGCCCGACGCGCTGGCACAGGGCAACACGTTGCGGCACCGGTCCTGCGTGCACTGGATCGAAGGGCGCGTGGAGCGGTGGCTCGCCCGGCAACGCGACGGCGGCTCGGCGATCGTCGGCGTCGAACTGACCGACGAATCCATCCGCTTGGCCGACCTGCCCGCGGCCCGGCGGCGCACCGTCGTGGTCCTGGGGCACGAGCTGAGCGGAATTCCTCCCGAGGGCCTCGAATTGGCCGACGTCACGGTCGAGATCCCGATGGTGGGCACCGGGCACAGCCTCAACGTGGCGGTGGCCGGATCCTTGGTGTTGTACAAGCTGGCCGGGCTGTGCTGAACCGCCGACGCGCTGGAACGCGTCACGACGGGCGACCACGCGGCTCCCACCTGCCGGGCCCGGACGGCTGAACCTGTCGGTGCCCGAAGCTACAGTTGCGGCCCATGCATTCCGCCACCGCCGCGGTCGCCGACATCGTGCGCCGGATGCCGACCCTCAGTTCGGACGTTTCCTCGCCGAACTCGGCACCGCGCTGCGACGAGCCGCCGACTGAGACCGTCTCGAGTCGACGGACCGGGCCGATGCTGTCACGATGGCGCGGATGATTGTGAGGCTTGCGCGCGAGGACGACCTCGCCGGTTTCGTCGAACTGGCGGGGCAGGTCGAGCACTGGTTCGGTGCGGCCGCCGACGACGCCGGATTCCGTGCCGCGGTGTTGCGGCATGTCCAGCGGGGTACCGCCCTCGTCGCCCGTTCCGCGGGAGCCGAGGTGCTCGGCGGCCTCATGTTCGGCGCGAAGCCGCCGGTGTACCGGGTGCACTGGCTGGTGGTCGCGGAGCAGGCGCGCGGGCACGGCATCGGCCGGGCGTTGACCACCGACGCGATCCGCCGGTACGTGCTCGGCCCCGGCACGCTCGAGGCGATAACCTTCGGGCCCGATCACCCCGGCGCTGCGTCGAGCGGCGCGCGGGCGTTCTACCAGAACTTGGGGTTCCAGCCCGCCGAGGAAGCGGCCGCCGGGCCGGACGGCGGTTCCCGGCAGGTCTACCGACGTCGCGTATGACGCCGGTCAGCGGCCACGGAACGCGCGCCAGAGGATGAACGCGAGAACCGAGGCGGGTATCGCGGCGAGGACGGGTTTGTCGCGGAGCGCTTCCAACAGTGTGCGGCCCGGGCGGCTCACCGGCCCGGGAACTCCCGACGCGCCCCGTTCGGCCGCGGCGGCGGAGTCCGCCTGCACTTGTTCGGCGCGCTCGGTGGCGCGGCGCACGGACTCCGCGATCGGCGTGTCGTGCCAGCTGTCGTCCGCGGCCGACGGGCGCGCGGATTCCGATTCCACCCGTGCCGCCGCAGTCGCGGTATCGACCGGCTTCGCGGCGGTCGTCTCCGGGAATTGCGCCGAACTCACCGTCTCCGGCTCCCCACCCGCGGCACTGCCCGGCTTCGCAGCCGCAGCCTCCGGGAATTGCGCCGAACTCACCATCTCCGGCTCCCCACCCGCGGCACTGCCCGGCTTCGCAGCCGCAGCCTCCGGGAATTGCGCCGAACTCACCATCTCCGGCTCCCCACCCGCGGCACTGCCCGGCTTCGCAGCCGGGCCGGGGTCGGGCCGCGCTTCGGCGTTGCTCGCCTCGGCAGGCGCGTCCGTCGTGCCCCGTGCCGCGCCCGGCTCGGCGTCCCCGTTCGCTCCAGCGGCCGTGCCGTGGGACGGCCGCATCGCATCGGAGAAGTCCGGAGTGCCCGTTGCGTCGTCGGTCCCCTTGTCCGCGGGTTTGCGATCGTTCATCGCTGTCTCCTGTCCTCGGCGTCGCGATGCGGGACGGATGTCTCGGATGCCGTCGAGGCCCGGATACCCGGGGGATGGGTGGGCAAACCGGGCTCGGGCGGCCGCCACTCCATCTCGAATTCCTGCCGTGGGTCGCCCGGGGCGATGGGCCCGCTCACCCCGGTCCGCACGAAGCCGTTGCGTAGGTAGAGCCGCTCGGCGAAGGAGTTGTGCTCGGCGAACTCCAAACGCACCACCCGATGCCCGCCCGCCACCGCCCAGTCGAGCACCGCGCGGACCAGGCGGTCCGACACCCCGGTTCCCCGCGCCCCCGGCGCCACCCACATCGAGATCAGGTGCACGCCACCGCGTTCGGAGTCGATCATGCCAGCGACCGTGCCCACCTCGGTACCGCTCGAGCAGGCCAGGAATTGCGCTCGATCCGACAGGGCGTGCCGCCAGTCGCTCTCCGTGCGGCTGTGCGCCTCGGCCGGAGTGGCGCCGAAGAACTGCGGCGCGTCGGTCAGCGCCGCGAGGCGGACGCGCCGGAACACCGCCCAGTCGTCGGGGAGGAGCAATCTGATCTCAGGGTCCATCCGGGTTTCTCTACGCGGTCGGCGGCGGCGGGCGCAACGGATTTCCGTCGCGTCGTCGAGGCCGCGGACCGGAGTCCCGGCACCCCGCCGTTCTCGAAGCGTTCGGTCATCCGAGCCCGCGCAGCCCGGCGCATTCCAGCCCGGCGAAGACCGCGACGACGGCAGCGCCGACGAGTACGAACGCCACGCCGAGACCGGTCAGGGCGAGCACACCCGAGCCGGCCAGTCCGAGCATGCCCACGGCCGATACCGCGTTGACGGCGACCACCGCCCGCGCGTGACGTGCGGAGATCGCCGGTCGCCCGGCGATCGACAGCAACGCGACCGCGCCGCCGAGCATGACGAGACCGAATGCGATGCTCCAGCCGACGGGCAGCCCGAGCGGATCGCGCAGCGGTCCGGCTCCGGCGAGCAGCGCACCGCCGAAGACGCCGGTGCTCCAGCCGTCCACGCGCAGCGCCGAGCGCAAGAACGCGGCACTGCCGGGGGCCTGTGTCGTGGTGCTCATCGGTACTCCTGTCGGTCGATCCGCGGGAGCCGATCGGCCCGCGGCACCCACCCTGACGGCCGGAATGCGGCGGCTCAATAACCTCGGAGGTCATGGCCGCGCCGCGCGACCGGGTGCTTAGCTGGTCGCGTGACATCAGTGCGGAACCGGTCGAGAGCGGGCAGCCTGCTGCGCGAATGGCGGCAACGGCGCAGGCTGAGCCAGCTGGACCTGGCGCTGGCGGCGGACACCTCCGCGCGGCACCTGTCGTATGTGGAAACCGGCCGGGCCGCGCCGAGCCGCGCGATGGTGCTGCGGCTGTGCGACACGCTGGAAGTGCCGCTGCGCGAACGCAACACCCTGCTGGTGGCGGCCGGTTTCGCGCCCGCGTACCGGGAGAGCAGCCTCGACGACGCCCATCTGGCCTCGGTCCGCGCCGCGCTGGACACCATGCTGACCGCGCACGAACCCTACCCGGCCGTGGTCGTCGATCGGCTGTGGAACGTGGTGGCTGGCAACGCGGCGATGAGCGTGCTGATGGACGGCGTACCCGAGCACCTGCGGACGCCACGACCCAACGTGTACCGGTTGGTGCTGCACCCGGAGGGGCTCTCGGCCCGCCTGGCCAACCTCGCCCAGGTGCGCGAACTATTCCTGGGACGGCTGAGCAGACAGGTCAGCGCGAGCGGGGACATAGAACTGGCGGCGCTGCAGGAGGAGGTGTCCCGCTACCCCGACCCACCGCGGACGGCCGCCGGGGAAGCGGAGGACGGCGCGGCGCCGAGCCCGTTCGAGGTGCCGATCCGCATCCGCACCCCGGCGGGCGAGCTGTCGATGTTCAGCACGATGGCCACGTTCGGCGCTCCGGCCGACGTCACCTTGTCCGAACTGGCCATCGAATTGTTCTACCCCTTGGACGAGTTCACCGCGGCCGCGCTGCGTGGGGCGGCGGCCGCGGCGAAGGCGTGAACGGACCTCAGGCGTCCAGCATGGATTCGTCCCACTCCCGGTCCAGGTCCGGGTCGGCGGCCGAGAGCACCTCGTCCAGCCGCAGCCCCAGTTCCCCGATGTTGGGCTCGGTCATCATGTTCAAGTGGTCGCCCGGCACGTCGATCACGGTGAACCGGCGCGCCGCGTACTGTTTCCAGCCGTTGTCGGCGCTGTCGAACATGCTGCCGACGGTCTGGTGCGCCAGGTCGACGCCCGGCGGCAGTCCCTCGGTGGCGCGCAGCAGCGTGATGTCGAACTCGTACGGCTCGAGCTTGTAGTCCAGCATCGCGGAGTAGTTGGCGAAGAACACCTCGTAGAGCCGCCGGATCGCCTGCGGCGAGCTGTCGGCGGGCAGGATGCCCGACCGCACCGACTCCTCCAGCATCGCCGCGAACAACTCCTCGGAATTGTGCAAGTCGGGCGCGAAATCGACCAGCGCGGACCGGCTTCCCCGCGCGTACCACAACAGTTCGAGGAAGAACCACCGGATGAGTTTCTCCTCCGGGATCGGCGTCCGCGTGCGTTCGCGCAGCGCCATCGTGTCCAGCAGCGTCACGCTGGACACCTCGTGCTCGGGGAGGCTGCGGGCCATCTCCAAGGCGACGTAGCCGCCGAACGACCAGCCCGCCAGGTGATACGGACCGACCGGATGCACCCGCCGCACCGCCTCCAGATACGACTCGGTCATCGCGGGGATGGACTTCTCCGGCGCGCTGCCCGCGTCCGCGCCCGCCGCCTGCAACCCGTACACCGGGCGGTCCGGGTCCAGGTGCCGCGCGAGAGCCAGGTAGCACAGCACGTTGCCGCCGATCGGGTGCACGAGGAACAGCGGTGGCTTGGCGCCGCCGACGCTGATCGGCACCAGCGGGTCGAACGTGCGCTGGACCTCGCCCGCCCGCACCAGCGTGGCGAGCCCGGCGGCGGTGGGCGCGCCGATGAACGCGTCCAGCGGCACCTCGACTCCCCACCGGCGCGACAGTGCCATCACCACGCGCATCGCACCGATCGAGGTGCCGCCCGCGGCGAAGAAGTCGTCGTCCACCCCGATCGCGCGCAACCCCGCGTACTCGGCCAGCAGACCGACCGCCGACCGCTCGTACTCGTCGGCCGGTTCCCGCCGCGCCGCCACCGAATCCGTGGCGTCCTCCCCGTAGGCGCGCAGCATGGCGTCGTCGCGTTTGCCACTGGGCGTGCGGGGCAGTTCGTCGAGCCAGACGAACCGCGACGGCACCATGTGCGCGGGCAGCACCGAGCGCAGGGCGTGCCGCAGCGCGGCGAGGTCGGTCTGTTCGGCCGCTCCGACCAGGAACGCGATCAGCGAACCGTCGATACCGCCGAAGCCGCGCGCCACCACGGCGGCCTCGGTGATACCGGGGAACTGGTCGACCAACCCGAGAATGCACAGCTCCACCTCCGCGGGCTCCACCCGGAAGCCGCGGATCTTGACCTGGCTGTCGCTGCGGCCGAGGCAGACGATGTCGCCGGAGAACAGCCGGACACCGAGGTCACCGGTGCGGTAGCGGATCCCGCCGGCGTGCGTGGCGACGAACCGCTGTGCGGTGAGCGCGGGCCTGCCCTCGTAACCGCGGGCGATGCTGCGGCCGCCGAGATAGATCTCGCCGATCACGCCGTCCGGTACCGGGCGCAGCGCGCTGTCGAGCAGCTCCACGGTGTCACCGTCGACGGCGCGGCCGATGGGCGGCAGGGCGGGGAACTCGTCGGCCGGGCCGGTCAGCGTGAACTTGGTCGCGACGTGGGTTTCGGTGGGGCCGTACTGGTTCTCCAGCACCAGGCCCGGAACCACCTTGCACAGCGCGCGGATCTCGTCGGTGATGCGCAGCTGTTCACCGGAGGAGATCAGGACCTTCAGTTCGGTCGGGAACATCCGCCGCGCCACGGCGGCCTCAGCGAACGCCTGCAAGGCCACGTACGGCAGGAACAGCCGTTCGATGCCCTCCTCCACCACCGTGTTCAGCAGTTGCTCGACATTCGAGCGCAGGTCGGCCGCGCTCACCCGCAGGGTGGACCCGGCCGCGAGGGTGGTGAAGATCTCTTGGAACGACACGTCGAAACTCAACGGCGCCAATTGCAGCGTGCTCAGCAGCCCGGTACCGGTGGCCGCGCGGTTCTGCCAGTCCACCAGGGAGGTCAGGCCGCGGTGCGGCATCGCGACGCCCTTGGGCTCGCCGGTCGACCCGGAGGTGAACAGCACATAGGCCACCGCGTCGGGCGAGATGTACTCGGGCAGGGCCACGTCCACGTCGGGCAGGGAGTTGTCGAAGAGGGCGGCGGTGTCCAGGACCAAGGCGGCGTCGTCCACGATGTCGCGATAGGCGGCGTCGGCGATCACCCGGTGCGGACGGGCCCGCTCGATCATCGAGTTCAGCCGGGCCCGCGGGTAGCTCACATCCAGTGGAACGCAGGCGGCCCCGATCCTGGTCAGCGCGAGCACCAGCAGCACCAGTTGCGGACGACGCCCCATCAGGATGCCGACCCGGTCCCCCGGCGACACCCCGAGTCCGACCAGGCGGCGGGCCAGCCGATCGGAGCGTTCGATCAGCTCGTCGTAGGTGACCGTTTCCTCGTCACCGGCCAGGGCGACGCGGGCGGGGTTGAGCGCGGCGGCCTCGGCCACCAGCGTGCCCACGTCACGGGCGGTGGCCGGGCCGACGCCTCGGTCGATCGCCGTGTCGGGGTCGGCGACGATGCCCGCCAGCATGCGCAGCTGCGTGAGCGCCACCGTCTCGCACTGCTCGGCGGTCAGCGTGTGGTCGCCGTCGACCCGCAGCCACATCCGTCCGTCGCGCGGGTCGGTCGCCGCGGTCACCAGCAGCTGGAAGTTGGTCTCCTCGCGGGCGTCGAAGTCCAGCAGGCGCACGCCGTCCAGCACCAGCATGGGCTGGAAGACGTGATAGTTGACGAAATTGAACGCCGTCTCGAAGACCGGCCCGCCGTCGGCGAGGATCGAGCGCAGCGGGTAGCGGCGGAACGGATAGGCCTCCCGTTCCCGGCGCGCGATCTGCTCGACCGCCGCCCGCCAGGTGGTCGCCGTGCTGTCCAACCGGATCGGCAGCGTGTTGAGGAACAACCCCGCCACCCGCTCGGCGCCCGCACGGTCCGGGCGACCGTGGCTCACCACGCCGGTGGTGACGTCCGTGCGCCCGGTGAGCGCCCGCAGCGCCAGGCAGTGCGCGGCCAGGTAGACCGATTTCTCCGGGACCTGGTGGCGCGCGGCGAATGCCGAGACCCGTTCGGCCAGCCCGCGGGGCACCAGCGCCCGCGCTCGCGGCACACCGGCGACCACCGGCTGGTGCACGCCGAGCGCGGTGAGCGCGGTCGGTTCGGCCCCGGCTAGAGCGGTCAGCCAGTATGCGCGGGCCGCGGTGTCGTGCGCGGCGCCCTGCTCGGCCCGCGCGTACTCGGCGAGCACGGTGGCCGGGTGCGGCGTGGCCTCGATCCGGGTCCGGGTCATGCCGAGGTGATTCAGGTAGTCCAGCAGCAGTTCCAGCACCGAGGTGGCGACGCTCCAACCGTCCAGGATGGCGTGATGGAAGCTCAGTACCAGGTCGACCGTGGCGACCGGGTCCTGCGGACCGTGGCGGACGAACACCCGCATGGCGAACAGCGCGGCGACCGAGATGTCGTAGTGGGCCTGCGTGCGCTCCTGGAGGTAGATCTCGATCAGGTCCTCGCCGTCCGCCTCGTCCATCTCGCCGAGGTCGACGATTTCCAGCTCGTAGGGCGGCGCGACGTGCACGACCTGGAGCGGAACGGAATACCTGCTCAGCTCGAACGACGAGCGCAGCGCGGGCTGGCGGCGCACCAGCCGATCCACGGCCTCCCGGAATCGCGATGCGTCCCAAGGTACTTCGAGTCGATATCGGAACGCGTCCTTATAGGTGACCGAGTCGGCGCGCTCGATGCTGTGATACAGCATGCCCAGTTGCAGCGCCGTGGCCGGGAACGCGTCCTCGACCCGGTGCAGGGCGGCGCGGTCGATCAGCGGCACCGTCTCCAGGGCGGTCCCGATGTGCGCGCGATCGCCGTGACCGCTGTCGCGCACCACACGGGCCAGCTCGGCGATGGTCGGGGCCTGGTAGAAGGCGTCCACGTCGAAGTAGAGCCCGGCGCGTTCGGCGGCGGTGCGCACGGCCAGCGCGAGGATGGAATCGCCGCCGTGGGTGAAGAAGTTGTCGTGCACGCCGATCGACTCGACGCCCAGCACCGTGCGCCAGACCCGCGCGAGCCGGATCTCGACGTCGGTGCGCGGCTCGCCGCCGCCCGTGACCGGCTCGGCGCCGTGGCCGAGGACGAGTTGCGCGGCGAGCGCGCGGCGATCCAGCTTCCCGTTGCGGGTCAGCGGGATCCGGTCCACCCGGATCAGCCGGGACGGCACCATGTAGCGGGGCAGCGTGGCCGCGAGCCGCTCGGCGATCTCCTCGCCGGAGACGTCCGCCCCGACGAAGTAGCCGACCAGTTGCACGCCGTGCGCCTCGGAGACCTCGTCCACCACGGCCGCCGCACGCACCCCGGCGCAGCCGAGCATGGCGTTGTGCACCTCGCCCAGCGTGACCCGGTTGCCGCGGATCTTCACCTGGTCGTCGAAGCGGCCGAGGTACTCGAGGTTCCCGTCCGGTAGCCACCGCGCCAGGTCGCCGGTGCGGTACCGGCGGCGTCCTGGCACCGCGCGATCGTCCACGAACGCCGCGGCGGTCAGCTCGGGCCTGCCTCGGTAGCCACGCGCCACGCCCACGCCCGCGATGTTCAGTTCCCCCGGCACACCGACCGGCACGCGGCGGCCGGTGTCGTCGAGCACGAGCAGATCGATGTTGTCGATGGGGCGGCCGATCGGCACCACGTCGAGCGAGTCGCCGGCCGGGCAGTCGAAATAGGACACGTCCACGGTGGCCTCGGTCGGGCCGTAGAGATTCACCAGCTGCGGCGCTGTGGCCCCGGCCGCGGTGAAGACCGCGTGGAACCGGCGCACCAGCGCCGGTGGTAGCGCCTCGCCGCTGCAGAACACCCGCCGCACGCAGGCGATCCGCGCGACCGTCGCCGGATCGGCCGCCAGCTCGTCGACGAAGGCGGCCAGCATGGACGGCACGAAATGCAGCACGGTGACGCCGTGCGCGGCGATCGCCTCGGCGATGCGGCGCGGATCGCGCTCCCCGCCCGGTTCCAGCAGCGCCACCCGGGCGCCGGTGATCGCCCACCAGAACAGTTCCCACACCGACACGTCGAAGGTGACCGGTGTCTTTTGCAGGATCACGTCCGTGGCGTGCAGCGGGTAGCGCCGTTGCATCCAGGTCAGGCGGTTCACCACCGATCGGTGCTCGATCATCACGCCTTTGGGCACGCCCGTGGAGCCGGAGGTGTAGATGAGATAGCTGAGATCCGCCGGGTGCGAGACGTTCTCGACACCTCGGGCCGCCCGGATGTCGGCCACCGTGATCCGGGTGACGCCCAATTTGTCGAAGACGGCTCGATGTCGCGGCCCGGCCGCGACGAAACGCGCTCCGCAGTCGGCGAGCACGGTCTCGATGCGGGCGGCCGGGAAATCCGGGTCCAGCGGCACGTACGCGCAGCCCGCGCGCAGCACGCCGAAGATCGCGATCAGCATCTCCGTCGAGCGGTGCAGCACCACCGGGACGCATTCGTTGCCGGTCGCGCCCAGCGCGCGCAGTTCGGCGGCGAAGCCGTCGGCCAGCGCCGACAGTTCGCCGTAGCGCAGCGGCCGCTCCCCCGAACCGGCGACCGGTTCGATCGCGACTCGTTCCGGATGCGCGGCGGATGCCTCGGCGAACAGCCGGTCGATCGTGGTGTAGGGGAACTCTTCTCGCGGACCGCATTCGAACGCCGCGATGGCGGCCAGTTCCCGCGCGGACATCAGCGGCAACGCCGAGATCGGCGCTGTGGGCCGGTCCAGCGCCGCGACCAGCAGCGCGCCGATGCCGCGCACGACCGATTCGAACGGGAAGTTCGCGTCGAAGACGTCCCGGTCGTAGTAGAGCTGGAGATTCAGCGAACCGTCGCGGGCGTGCTCGACACCGAGGATGTTCAGCGCCTCGAGCACCGTGCCCGGATTCACGATGTCGAGGGTGCCGAGGATCTTGTCCAGGTGATCCGAGGGCGGCATCTTGATGTAGGAGTACGCCACGTCGAACAGTGGCGGCGCCGTGGGATCACTGCTGAGCGCACGGGCCAGGTCACCGTACGGGAAACGCTCGTAGCGCTTGAGTTCGCGGATCTGCGCGGCCACCTCGGTCGCGACCGCCGACAGCGGCTGGGCCGGGTCCACCCGGATGCGCAGGGGCACCACGTTCGTCCGGTGACCGGAGGTGCGGAAGGTCTCCGCGCTGTGCCGGTTGAGCATCGGGACCCCGACCACCACCTCCTCGGAGCGGTGGATGGTGGTCAGGTACGCGGCCAGCGCCGAGACGGTGAACGCGAAGACGGAGAAGCCGGTGGCCCGGATCCGGTCGAGGAAGGCGGGTTCCACGACCACGCGCCTGCGTCCCCGGTTGACGTTCGGAGTGCTCGCACGGCCGGAGAACAGCGCGGGGAGCACGCCTTCGAAACGGCGCACCAGCGCGTCCCGATCCGCCACCCACTGCGGCGAGGAGAGGTATTCCTCGTGCTCGGCGGCGATCTTGCGGTAGGTGGCCGCGCTGCGGTCGGTCTGCTCGGTCGCCGGGTCGGGTTCGGCGAGCGCCTCCAGCGGCAGGTCCGTGCGGCTGTAGTTGTCCACCAGCGCGCTCCACAGCGCGTTCACGCCCCAGCCGTCGATCATCGCGTGGTGCATCGCCACGTAGAGATGGAAGTGGTCGGGGCCGTCGACCAGCGCGGCGATCCGGAACGGCTGCCGCGGCGGGGACGGCGTCACATTGGCCCGGTTCACCCAGTCCCGCCGCGCCGCGGCGGGGTCGGAGGCCCAGCTGAGATCGACCAGTTCGACCTCCGGTAGCTCGTCGGACACCCACTGCCAGAAGCGGCCTTCGGAGAATTCGAACCGCAGCCGCAGGGCGTCGTCACCGAGCAGCGCCCTCCGCACCACCGCCCGCAACCTGGCCATGTCGAAAGGCTCGTCCAGGAACGCGCAGTAGGCGTTCCTGGTGACCGGCGACGGGGCGTACCGGTAGGCGACCGACAACACGTCTCGCTGATACGCGCTGACCGGCCAGGCCTCGGGAGGTCTTTCGGAAGTAGCACTCGGTTCGGATGTCACAGTCACTCCTATCGCGACAGTCGCGGCACCGGCCGTGCGCGGATCTAACCAAGCCCACCCTGATCGCTGACACGCAAAGCTGCTACCACACTTATCCAGTTATCGATATCGCGAATCACGGCATCGGCTCTGCCGATGCCGCGACTCTGCTGTTGTATCGCGGTGTATGCGGGCCGGTCAGCAAGCCGACAGCAGCGCGCACACGCTTTCGTCGGCCAGACGATCGGCTCGCTCGCGCGAGACCGCGGGCTCGACGTAGCCGATGTTGAAGGACAGCTCGTTGTGCGTCGCGTTGGCGGTGGCCATGATGAAACCGCTGACGGACATGCCGGAGACGAACTGCGCGCCCTCCAGCTGCCACGAGCCGAGCTTGTCCGGGAACGGGTAGCTGCCCAGGTAGGTCATGCAGAGATGGCCCGGACCGCGGGTATCCATGAGTTTTACCGTGGACGCGCTGGCGGCCACCGATTTCGGCGCGGCCACCTTCAGCAGGTTCAGCGCGGACAGGTGATCGCGCCGATCCATCCGCGCGCCGTACTCGCGCTCGATCTCGGCGGCGATCTCCCACAGCGAAGCCCACGGCGCGTACTTCGCCGGGGTGGCGATCATGCCCTGGTAGGTGCCGACCTCGGTGTCGGCGGCGGCGCCGTCGAGATGGTCACGGAAATTGACCGAGCTGCCGACGGTGTACCAGGTGGCCTTCTCGGTGCCCGCTTCCCTGGCCGCCGCGATCAGCAGCGCCGCCGACAGCGCCGCCTGCAGGCCGACGCCGTGACGGGCGCACCCCGCCGTGAGCGCGTCGAGCCGATCGGCGTCGAGGCTGCGGTGCACGACCCGGCTGCGCCGCCGCGCGGGCGGCGCCAGCGAGGTGGGCTCCAGCCTGCGCGGCTTGCGCAGCTGCGACTTCTGGTCGCGCAGGAACGAACCCGCGGTGCGCAGCGCGCCGCCCGCGCCTTGGAAACGCGGCGGGAACAGCTCCTCCGGCCCCGGCCGAACCGGCGCGGGCGCGAAGTCGCCCGCTTCCCCGGCGGCCACTTGGAGCACCTGCTTGGCCACCGACAGCGCGCTCTCTCCATCGGCGATGGCGTAGTGCAGCGTGATGATCAGTTCGTTCGTGCCGTCGGTCTCCTTGATCAGCACCGCTCGGGCCAGCGGGCCGGTGCGCCAGTCGAACGGCTCGCGCAACTCCACCTCGTCGGCTTCGGCCAGCCAGTTCGTGCTGTCCTCGGATTCGATCACGCGCAGCGGAATCGGCGCCTGGACCGGTACGAAACGCGGTGCGGTGCCGTCCGGTTCGGCGGCGACCGCGACCCGCAGCAGTGGATGCCGGCGCTGCACCTCGTCCAAACCCGCGCGGATCTGCTCGACCTCGACGTGTCCGCGCACACGCACCCGCGACAGGATGTGCAGCGGCGCGAGCTGATCGGCGATCCAATGCCAGCGCTCGACCGGGGACAGCGGGCGCGGCAGCCGGGCGGTCGGACCGTCCGGCGGTGGGAAGGACATCGGCTTGCCGAGTTCGCGCAGGAAGAATTCGGTGGGCGCGTGCCGGAAATAGGTGTCGCGCACCCGTACCAGTCGTGGGTCGGTGGTCTGCTCGATCTTGGCCAGCGAGGCCGACCCGTTGACGAACATGGCGGTGCGGTCGGCGCGCAACTTCTCGTAACGGCGCAGGCCCGCGACCGGATCCAGGCTGTTGCGCAGCACACTCGCCAGCACCACCGCGTCCTCGATGGCCGCGTTGGCGCCCTGGCCGAGGCTGGGCAGCATCGGGTGCGCCGCGTCGCCGAGCAGCGTCACCCGGCCGCGGCCCCACTGCGCGAGCGGCGGGCGGTCCTGCGCGGGCACGGCCAGGATCGCCGATTCGTCGGTCTGCTCGATACAGGCGCGCACCTCCGGGGCCCAGTCGGCGTACAGGCGCAGCAGGTCCTCTTTACCGCCCTGCCAATTCGCGGCCTCCTCGGCGGGCAGCGTCTTGGTGCCCCACCAGTACACCCGGCCGTGGCCGATGTCGTGGATGCCGAAACGCATTCCGGTGCCCCAGAAGTGCGCCGACAATCCGCGCGCGACATTGGGATGCTCGAACGGGATACAGGCCAGCCAGCACACGAAATCGCCAGGTCGCGGCTCGGCGCGACCGTGCAGTTGGGCGCGCACCACCGAGTGGATGCCGTCGGCGGCGACGAGCAGATCGCCTTCGGCGATCCGGCCGTCGGCGAACTCGACGCGCACGTGCTCGCCGTCGTCCACGAAACGAGTGGCTTGCGCGCCGACGAAAGTCGGTGTGTCGCCGATCGCGCGCAGCAGCACGTCGTGCAGGTCGGTGCGGTGCAGCGCCACGGCGGGGGCGCCGAGCTGGGCGTCGAGGCGGTGCACCGGAAGCACCCGGATCGGGCTGCCGTCGGGGTTGCAGAACCGGAAGGTCTCGACCCGGCCGCCGCGTTCGAGTAATTGCTCTTCGATGCCGAGGCCGAGGGTGCGCAACGCGTTGATTCCGTTGGCCTGCACCGAAAGTCCGAAGCCCTGAGCCCGCAGCTCCGGACCGGCTTCGTATAGTTCGACGCCGAAACCCGCATGCCGCAGGGCGGCCGCGGTAGTGAGCCCTCCGATCCCCGCCCCGAGAACGACAACCTTGATCGGACTGCTCATCGAACCTGCACTCTCATCGGACCACTCGACGGCACAAGCGCTTCCGACGACGCGGCCTGCGGGCGCCGCTGCCCGCGCGTCATCGTCCCGCGAACAGCACTGACCGAGGACGTGCGCCGACCCCGACCAGGCAGGCCGGTAGGACGCCTGTGCCTGACCGTCCGGAAGCCTACCGCTACTGGGCGCGCAAGGCAGAGTTGAAGTGAGATTCACCGCATCGCGCGAATGTGAAACGCAAATGTGTTGCAATGGGGCATAATTCGCGATCCGCGCACACCGTTCGCCCTCGATACCGGCCCGGAGGCGCGCTCAGAGGTAGGACGTGTCGTTCACCAGACGCACCGACGACCCGCCGTCGGGATAGAACTCCGCTATCGATAGCGACGCCAGATCCAGATGCAACCGGTACAGCAGCGCGGGACCGACATCTAGGGCCAGCCGCAGCAGCGTCTTGATCGGGGTGACATGACTGACCACCACCAGGTTCGCGCCCGGATACCGCTCGACCAGGTCGCGCCGCACCGCGTCCACCCGCCGCTCGACCTCCGCGAAGCTTTCCCCGCCGGGCGCGGCGACGGTGGGGTCACCGATCCAGCGCGCGTGCAGGCCGGTGTCGCGCTGCGCGGCCTCCGAAAAGGTCAGCCCCTCCCACTCGCCGAAGTCGGTCTCGATCAACCCGTCGTCGACCTCGACCGGAACCCCGAGAGCGGCGGCCGCCGCCTCGGCGGTCTCCCTGGCCCGGCCGAGCGGAGAGCTGACCACGGCGGCGATGTCGCCCTTGGCGGCGAGCATCTTCGCGGCGCGAGCGGCCTGCTCCCGGCCCAGTGAGGTGAGCGGCGGATTACCGCGGCCGGAATAGCGGCGCTGCACCGACAACTCGGTCTGCCCGTGACGAAGCAGCAGCAGCCGGGTGGGACGACCGACGGCGCCGGTCCAGCCCGGGCTGTACTGCGCGGGCTTCGGCTGCGCGGCGGCGTCCCTGACCTCATCGATCCAGCTCGGCAGAGCGCGCTCGGTCACCGCGAGGGCCGGATCGGCGGCCTCGGCCGACCGCGTGTCCGCGGCGGCCCGGCCCTGCCCCGCGCCCTCGTCCATGGCCTCGTTCGCCAAGCGGTCGGCGGCGGCGTTTTCCGCGCGGGGAATCCAGGTGTAGGTCACCCGTGCGAACCCGTCGGCGAGCCTGCGGGCGCGGTCGGCCAGCGGGATCAGGGCCGCGTGCTTGATCTTCCAGCGACCGGACATCTGCTCGACGACCAGCTTGGAATCCATCCGCGCCACGACCGACTCGGCGCCCAGCTCCGCGGCCGCCTCCAATCCGGCGATCAGTCCGCGATATTCGGCGACGTTGTTGGTCGCGACGCCGAGGAACTCCCGGCGCTCGGCGAGCACCCGGACGTGGTCGGCGTCGTAGACCACCGCTCCGTATCCGGCCGGACCGGGATTGCCCCGAGAGCCGCCGTCGGCTTCGACGATCACTTCGGGAAAGCTCATCGCCGGGCTTCCCCGGCGCCCGGTCGCGGCGAGTTCACAGCCCCGATTCCTTGGTCCGGACCAGGATCGCGCCGCACTCGGGACAGCGCACCACCACGTCCGGCGCGGTCTTGGCGATGCGCGCGATCTCACCGCGATCGAGCTCGATGCGGCACGCGCCGCAGCGACGAGCCTGCAACAGCGCGGCGCCCACGCCGTGTTGCTGCCGCTGGCGGTCATAGATGGCGAGCAGTTCGCCGGGCAGTTTCGCCACCACGAGGGCGCGATCGTCGTCGCAGCGGGTCTGCGCCACGTCCAGATCCGCCAGCGCCTCGTCGCGCTGCCGCTGCGCGGCCGCGAGTTCGTCCTCGGTCTTGCTCAAGCGGGCGCCCGCGTGCTCGTGGTCGGCGGCGGAGGCCTCACGCCGCTCCATCACCTCGAGCAGTTCGTCCTCCAGGACCGAGCGGCGGCGCTCCAGACTGCCCAGCTCGTGCTGGATCTCCGAAAGCTGTTTCGCGTTCACCGTTCCCGCGGTGAGCATGCTCTTGTCGCGATCCTCGCGCTTGCGCACCGCCTCGACCTCGCCCTCCAGCTTGCGGATGTCGCGATCGAGGTCGTCCAGCACGATCTCCACCGCCACCGCGGCGTCTTTGTGCGCGTTGCGCTCGGCCTCCAGCCGGGCCACCTCCTGCTGCTCGGGCAGCACGGTGCGCCGGTGCGCGATCCGAGTCAGCTCGGCGTCGACGGAGGCCAGCCGCAGCAGCTCGGCCTGGATCGTGGGTTCGACATTCAACGCGGACAAACTCCTGGACGGGGTGGACGGGACTGGTGTTCAACCGTACCCCGCCGGAACCGGCGGACCCGCGTCAGCCGCCGACGGGACGGGTTTTGATGGCGTCCCGGGAGATGTAGACGTCGTATTCCCCGGGGACAGCGATCACCGCGTTGCCGTAGGCGGAGCGCACGAACGGCTGGGTCCACCAGCGGCCCTCGCGCATGTCGGCGAAGAAGTCGCGGTCGCCGTCGTTGAGGAAGATCTGGTTCTGCGTGGTCGCGACGCCGTCGAGGCGCTGGCCGTACAGGCGGCTGATCCGGTAGCCGGAGTGGAAGCCCAGGGCGTTCACCCACGGTTCCAGCTCGACGATGCCCGATTGCAGCACCCACATGTCGCCCTCGACCCGGTAGGTCGCGCGCTGTTCGGGGTGGTCGTCGTCGCCGTACAGGGTGAGATCGACGTCGAGCTGGTGTTCCTGGCCCGGCACCGGCTTGGCCACCACATGGGCCGCCTTGATCTCGCCGGTCAGTCCGAGATACGTCTGCAGCAGCGTCGCGATCCACAGCAACACCGCCGCCACCAGCAACAACGCGAGTCCGCCCGTCCCGCGCGCGAGCAGCGGCCGCATCCCGGACCGGCGCGCGGCGATCAGGCCGGAGACGATCAGCGCCACACCGACGACCAGCAGCAGGATCAGCCCGATCTGCACGAGCCCGAAATCAACCGGGAAGTTCATGCGGTAGTTGTACCCCGCGCGAACTACACGATTCACCCGAAACGCCCATCACGTTCCGGCGCGACGCGGACACGCCCCGACACGCCGTCGCCAGTTCGGCGCGGGGACAACGGCATCGGCCGCGGACCCGCCGCCCTCAGCTGGACGCGCGCACCGTCCACGGGTCGGTGCGCAACGTGGACACCCTGGTCTCCAAGCCGGGCAGGGCGTTTCGGACCAGCGCTTCCGCCTGCGCGCACCAAGGGAATTCGGTCGCCCAGTGCGCGGCGTCGACCAGCGCGGGACCGCCCGCGCGCAGGTGCTCGTCGACCGGATGGTGGCGCAGATCGGAGGTGACGTACACGTCGACGCCGAGCTTGGTCGCCTTGTTCAAGTAGGAGTCGCCCGCTCCCCCGCACACCGCGACGGTGTAGACACTGCGATCCGGGTCCCCGGCGGCGCGGACGCCCCAGGCGGTGTGCGGCAGAGCGCGAGCCACGCGATCGGTGAACGCGCGCAACGATTCCGGTTCCGGCAGCGTGCCCACCCGGCCGATGCCGAGCGACGACGGCAACTGGGCGCGTTCGCTGATGTGGTACGCCGGTTCCTCGTAGGGATGGGCGGCGCGCAGCGCGGCGAGCACGGCCGAGCGCACCGCCGGCGGGGCGATCACCTCCACCCGGTCCTCTTCCACCTGCCGGAGTTCGCCCAGCGAGCCTTCCGCCGGAGTCGCGCCTTCCACCGGACGGAATTGCCCCGTCGCGGGTACCCGCAGCGCACAGTCGCAATAGGCCCCGCTCCCGCCCGCGCCCGCGGCGAAAAGCGCGGCCAGCACGGCATCGGTGTGCGTGCGAGGTACCTGGACCACCCAGTTGTCCACGGCGGACTCGGGTTTGGCGTCCAGCGGACCGGTCACCGTGAGACCGAGGGCCGCGGCGAGCGCGTCGGAGACGCCGGGCGCGGCGGAATCGGCGTTGGTGTGCGCGGTGAACAGCGCGCAGCCGGAACGGATCAACCGGTGCAGCAGCGCGCCTTTCGGCGTGCTCGCCGCGACGGTGTCGACGCCGCGCAGCAGCAGCGGGTGGTGCACGACCAGGGCCTGCGCGCGCCAGTCGATCGCCTCGTCCACCACCGCCGCGGTCGCGTCGACCGCGAACAGCACCCTGGTCAGCTCCTCGTCGGGGTCACCGCAGACCAGGCCGACCGAGTCCCACGACTCGGCCAGCGCGGGCGGGTAGGCCGCGTCGAGCGCCCCGATGAGATCCGCGAGCGTGGTCATCGTCCACCTTTCTTCACGTCGCTGCCGCACTGCCGCACCGAGTTCGTTCCCGGACCGGTGCGGGTTCGAGGATTCGCCCACCGCCCGAGCGCACGGCATCGGATACACCACCGCGGCAGGCGGCCCGAGGGTGCGCTCACCGTGCGTCCACCGACCGGATCGCGGCGACCAGCCGATCGACCTCCTCGGCGGCACGGACCGCGACGCGCAGATGATCCGGGCCCAGACCGGGGAAGGTGTCCGCGCGACGGACCGCGATGCCCTCGACGGCCAGATGCTTGCGCAGCAATTCGCCGTCCGCCACGCGCAGCAGCAGGAACGGGCCTTCCGCCGGGGTGTGGACCTCGACGCCGACGCCGCTCAGTCGCTCGATCATCGCGGAGCGCCGCGCGGCGAGCGTCTCGGCGCGGCGTCCGGCCTCGGCGACGGCCGCCGGGCCGGCGGTGGCGGTGATCGCCTCCAACTGCAGGGTGCCCAGGGGCCAGTGCGGCCGCCCGTGGTCGAGCCGGGCGAGAACCTCGGGCGCTCCCAGGAAGTAGCCGCAGCGCAACCCGGCCAGCGCCCAGGTCTTGGTGAGGCTGCGCAGCACGAGCAGGTCGGGCGCGGTGTCGGCGGCGAGGGATTCCGGTTCGCCCGCCACCGCGTCGGCGAAGGCTTCGTCGACCACGATGAGGCGGCCGGGCCTGCGCAAGGCGCGGATGGCGTCGGCCGGGTGCAGCACCGAGGTCGGGTTGGTGGGGTTCCCGAGCACCACCAGGTCGGCGTCGGCGGGCACGGCGGCGGGGTCGAGCCGGTAGGGCGGCTCCAGCAGCACCCTCGTCACGGGGACGCCGGCTTCCCGCAGCGCCAGTTCGGGCTCGGTGAACGACGGGTGCAGCACCGCGGCCGATCGCGGCGCGAGGCGCGGCAGCATCGCGAATCCTTCCGCGGCGCCCGCCAGCAGCAACACCTCACCCGGCGCGCGGCCGTGCCGGGTCGCGACCGCACGGCGGGCGGCTTCGGCGTCCGCGGCGCTCGGATAGCGGCCCAGATCCGTCAGCCGAGCGGCCAGACGCCGCCGCAGCCACTCCGGCGGCGCGATCCCTTGGACGTTCACCGCGAAATCGAGCATGCCCGGACGCGCGTCCACGTCGCCGTGGTGGCGCAGTTTCGCGCGATCGACGGTGTGCTCGGCCACGAGACCACACCCTACGTGGCGCTCCCGTGGCAGGACCGGCCAGAATGGCAGGCGTGGGTCAGCTGCACGTCTCATTCGTCTGTACCGGCAACATCTGCCGCTCTCCGATGGCGGAAAAGATCTTCGCGTCGCACCTGTACCGGGCCGGACTGGCCAATCGGGTACGGGTCAGCAGCGCGGGCACCGGATCGTGGCACGTCGGCGCCGACGCCGACCCGCGCACCAGCGCGACCCTGCGCAAGTACGGGTACCCCACCGGGCACATCGCCGCCGTGTTCGGCGCCGAGCACAGCGAAGCGGACCTGGTGATCGCCTTGGACCGCTCGCACCAGCGCGACCTGGCCCGACTGGGCGTCCCGGTCGAGCGGCTGCGTCTGCTGCGCGCCTTCGACCCCGACGCCGACGGCCAGGACGTGGCCGACCCCTACTACGGCGACGCCGCCGACTTCGAACTCGTGCGCGCTCAGATCGAGGCCGCCGTGCCCGGCCTGCTCGACTGGGTGCGCGCCGAACTGGCTGCCGCCGAACCGCCCGATCCGCGCCTACTCGCCGACGAGCGATCGTGATGCGCAGACTCGCCTTCCTGCTGCGCCCCAGCTGGCTGATCCTGGCGGTGCTGGTCGCAGCCTTCGCCTACCTGTGTTTCACCGTGCTCGCGCCCTGGCAGCTCGGCAAGAACACGGCCACCTCGCATCGCAACGAACTGATCGCCGACTCGGTGCGGGCCGAGGCCGTCGACGTCACCACCGTGCTCGCCGAAGCGGCCGGCGGCACGCCCACCGAGTGGCGGCGCGTCATTGCCTCCGGTAGTTACGTCCCGGACTCGACGGTGCTGGTCCGGCTGCGCCACCTCGACGGCGCTCCGGGGTACGCGGTGCTGGCCGCCTTCCGGTTGGACGACGGCCGGGTGCTGCTGGTGGACCGCGGGCTGGTGGCGGCGGTCGACGGCACGCGCCCGCCGCGGATCCCCGAGCCACCCGCCGGGCCGCAGCGCATCGAGGCCCGCGTCCGGATGTCCGAAGGCGTCGCGCCCGGCAAGGACCCGAGCGTCCAGGACGGCTACCGCCAGGTGTACTCCATCGACACCACCCAGGAGTCGGCGGTCCTCAACCAGCCGCTGACCTCCCTGCCGACCGGCGACCGGGGCGGCTACCTGCAGCTCAGCGAGAACCAACCGGGCGCGTTCACCCCCACTCCTCTGCCCCGGCTCGACGCGGGCCCCTACCTGTCCTACGGCCTCCAGTGGCTCGCCTTCGGCATCATGGCGCCGCTGGGCCTCGGCTACTTCGTCTACGCCGAGATCCGGGAACGAAGGAAGGAAAAAGCCGCCGCCGCGCAACCCGGCGCCACAACGCCACCTCCCGCGCCGACCGAGTCCGAGCCCACCCCGGCGGCCACGCCATCCCCGCCCGCCGCACCGACCACCGAAGCTCGCCTGGCCGACCGCTACGGCCGCGGTCGCGGCTGACCCCGGCCCGGCCCGCGGCGCGGCGGTCACAGCTGATCCGGCACACAGGCCGCCGCCACCCTGCGACCTCGGCCGCAGCTGACCTCCCCCTCGCAGCGACGAGGCCGCAGCCCGGCCCCTGCCACGGCTGCTCCCGTGCGGCTTCGTGGCTGCGGACCGCTCTCGCTCGTAATCCGGCCGGGCGTGCGAGCGCCCGGAGATCATGGGCCGCGCGATACCTCAGCGCTTGGTCGCGGCGACAGCGGCGGCCAGCAGGGTGGCGGCGAGTTGCACGGCCTCGGAGAGGCGGACCGCGCGGCGCAGGTCGTGCACGGTAGGAGCCGGGCCGTCGCCGAGGACGGGCCGCAGTTCCACGCCGTGCGGATACTGTGTGCGGCCGCCGAGTCGAACGCCCAGCGCACCGGCCATCGCCGCTTCGACGACTCCTGCATTGGGGCTGGGATGCTCGGCGGCGTCCCGTCGCCAAGCGCCGAGAGCCGCCGCGGGCCGTCCGCCGATCGTGGGCGCGAGTGCGGCGGTGAGCAAACCGGTGAGGCGCGCCGGAATCAGATTGGCCACGTCGTCCACCCGCGCGGCGGCCCAGCCGAAACGCCGGTAACGCTCGTTGCGGTAGCCGATCATCGCGTCGAGCGTGTTGACCGCGCGATAGCCGAGCAGACCCGGTACGCCCGCCACGGCGCCCCAGACCACCGGCGCAACTGCCGCGTCGGAGGTGTTCTCGGCGACGGATTCCAGGGCGGCGCGGGCGAGTCCGTCGGCGTCGAGCGACTGTGGATCGCGACCGCACAGCGCGGGCAGCAGCGCGCGAGCACCGGCGAGGTCGCCGTCGGCCAACCGGTCGGCCATCGCGTGACCGGTCCGGGCCAAGCTGCGTCCACCCAGGACGGTCCAGGTCGCCACCGCGGTCGACACCACCCCGCCGCGCCGCACGGCCATGCCCAGACCGGCCACGGCGCCGACGGCCAGCGCCTCGTGCACCAGCCCGGCGGCGCGCCGGTCGGCGTAGGTCACCGATTCCAGAGCCGCGACCGCGGAGCCGAATCCGGCCACCGGATGCCATCGTCGCGGATCGCCGAACGCCCGGTCGAGCGCGAATCCGAGCAGCAGCCCTATCGCGGTGGAGGTTCCCTTCTGCACCCGGCGAGGCTATCGGGTGGGGCGAGCGGCCTCGCGCACACGCCTCACCGCTCGAACCCGTGTCACACTCTGTTCCCCTGCGTCGTCGACCTGGTGACGCACCATAGACTCGCCCCGGCGGGGGCCGAACGACGAACGGGCGAACAGAAGTGACCTCCCAGCAGCCTTCCCGCGAGCCCCTCGACCAAGCCGAGTTGGCCCGGCAGTTCGAGGAGCACCGGCCGTATCTGCGCAGGCTCGCCTACAGCACCTTGGGCAGTCTCAGCGACGCCGACGACGTGGTGCAGGAGGCGTGGTTGCGGTTGCAGCGCCAGCACGAGGCGGGCGCGGCCGGCGAGATCGACAACCTGCGCGCCTGGCTGTCCACCGTGACCGGCCGGCTCGCCCTCGACCACCTCGGTTCCGCGCGCGTACGCCGCGAACAGTACGTGGGCGAATGGCTGCCCGAGCCGGAGGTCACCACCTGGGACGACCCCGCCGACCGGATCACCCAGGACGAGCGGGTCACCACCGCGCTGCTGGTCGTGCTCGAGTCACTGTCACCGGCCGAGCGCACCGCGTTCGTGCTCCAGGACGTCTTCGGCATGAGCGGGCCGGAGGTCGCCGAAGTGGTCGGTCGCACGCCCGCCGCCGTCCGTCAGCTCGCCTCCCGGGCGCGCAAGCACGTCGAGAGCGGCACCCCGCGGTTCCCGGCCTCGCCCGACGAGCAGAAGAAAGTCGTCTCGGCCTTCGCGCTGGCCTGGCGCTCCGGCGATCTCAGCGCGCTGCTCGGCGTCCTGGACTCGAACGTGAGCCTCACCGCCGACGGCGGCGGCAAGGTGCCCGCGATCCGGCAGCCCGTGCACGGCGCCGAACTCGTGGCCAAACTACTGCTCGGCTGGTACCACGCGCCGTCCGCCGCGGGCGCCTGGGGTCGCGCGGTGCTGGTCAACGGCCAGCCCGGGCTGGTGGTCTTCGACGGCAGCCACGCGGGCGTCTTCTCCTTCACCGTCGACGACGGCCGCATCGTGGCCATCGACGTGGTCCGCAACCCGGACAAGCTGCACGACCTGCCCACCGGCGGCGAGCCCGACTGGTATCTGGGCGAGGGCCGCGACGAGCGGGAGTAGTCAGCCCGCGACGCCGAGCGGCCGCGAATATCCGTGCGCGGCGGCAACTTCCGCCGACAGCAGCCGTCCGGCGTCCGCGGTGAGCCCGTGCGCCAGATCGGGATGCGTGGCGCACGCCTCCTTCCAGCCGAGGTCGGCGATCGCGCGCACGTAGGGCAGGGTGGCGTTGGTCAGCGCGATCGTGGAGGTGTGCGGCACCGCCCCCGGCATGTTGGCGACGCAATAGAACAGCGCGTCCGCCACCCGGAAGGTGGGGTCGGCGTGCGTCGTCGGGTGCGCGGAGGCGAAGCAGCCGCCCTGGTCGATGGAGATGTCCACTAGCACCGCGCCGGGACGCATGCCCGCGACGAGGTCGTCGGTGACCAGTCTCGGCGCGCGCGCACCCGGGACCAGCACCGCGCCGATCACCAGGTCGGCCGAGAGCACCGCGCGCCGGATCTCCGCGGTGTTCGACGCGACGGTGGTGACCCGCCCGTCGAAGCGGGCGTCGAGTTCGCGCAACCGGTGCAGGTTGGTGTCGAGCACGCTGACGCGCGCGCCCATGCCCACCGCGACCGCTGCGGCGTTCGAGCCGGCGACGCCACCGCCGAGCACCACCACCTCCGCCGGGCGCACGCCGGGGACGCCGCCGGGCAGCAGTCCCGCGCCACCCAGCGGCGCCATCAGGTGATACGCGCCGACCTGGACGCCGAGTTTGCCCGCGATCTCGCTCATCGGGGCCAGCAGCGGCAGGGAGCCGTCGGCGGCGCGGACCATCTCGTAGGCGATGGCGGTGATCCCCGAGCGCAGCACGGCGTCGGTGCATTCGCGCGAGGCGGCCAAGTGCAGGAAGGTGAACAGCACCTGCCCGCTACGCAGTCGCGGATACTCCTGCGCGATCGGTTCCTTGACCTTCAGCACCAGCTCGGCTTCCCGCCACACTCGGTCGGCGTCCGGGACCAGACGCGCCCCCGCCGCGGCGAAGTCGGCATCGGGGAATCCCGATCCGATGCCCGCGCCCGCCTGCACCAGCACGTCGTGCCCGTGCCCGGCCAGTTCCCCGGCGCCGGCCGGAGTCAGGGCCACCCGGAATTCCTGCTCCTTGACCTCCCGTGGTACTCCGATCCTCATACCGCCATCGTGGACCCGCCACCGTGCCCGCGCCACGAGCGACGCGCCGGTCGCGCACGCCGACCACCCCGGCCCCCGCCCGGACGCCGGTTTCTCGGCACGTTGCCCAGTTGGGCACGCCGATCTCACACGGTGGCCGCGCGCCCCAAGGGAGGTATGCGCAGTTGGTCGGCGCGACCGGCGTAACGGAACTCCTGGCTCAGATAGTCGAGCGTCTCGCTGAAGTGGGCCCAGCCTTCGCCGTGCACCGCCACGATCACCGCGTCGCCGAGCGCTTCGGCGGCCTGCACGGCGGTGCGCGCGTTCAACGTGACGTCGGCCTCGATGAAGCGGCCGACGTTCGCGGCGCCCACGTTGAGCACGGCGACGTCGATCCGGCCGATCCGCTCGATGATGCGCCGCACGACGTCGACGGAGGCATTGTCGCCCGAGACGTACACCGTGGGCTCCCCCTCGGCCCGCAACACGAACCCGGTCACGACCCCGGTGATGGGTTCGCAGCCCTCGGGACCGTGCAGGGCGGGCACACCGGTGACCTGCACCCCGTGCACCGTCACGGTCTCCCAGTTCTCCAGTCCGCGCACTCCCTCGATGCGGGTCGCCGCACCGGGAGTGGACAGCACGGTCGGCACGGTCCGCAGGAATTCCCGGCCGGAGTTGTCCAGGTTGTCGGGGTGTTCGTCGTGCGACAGCAACACGACGTCCACCGGGCCGACCTCTTGCGGCGACACCGCGGGTCCGATGAGTTTGCGC
>NZ_BAFS01000088.1 GCF_000308415.1 Nocardia asiatica NBRC 100129 | reverse complement strand
CTGGTCGGCACGGTGCAGAAGGCCAACCGCATCCGCCAGATCACCGCGACCAAGACCCGCGAGTCGCTGCAGACCACCGCGCAGCTGACGCAGGTGCACGAGGCCGACGTCACCAAGATCGCCGCGCTGCGCAAGCAGGCCAAGTCGACGTTCAAGGAGCGCGAGGGCGTCAACCTGACGTTCCTGCCGTTCTTCGCCAAGGCCGTCGTCGAGGCGCTGGGCGTGCACCCGAACGTCAACGCCAGCTACGACGAGTCCAGCAAGGAGATCACCTACCACGCCTCGGTGCACCTCGGCATCGCCGTCGACACCGAGCAGGGCCTGCTGTCCCCGGTGATCCACAACGCCAGCGACCTCTCGCTGGCCGGTCTGGCCCGCGCCATCGCCGACATCGCCGATCGCGCCCGCAACGGCGGCCTCAAGCCCGACGAGCTGGCCGGCGGCACCTTCACCATCACCAACATCGGCAGCCAGGGCGCGCTGTTCGACACCCCGATCCTGGTTCCGCCGCAGGCGGCCATGCTCGGCACGGGCGCGATCGTCAAGCGCCCGGTGGTGGTGACCGACGAGACCGGCAACGAGTCCATCGGCGTCCGCTCGATGTGCTACCTGCCGCTGACCTACGATCACCGCCTGATCGACGGCGCCGACGCCGGTCGTTTCCTGACCACGATCCGGCACCGCCTCGAGGAGGCGGCGTTCGAGGCCGATCTCGGCTTGTGAGGAAGGTCCCGCGGCACGTATGAAGGTCGTGATCGCCGGCTCGTCCGGGTTGATCGGGACGGCGCTCGTCGCGGCTCTGCGCCGCGACGGGCACGAGGTCGCCCGGCTGGTGCGCAGAAAAGCGGCAGGCCCGGACGAATTCGCTTGGAACCCGGTGCGCGCCCACTTGGACGAGCGGGCGCTTCGCGGCGCCGACGCCGTGGTCAACCTGTGCGGTGCGAGCGTCGGCCGCCGCCGCTGGACCGGCAGTTTCAAACAGGAGCTGCGCGACAGCCGGATCACGCCGACCGACGTGCTGGCGGGCGCGGTCGCCGCCGCGGGCGTGCCCGTGCTGCTCAACGCCAGCGGTGTGCACTACTACGGCGGTGACACCGGCGACCGGGTGGTGGACGAAACCGCCCCGGCCGGTACGAGTTTCCTGGCCACCTTGTGCCGGGACTGGGAGAAGGCCACCGAGCCCGCCACGGCCGCCGGGGTGCGCACCGTGTTGTTGCGCAGCGCCGTGGTGCTCTCCCGCGCCGGAGGCATGCTCGGCATGCTGCACCCGCTGTACGCGCTCGGATTGGGCGGTCGGCTGGGTAACGGCCGCCAGTACACGCCGTGGATTTCGCTGGCCGACGAGGTCGGCGCGATCGTCTTCGCGCTCACCGACGACACGGTGTCCGGCCCGGTCAACGTGGTGGGCCCCGCGCCGGTCACCAACGCCGAGTTCAGTCGCGCGCTGGGCCGTGCCCTGAATCGCCCCACTCCGCTCGTGGTTCCGGCGTTCGCGCTGCGCGCGTTGGTCGGCGAGATGGCGCAGGAGGCGATCCTGCGCGGACCGAGAGCGATTCCCACGGCCCTCGAGGAGGCGGGCTACCAGTTCCACCATCCCACCATCGGCTCCGCGCTGGCCGCCGCGGTGGGACGCCCCGGAGAGGCTCGATGACCGACCGACTCGACACCAGGCCCGCCACCGTCATCCGGGACGCGACTCACGATGACCTCCCGGCGATCCTGGACATCCACAACGCGAATATCGCCACCTCGACCGCGATCTGGGACACCGAACGGGTCGGCTTGGAGGAGCGTCTCGGCTGGTTCCGGGCCCGCACAGGCGGGGGGCTGCCCGTGCTGGTCGCCGAGATCGGCAGCGAACTCGCCGGTTACGCGAGCTACGGCCCCTGGCGCACCAAATCGGGCTACCGCTACACGGTGGAGAACTCCGTCTACGTCGACGAACGCTTCCATCGGCGCGGCATCGCCACCGCACTGCTCACCGAACTGATCGACCGTGCCCGCCGAGCGGGCACCGTGCACGCGATGATCGCCGCCATCGAATCCGGCAACACCGGTTCGATCGTGCTGCACGAGCGCTTCGGCTTCCGCACCGTCGGCGTCCTGCCCGAGGTAGGACACAAGTTCGGTCGTTGGATGGATCTGACCCTCATGCAACTGACCTTGCCGGTCGACGTCGACTGAACCGTCTTCTCGGACCACGTCCCGGTCGCGGCGACATCGGAGGGTCGGAGGCGCTACGCGGGTCTGCGCCGTACTCGGATGCGCGGAGTTCGGTTGCTCTGATCTTCGCGGGCTCGAGGCGTATCAGAGGCGATGTGTATTTCAGCACGTGACGCTAGGCGGGTCGGGCGGCACTCCGGTCGAGTAAGAGCATTCTTCGACGCCGCCAGTCCACAGCTCGGAGTACGGGAATCCGATGCGTCTTTCAAGGCACTCTTCGTTCGCCGACGCGACGGGGACCCGCATGACCACCCTCGCATCCCGGGCAACACCATCCGACACAGCGACCCGGACGCTGCACCGTGCTCGAGGCCGACAGCCCCGCAACCTTCCAGCTCTCCCCTTGGCTATCCGATCTGTCTGTGCGGATTCGCACATCGAGGTGCTGGAACGGGCTGCCCCGGTGGGCGTACCGTCATCGCTGTGACCAACCCGCGCACCACCGCGTCCGCTCGATTCGACCCGACCCCGATCGTGGTCGAGGATCTCGGGCTCATCGACTACCACGCCGCTTGGGAGCTGCAGCGCAGCATCGCCGAGCAGCGCGCCGAGGGCAACGGATCGGATCATCTGCTGCTGCTCGAGCACCCCTCGGTGTACACGGCGGGCCGCCGCACCGAGACCGACGACCTGCCGATCGACGGCAGCCCGGTGGTGCAGGTGGACCGCGGCGGCAAGATCACCTGGCACGGTCCCGGCCAACTGGTCGGCTACCCCATCGTGCGGCTCGCCGAGCCGGTCGACGTCGTCGACTACGTGCGCCGCCTCGAGGAGGCGTTGATCACGGTCTGCATCGAGCTCGGCCTGGTCTGCGGCCGCGTCGAGGGCCGCTCCGGCGTCTGGCTGCCCGCCACCGAGTTCTACGCCGAACGCAAGATCGCCGCGATCGGCGTGCGCGTGCAGCGCGGCGTTGCCCTGCACGGCGTCTCGTTCAACTGCAACGCCGCCATGGACGGGTTCCAGGCCATCGTCCCGTGCGGCATCCGCGACGCGGGCGTCACCACGCTGACCCGCGAACTCGGCCGTGAAGTGACCGTCGCCGAGATGAAGCCGCTGGTGGCCGACGCCGTCATCCGCGCGCTGGACGGCGAGCTTCCGGTCACCGAGCACGCTATTCCCCGTGTCACCCCTGGCGACACCACCCCCGCAGCGTCCGATCACGACGGCGTAAGGTCGATCAAGTGACCTCAGTCGACACCCCGACACCACACAGCTCGTCCGCAGCCGAACCTGCTGCGACACTCCCAGGTCCCGCCGTGGCTACGCAGGCTACCTCCTCCGGGCCCGACGCTCGTGCCGCGAACGGCCGCAAACTCTTGCGCATCGAAGCCCGCAACGCGGAAACCCCGATCGAGCGCAAGCCCAAATGGATCCGCACCCGCGCCACCATGGGCCCCGAGTACTCCGAACTCAAAGGCTTGGTGAAGCGCGAGGGCCTGCACACCGTCTGTGAGGAAGCGGGCTGCCCCAACATCTTCGAATGCTGGGAAGACCGCGAGGCCACCTTCCTGATCGGCGGCGAGCAGTGCACCCGCCGCTGCGATTTCTGCCAGATCGACACGGGCAAGCCCGCCGCTCTCGACCGGGACGAGCCCCGCCGCGTCGCCGAGAGCGTCCAGGCGATGGGCCTGCGCTACTCCACCATCACCGGCGTCGCCCGCGACGACCTGGAAGACGGCGGCGCCTGGCTCTACGCCGAAACCGTCCGCGCCATCAAGCGTTCGAACCCGCACACGGGCGTCGAACTGCTGATCCCCGACTTCAACGCCGACCCCGATCAGCTCGCCGAGGTCTTCTCCTCGCGCCCGGAGGTGCTGGCGCACAACCTCGAAACGGTTCCGCGCATCTTCAAGCGCATCCGCCCGGCCTTCCGCTACGAGCGCTCCCTCGCGGTCCTGACCGCCGCCCGCGAAGCCGGCCTGGTCACCAAGTCCAACCTCATCCTCGGCATGGGCGAGACGCCGGAGGAAGTCACCCAGGCCATGCGCGACCTGCACGACGCGGGCTGCGACATCCTCACCATCACCCAGTACCTGCGCCCGTCCCCGCGCCACCACCCGGTCGACCGCTGGGTGAAGCCGGAGGAGTTCGTCGAGCACTCCAAAGCGGCCGAGGAAATGGGCTTCGCCGGTGTGATGGCAGGCCCGCTGGTCCGCTCCTCCTACCGGGCCGGACGGCTGTACGCCCAGGCGATGGCCCACCACGGCCGCGAGATCGCCCCGGAAATGGCGCACCTTGCCGAGGAAGGGACCGCCTCTCAGGAAGCCAGCTCCGTGCTGGCCCGCTTCGGGAGCTGACCGAACGCCCACAGCGCCGCTGGCGATTGTCCAGCGGGCGCGGTGGAATCGGTCTCCTGGGCACACTTGTGAGAACCGTCAGGTTGTTATCCGCGCCGAAGCAGAACCGCACGTACGAAATACCAGATGCGATCGCGCCAGGCTCGCCCCTCCGTTATTCGGCGGTCGCTGTCGCCTGGGCTTGATAGTTTGGTGTACGCCTGTCTCGGTGCCGATTGTTCTCTCGCTGCACCACCGTCAGGTGCGAGAGACAGACGATCACAGGGGTGAAGGAGAAGCTGGCAATGAGCACCAGTCTGGGCACGACGCCGACTGCGCGGGTGTTCGAGGTGGAGGAGATCGTCGCGATGGTCCGCGACGGGAAGGTCAGGATTCCTGAATTCCAGCGTCCCTTCCGGTGGGGAATCGAGGATGCCCGGCGGCTGTTCGACAGCATCATGCGCGGCTACCCATTGGGTAGTCTGCTCTTGTGGTCACGCCCGGCGGAAGCGGCCCCGATTACAGTGGGCGCTTTGCGGATCAACGCACCGGCGATGGATAACGCACTGTGGGTGGTCGACGGCCAGCAGCGAGTGGCGACGTTGGCCAATGCACTATCTTCGGAGTCGCTGCACGACGACCGGTTCGCGCTAAGTTTCGATCCGGTGTCGGGTCAGATTGTTCCAACGTCAGGTGCCAAACCGCATACCATCCCACTGCCCACACTTTTCGATCTGAAGAATCTCATGGCATGGTTCCGTGATTCTCCCGATGCGATGCAGTACTTCGACGTCGCGACCGCTGCGGCCAAAAAAATTCGTCAGTTCAAGATCCCAGCCTCGGTGGTCGAGACACAAGATGAATCCGTCCTGCGCGATATCTTCGATCGGCTGAACAGCTACGGTAAGCGGCTTACTCGCGCTGAGGTGTTTACCGCCCTGCATCCGACAACCGTCGATTCCGGCCGAAAGACCTCCACGGCGATCGAGGACATCATCGGGCACATCAGCACCGACCTCGGCTTCGGCACCGTGGACGGCAATACGATATTCAGCGCAATCCTCGCGCGACGTGGCCGTGACGTCACGCGCGAAATGCGCACGGAGTTCGATGACCGGCGTACCGGGGAGTTTCCTGGCGAAGACGCCGACGAGGCCTACCTTCGGACCCAAGAAGCTCTGGATCGCACCGTTGGCTTTCTGCAGCGGTACGCCGATACGCCGCATTTCGCGTTTCTGCCGTATCGGCACCTGCTCGTGGTGCTGACCCGGGTCTTCGGCCACCACTCCGAATTGGACAGTAGACAGACCCAACTGTTGCGTCGTTGGTACTGGCGGGCGGCCGCGGCCGGAACCGCTCTGTTCCCCGGTGGTTCGACTGGCACCACGCGGGCGCTGTGCGCGAAAGTGGAGCCGAACGACCTGGATGCAACGCTCACCGGACTGCTCGATTCGATCCCTCCCGACCGGATCAGCTGGCCTGATGTGCACCAGTTCCGCACCAATCACGCCAGTGGCAAGATCATCGCGTGCGCAATGTGGGAGCGGCACCCGCGATCTTTGCGTGATGGGCAGCGCCTCGACCGCAACGATCTCGTCGAGGCACTCGGCGAAGCCCAGACACCGCGGCCCGCGCTTACTGCGGTCGTCTCGCGACGAGTCGCCGCGGCACTCAAAAAGGACTCGGCAGCGCGCTGGCTGCTGGTGCCCGGGCTGGAAGCAGCACCGTCAGAGATTCCGGAGATCCTCGCGACGCGCCCGATCTACGTAGACGAGTCGGATTGGGCACTCACCCTCGAGTCGCATTCCATTGCTCCCGATGTCGCCTCCCTACTGAAGGATGGTCGAGCTCGAGAATTCGTCCGTCGGCGCGAGGAAACCCTCGCCCTTGCCGTCAGGAACTTCCTGACTCAGCGCATGGAAATCGGATTCGAGGACACCCCGCCACTCGATCATCTCGTCGTCGACGACCTCGAAACTGAGGACTCGATGCTCGATGACACAGACTGGGAACTCGATGAATGAGACGGCCCGGCACGCGGTCTGGCTACACGACCAGCGGATTGGCTGGCTGTATTGCCACGACAACTACACCTGGTTCGAATTCACCGACGAGTATCTTGCCGATGCCGATCGTCCGGTCCTCGGACTTCGTTTCGAAGAGGATCCTCGTGCCCGGTTTGCGGCGAATCTGCGATTACCACAGTGGTTTTCGAATCTTCTGCCTGAGGGAGTGATGCGTGAGTGGATCGCGGCGGAGCGCGATGTCGCACCGGAGCGCGAAATGGAACTCTTGGCGCAAGTCGGTCATGATCTTCCCGGCGCGGTGCGCGTGCTCTCAGCTGAATTCCACACTGTGCCCGATGTCGCGGCCGTACTGGAATCTGCCGCCGTATCGACGGGTCCAATGGTGCGCGAGCATCAGCCATGGAAGTTTTCGCTGGCCGGAGTTGGCCTCAAGTTCTCGACGCTGCGAGATGGTAGGCGTTTCACATGCACTGCCACCGGCGAAGGGGGCGACTGGATCCTCAAACTGCCCGACACCAGATTCTCAGATGTCCCGCGTAACGAGTACGCGATGATGCGGTTCGCGGACGCCGTCGGCATCGATGTTCCGGAGGTCGCTCTGGTGCATCGAGACGATATCGCCGGAGTTCCCGCAGGTGTATGGCCGAGCAACGAGGAGTATGCGTACGCAGTCAGGCGTTTCGACCGCGACGCCGATCGGCGGCTAGTCCATATCGAGGATTTTGCCCAGGTCCGGGCAGTTTATCCAATCAACAAATACGAAGGGAACTTCGAGACCGTCGCCTCGCTGGCCTACCGAGGCCGCGATACGGCGGCCCTGCACGAGTTCGTGCGGCGGCTTGTTTTTTTCGTCCTCATCGGCAATGGCGACGCACACCTGAAGAACTGGTCACTGATCTACCGGGACAAACGAGTACCCACGCTCTCACCGGCCTATGACATCATGTCGACCGAGGCATACGGCATTGGCGATGGCCCCGAGGACCTCGGCCTGAAGTTTGCGGGTAACAAACGCTTTGATGCGATGCGCGTTTATCACTTCGATCGCCTCGCTCGAAAGCTACGCAGTTCGGAGAACCTTTCGGCAACCGCGCTGGAAACCATCGACCGTGTTCGTCAGCACTGGCCGAGTTTCGCTGCTGAACTGGAAGGTATTGCGGCGGTGCGTGATTGCGTTGAAGCATCGATAGTCGCGAGAACGATCTCGTTGACCCGCAGCCGCTGAACATCCAAAGCGCTGTGGCAGTCTACCGCTGAGTGCTCAATCCTTACGGAGCTGCCGCGATGACCCCCAGAACAACTGTCCGCCCATCGGAGACAGACGGTCGTTGTCGGCTCTCGACAAGGAGCAGTACAACCTTCGACCTCCGTCGTAGACGGAGGTACCCGGATTATGACAGCACCGAGCGCCCGAAGCGGTCTGCCGCACGAAGGTCTCCTCTTCACGGAGCTCATCGAAGGCGCCGCGCTCTTTCGCTCCGGCATCGCGGGCCATGCCGACCCCGATCCGACAACGCCCTCGTCACGACCGCCGTCCGTCTACCGACTCCGATCTGGGGCCGCTGCGTCGGCGTCGGCCATCTCCGGCACTACCGCCCTCGATCCGGCCACTCCGTATAACCCGAAGCGGCAATGGGTTTCCGCTTACTCTGCGGATCTCGCTGCTCTCTCCGCCCCGGCCATAGCAGGGCACTGGCGAGATCGAGTTTTATTCATCGACATCGACGTCGCTCGGGCAATCAAAGGAATTGCCGATACCTTGACCGGCTCGTCGGAGCTCGCACCGATTCGACCGAGTTTTCCAGCGGCCGAGTCGCAGCCATGTTGCATTTCGTTACCGAAATTCGTTCATGTGATGCAGATCATGTTTGTCGCCAAACTACCTGATCAGACAGCATGGATACGCCGCTGATCAGGCGATTTCAAGATCGCAGATATTGTTCATTAACTGCCTGTTTGCCGTGCGTTCACCCGCCGTGATCAAGCTGAGATCCGGGTCGGAGAGACCTGAGAAATCAGTGGCCTAGACCGCTACCGGATTCTCCCCGCATGACAGCGGCACCCCACGGGCATCGAACCCGGGTAGCTCACCGCGTCGCGCCGCCAGGAATTCGTCGCCCTGGCTTCACAACAAAATCCGAAAACAGTACATGAGCTCGGACGGGCGACCTTCCCTGCCGGATGCCCGTCGTCGATACCCGCTGCCGCTTGCGGCTGAATCGCTGCACGATCGAGGAACTGATTTCGCCATGCCTGACGCACGCCACTCCGTTTTCCGTCATCTGTCATTCCGCAACGGCGCCTTCGTGGTTGCCGCCCTCGGCGTCATCGCCATCGGCGCATCCTCCGGGGTGGCCTTGGCGGATGACAGCGTTCCGTCCGCGCCCCAGCCGGTCGCCGCCGCCGCGCCGATCGATGCCCCGGCCTTCGCGCTGCCCGGACTGCCCGAACTGCCTCCGCTGCCCGCGCTGCCCGCACCCGGCTTCCTGCCCGCGCCGCCCCCGGTCTACGAGGACAATCTCGACGGCTGGATTCGCCAATCGCTGGACATCATGCGCGCCCGCCACATTCCGGGTAGCTACGAGGGCATCCACCGCAACATCATGCGCGAATCCGGCGGCAATCCCCGGGCCATCAACCTGTCGGACTCCAACGCCGCCAAGGGCACCCCCTCCAAGGGCCTGCTCCAGGTGATCGACCCGACCTTCAACGCCTACCACGTCGACGGCACCCCCTTCGACATCTGGGACCCGGTCGCCAACATCACCGCCGCCTGCAACTACGCGGCCCACCGGTACGGCTCGATGGACAACGTCAACGGGGCCTACTGAGTCCTGAACTCGAATCCGAGCAAGCGCCTCCCGTCTTCTCGACGCGGAGGCGCTGCCGTTTCCCGGCGACTCGAGTACACCTCGATCGGCCACTGCCCTGCGACACCACCATCGGCCAGCAGCACATTGATAATCGCGGTCCAGGACACCGACTCGGGGTCTCCATAGGGGCGTGAAAAGCGTGCGGCGGTTGATCGACGCAGCGGCGACGATCTCGCCGAACCCAGCACGGCGAACGAAAGCGAGCACATGGGGCTGGCTTCCGAGGGCACTGAAGGGAACGCAGGGCAAGAGCGGTCGCCCACTCGAGGGCCAGCGGGTCCGGACGGACGACGGCGCAGCTCGCCAAGACCCGCCTTCGATTCAGATTGGAATGCGGCGAGTCTTGATCGCGATTCCCCGAGCCGCCGATGCTGACGAACGCATACGGATCAATTGGACGTCCGGGCATTGCCAAAGCTGCTCCCGAGCTCGACGTTCGGCGTTCGCATCGACGTGACTGCCTGGCACCTTCCGCTGTCTTCGGCGAAGCGCTTGTTGGTGCGGAGAAGGGTTTCGTGCTGTCGCCGCAAAGCCTCGACGGCGAAGCGAGCCACGCACCCGGTACCGCAGGAACCGGGTGCTCGCCGATCCGGATGACGGAGCATCCTTCTACTTCGCGCAGGCTAGACCTGCGCGGCGCGTCTGCCCAGGAATTCCCGTACCTCTGGAACCGCGGCATGCGTGCGAACCAGGTTGGCGATGGCATCGATGCGCTGGTGCAGGCGCGTGGACGCGAGCCCGGCGATGGTGTCGTAGTTGTCGGCAAGCAGTGAGCATGCTTGTGCGACATCACCGGACATAGTGAAATTCTCCGCGAGATGGACCTGCCATGCGGCGCGCTCCCTGGGCCATGCCGATGAACTTTCGATCGCGGCTTGCAGGTTAGAGGTCGCCTGGGAGTGCTCGCCGAGCCGCATCTGCGCCCAGCCGATGCCACCGACGAATTCGGCCTCCGGCAGATAAACCCAATCCGGGTCGTGCCCACGAGTCGACTCGTACGCGCGGTGAGCCCGGCTGATCGCCGCCGTCATCGCCGCCTTGTCCCTGCGAACCCCATGCGCCTCGGCTTCCCTGATCGCCATCAAGGCACGCAGTTTCGGACCACCGTCACGGAGGGATGCCCGCGCCCCAGCTTGTGCGTATTGCACGGCCAGAGGGTTCCCCTTCGCGTCGTCTGCGGGGCGACTCGCCATCAGACAGCTGGCGTTCCCCAGCGCATGCGCCGCAGCGATCCCGTCGCCTGCCGCATTGGCGGCGTTCGCCGCGTCCGCGTAGTACCGCCGCGCATCGTTCAGCCGCCCGGCGTCGTAGTGCACCCACCCGGAGGCGGTCATCATCTCGGCGGCGGCGCTGGTGAGCGCCCGACCGACCGTCTCGGTGTAACTGCCATGGTCCAAAAGCTGCTCGGCATAGCGGACTTGATTGGCCGCCACCCGGCACAATCGGTCGCCGCCGACCACCAGATCGAGTTCGTGGATCTGGTTCACGCTGTCGATGATGGCTTCCACGTCGCTCGCGCCGACTCTCCCGCCGGACGCCGAAACGGCGTTCGCTGGGGCGGAAACCGACATCATGGCAGCCCCCGCGCTTACTGATGCCCCTGCTTTGAAGAAGTTGCGACGGTCCACATCTGCCTCCCGGTCCGACTCCACTACCAGTATGGCAAGCGGAACCTGAAGCGCACGGGCTACGAGCCGAAGAACGCGAACATCATGGGAGGCGGGGCCGCCGCGCTCGAGGTGCGAGACGGCAGGCTGGGAGAAATTGATCAGTGCGCCCAGCTCGGTCTGGGTCATGCCGACCGATTTACGGATTCGCCGGATCACTTCACCGGTCGTCATGTACATGGCTCAGCCCCCCGATTGTCGATTGTTGTCCCCCTGAGCATTCACCCCAGAAACGGGTGCCTGCGCAGGATATACGGCTCCTCGCATAGTCGGAACGGAAACCGAAATCCGCGCTCCCACTTGGCCGAATGCCGCGCTTACGTTCGCCGCAGGTGCCCGGTACCGGGCCGACGCCGGACTGTCTGCGGCGCACCGGTCGGCCAGAGTGGCGGACCGGTGGCGAGAGCCCCCGGTACCGGGCACCGGCCGATCCTCGAAGCAGAGAGGTTTCCCGTGTCCCCGCATTCCCTCGCCATGTACCAACTCATCGCCCTGTGTGACGCAGCCGCCCACAAAGCACCGATGTTGCCGTTCAGCATCGCCCAGGCCCATGACGTGATGCAGATTCATGTGGCCTGCCGCGCGAAACATTGCGCTCGCAAGGCGGCGGCACGACAGGTGCTGATCGACAGCGGACGAATGGTGCCGGACCCGAGCAGGCCGCAGTGAAGCCAACTGCCCCAGAGCCTCCGGACCGGCACCGCCATATCCAAATCGAAACCGGCCCGCTGCGCCTGGACTACCAGGCGAGCGCCGAACAGGCCGAAAGCGTCGCACGCGCACTGGCACAACGGTTCCCGGACATCACCGTGACTATCGACGACAACCTGGACGACGACCTCCCGCACCTCCCCTGCGCGCGGCTGTGGGACTGAATGCTTCCCCGCCATCCATCTTCCGAATCCGAACGGAGAGTTCATCGGTGCAATCCGCTACCCCCGAACAGAGCCGAGTCGTTCCCGACCAGTTCTGACGGAGCGGCCATGAATACAGATCCCGCCGCCGACCCGACACTCACCCGCTGCCAGCGCTACCGGCACGTCTACGGGCTCCCGTGTTACGTCCACGAGGAAACCCGACGAATCACTCTGCGCGCAGGAGATGTAGGCGCGGTCACGGTACCCGAACAACTCGGCAGAGTGGTCCACAGTGACCTCGCCAAGCAATACCTGCTCGGCCCAGTCATCGCACACGGCTCCGGCCGCTGGACGATCCTCGTCCGTCCCGACGAGGCCCAGCAGCTCGCCAACGACAGCGACATCTTCATCGCGCTACTGCGCGCCCGCGCGACGATCGTCCCCGACGGCGGCGAGATACTGCTACCCTCCCCCGCTGACGAACGGACCGGATACCGCTGGTGGGTCGTCACACCACGCGACGCGTTCCGGCCACACGTCAGCACCGTCGTGCAGTCGATAATCATCTGCGCGGACCGAGCACCGCACCATCACCCAGGTTTTCAGGGACCTGACCGGCCGCAACACCACTCGTAGCAGCGATCACCGAGCTGCGCTCCCGGTCGATGGCCGATGCAAGGGCCCGATGTTCCTGATCCGCACAACCGAATCCGATGGAACCGGAGGCCCCCTGAGTGCGTCATAGACTTCAGGGACGACTTCAACGGCCCGGATCGGGAGGCTTCGGTGGGACAACGGACGACGGCGACGGTTGCGGCGCTCGCTGGGGTGGTGCTGGTCGCTTCGGGGTGCGAATCGGGCACGAACGGGACTGCCACGCCCAGCCCGACCGTCGACACGTCGGCGGCCACGGCCGCGCTGTGGGATCCGTGCACGCAGGTGCCGAACAGCACGTTGCAGCAAATCGGCGTCCGACCGGACACCAAAAGGTCGGGGGTTGCGGGCGTCGAGGAGCCCGGATGGAAGGTGTGTTCGTGGAACAACGATGATTTCAACCTCGGAGTGTCCACGACGATTCACACAGTCGATGTTTTCAAGGCTAAGCCGGACAACATCGACTTCTCCGACATCTCGATCGCCGGGCGCGATGGTGTCCAGCATCGCAGAACATCCGACCGGTTCAACGAGCTTTGCGATCTGATCTTTCCTGCGAACTCTGGATCGTACGGAGTGACGATTTCCAATCGCGCGTCAGCAAAGAATCCTGCGGAGCCGTGTTCGCGTGCGCGGGCTGCGGCGGTAATTCTTGTACCGACTTTTCCACGCTGAGCAGAGGGGCAGCAAGTGGCATTGGGCGAAGACTTAACACGGTGGCGGTATCTCGCTGGCGAGGCCGAAGCAGGTCGGCTGTATCTCGATCAGTCAGTCGCACAGGCAGGCCGTGACGCGTGCAACCGTCAGATCGACCTCTACAACCAGCTTCGCGACGACCTGCAGTGGGTGAGCAAGGTAACCGGCCTCGGCCGCTTCGACTGCTCCGACGAGCTGGCGAACATGCTGGGCGCCAAGGCAATCGGAGGTGAAGGCGATGTGGACTCCGCCCTCAAAGAGCACATCGAGGTACTGACCCTGATGCGTGATACGATCCAGATTTCCGTGGATCGCATCGGCGCACAGGACGACTCCAATGCGCAAGATACGAGCAATCTGCTGAACTGACCGGGGGATAATCATGGGTCTGCCGTTCCTGGTAGCGATTGGCGCCGCCCTGCTCGAGCAGTCGAAATCGGGCCCGCCGGACAGTGGTTCGCGCGACGAGAGCCCCGATGCGGCCATCGCGCGCAATCGCATCGCCGAAATCATGCGCGCCGGCACCGATGTACAGACCCAGTCGCCGAAAGTGCCGGAGAGCGCGTACAAGAATCCGGACGGTATCGACGACCTCTATGAACGTGTGCAGGCGATGTCGATCACCGATGTCGTCGCGCTGCACCAGCGTTGGGAGTCCATTCGCAATCGGCTCGAGCAGGGTTTGCAAGGTTTCGGCCCGGAGATCGGCAAGGCCATGGAAGGTAAATGGGAGGGAGCGGCGGCGAAGGCGGCGAGCGACGCGATCAAGGACTACGTCGACAAGTCCAGCGGACTGATCAGTTCGGTGCAGATCGTCACCGAGAAGGTGAAGATCATCCGATCGGGCATCGAGGTCACCCGGCCTGCCGTGCAGGAAATGCCGACTCATACGTGGACCAGCAACGTCGCGAGCTGGGTGCCGGGCCCCACCTGGAAGTTGAATCAGCATCGCGACGACTCCGCGCACGATGCGTCGGTGAACGTCGTCAAGAACGTCTTCTACCCTGCCGTCCGGGAGGCCGACACCGGCGTTCCTTTGGTACCCAAGCCGTACAACCCGGTGCACAATTCAGGCGATCAGCCGTCCGCGCCGAACAACGGCTGGCAGCCATCGTCGTCCGGTGCCGACACCGGAGATAAGGCCACCACGGTTGACCCGGCACAGCTGCCGGGTACTGAGAACGCGCCGGAGAGCACCGTCCCGTCCAACACGGTTGCCGAGCAAGAAAGCACGCCCGAGCAGACCACGACCACGCCCGCAGGCACGAACCCGTCGACCCAACCGGCGAGCACCAATCCCAGCACCGATCCATCGCTGACCCGCCCCGGAACACCGAGTCCCGGATCTCCCAGCACGCCGACCCCGGGCACACCCAGCACGGGCGTGCCCGGCCTCGGTACGCCCGCGCCGGGTCGCAGCATCAACGGTGTGCCCGCCGTTCCAGGCGGCGTTCCCGCCGCCGCGTCCGCGCGTCCCGGGACCGGTCGGCCGGGAACGAGCGGTATGCCGGGCATGATGGCGCCGGGCGCTCGCGGCAAGGGCGACGACGACAAGGAACATCAGACAAAGGACTATCTCGTCAACCAGCGCAACGGCGAGGAGCTCACCGGCCTCGGTGCGGAGACCAGGGTGAAGTCGGTGCCCCCGGTGATCGGCGAATGAGCGAGCCGAGAAGCTACACCACACCGAAACGCACAGCACGGCCGTGGTGCACGACGAAGGAGCCGGCTTCATGAGCCGGAGGGACTGGTCGTTCACCGCACTCGGCTTCACGGTGCTGTGGCGGGCGGTCGAGCGCGACGTGCTGCCATACCCGTTGCAGTACCGATCCACCGCCGAAACCGTCGCCGATTACGAGGCGGAGTGGAAATCCGAAGCCGCCGAACTGCACCGCCGCCTCGACGAGTCCCTGTACAACGCACTGCGTGTGCTGGCCGAACCCGAGGCACGGATCGAAATGGCGGGATTCAGCGGGAAAGACAAACTGCGCGTGCACGCGGCCGCGCACTATCGGCATGCTGTACTGCTGGTACAAGATCCCACCACGTCTCCGGATTGCGGTGGGGCCGTGCACATGTCATTGATCGATGCGGAGGGCGTGAGCCGTCGGGTCATCGACCACCTGCCCGACTCCGCACCCGGCAGCGGCCCCGGCATCGATATCTCGCGGCACGAACTCGATACCGAGGACGAGGAACCGTACCGCGTGGGCGCGCCCGCTCCGCCCCGCACCCTAGCCGAGCAGTTCTTCGAACGCCCCCGCAGCACCATCGCCCACGTCGCGGTATACGCGGGCCCGGCCTGGGACAATCGCCCGGCACCCGCGCGCGGCTTCCACGTGATGGACTATCCCGACGGCCGCTATCTCGTCCGCAGCGGACCCACCATCAAGGCAGTCCCCGCCGACATCAATGAAGTACGGACTCAACTCGACCGGGCCATACACGCAACGGTCACGGCCTTCCGCGAGGAAAGCGATCCCAGCTACACCTGACGCGTCGGAATTACGCACGCACAACCAGGATCGCCCGGGCCTAGAAATCAGCAGGCACCAGCACCGGAACTGCACCGGAGTCAGACCAGTGGACCTACTCCTGTCGCCGTGGTTTACCAGGTCAGCGTACTTCGAATTCGTCCTTGTACAGCCGGTTCGGCGGCGGTGCGGCACTCTCACCGACCTCGACGAGGTGATCACACGCGCGCAATACTTGCGGGCGGTAGCTCCCCTCGAAGGTCACCATCACCGATCCCCCGACACCGTTGCGGCCGCGCGTCTGATTCGCCTCCCGGCCGACGTTGAAAACGCTCGCGAGATCGCGGCCGTCGTTGCCGACCGCAATGCTGCCGTCGTGAAAGAACTGGACGGACGTCCCGTTATCCACGCCAACCGTCGCGGCGACAGTTCGGCCACCTTCCGGATCGAGCGAGACCTCGAAATCACAGCGTTGCTGCCCTGTGGTCGGGCCAGGTATCGATAGAGCCCGGCCGATGCCGAGGAGAACGGTTTCGGCGAGCGCGTTGTGGCGTTCACGCCCCTCGATGGTCCACAGATGCGTGGTGGACCACACTTTCACCCGGCCGTCGTCGAAGATCGACACGCGATCGCCCGCGCTGTTCCCGGCCAAGTACTTGGCATTGTTCGCTGTCACAGTGTTCCTTCACACCGGACGTAAATCCCAGCCGTCTCGGTGAACCGCGCCGTCGTCACCGCATCATCGCCGTCGCCGTTCACGACTTGATGAATTCCGATCCCACTCAGCACCGCATACGTGCACCGCTCATGGTCCGAGCTCGGCATCAGATCCAAATCCAATGCCGACAGCGGTCCCGGCCACTTCGGATACACCGCATCGCCGGCCACGCTGAACGTCCGGTACTCGCCCGGCAGCCTGGACCGACCGCACAAGTCGGCAAATGCCGTCTGCTGGCGGATGTCCAGTCGGTGGACCTGGACCGAAGCACCAGCCCACCAGTCGACAGACGCCGATGCAAACGCCTGCCACGGCGGCACCAAGTCCGTGGAGCGGCGCGCTACTACCTGTTCGTCATGCATCGGTCGCCCGGGCAACGACGCGGTACTTCGGGATAGACATGAGTTATTCATACCAATCGACCTGCGCCGTCGAAGCAATTCGATGGGCTCATCACAGTTGCTCCGTCGGCTGTGCGAGTTACGCTCGCCAAATCATCGTGATTCCCTACATCGACTCACCCATCTGTCGGCACCATGGCGACTCTGCACAGAGCGGTGACTCCAGCAGAGTTCTGTCCCAGTGGCTGAAGCCACAGACGATCCGGCGACTCAGTCCAGGATGTTCAGCACCACCGCCGTCAGCATCAGAGCGAAGAATGAGCCGAAGACGACCCAGCTGGTGCGGATCCAGTTGAGACCCGGCCACCTCGGCGGCCTCGGAGCGATCGCGCCGGGTAGCAGGTAGAACGCCGGGGAGCGGTAGTAGACGGTCGTTCGGCAACCCGGATCTACCGGCACGACGGTATCCGCCGGACCCATATCGGAGCCCCACGCCCGAACGAAGAATCTGATGAGAAGGTTGACGCCTCGGGTCAGGACTTCGACACGGTAGAGCCCAGGGGCCGCCGGAATGTAGGTGGGTCCCCAGGAAGCATTCGGTATTTCGGTGCCGTTCACATAAATGCGTGGTCCGGTCGTCGCGTATACCGGGCCCGCGATCCACCATCGGAAATAGGACGTGTCGACCACGATCCCGGTCTCACCCGGCTCGGGCTGGTATGCGTCCGCCGGGTGATGCTCGACGTTCTGGAAGAAGCGCAATCTCGGCCGCTCGACGGTATGCATCGGCGGTGGCACATAGTGCGTCGCCCCGCGATACGAGTGAGCCTCTGGCGCGTACGGATTCGGATGGATCCGGTGCGGTGCCGGACCGCCCTCCCAATGTGGTTGCGAGCCGTTGAAGCTCGCATTCCCAGGGAGCGGAGCGTGCCCTGGGCTCACCTGAGCGGAGTGCGGCCGATTGCCCCGCCCCGGTTGCAACGGCTGCCGTGGAGCGATCTAGCCGGCTTGTCCGGGCTGCTGCGGGCCGTTGACACCCGCCCGCGGGGGTACAAGCGGTCGACTCCCGGGATCACCGGTATGCGGCGCGTGCGGATAATTCACAGTGCGTGGTTCCCCTCGTTGATGCCGACGCTCGGCAGTTCCTTCCTCACGAAGCTCCGGAGGCCCATCGTCAAGCTTGGGCAGGCTGGTTTTCCTTGCCCAGGAGGGCATAGATGACGGCGGCGATCGCCTGGGTGAGCGTCTGAACGTCCTTGAAAGCGCTCGCCATGTCGAGCAGCAGCTTCGAGATCTTCAACCCATCGCGCCCGATCCTGGCGATCACCGCGGCGGCGACGTGCGGCCCTGCCGTGCCCAGGGACGCCGCGAGTTCGATGCTGTACCCGATCAGCGCACCGGCCAAGCTGGTGAGGATGTCCTGCACCATCTTCCGGAACGCCTTGACGATCTTCGACAGGGTGTCCATGATCTCACCGAGCGTGGCCGCCACCCCGCCCGCGCCCGCGATCTGGTCGATGAGGTCCGTGGCCCGGCTTCGGTAGGCGTCGCCCGCGCTTCCCGTCCATGTCGCGATATCGGCATCGAGACCCGCCTGCCATTCCCGGCTCATGTCGGTCAACTCTGCGGCGATACGGCTCCAGCTCGCGGAATACGCCTCCACCATCTTGCTGTTTCCGGCGAGCCCGTCCAGCACCTTGCGATATGGCTCGACGTGCGTGAGCATCCACCCGGCGATCTGGTCACCCACGAATCCGAACGGGTCGAACACCGCGTCGGCAACGGTCGCGCCGAACGCGACGCCGCCGGTGATCGCCTCGAACGTTTTCGCATTCCGGAAGTTGGCGTATGCCTCCCAAGCGTCTCCGGCGATCGTCCCGGACAAGATGCCGGGCAGCCTGGTCTCCTCGTCCTGCTTCAGACCGATGTCGTGCATCCAGAAGACGGTCTCCTGGAAATACTCCTCCCGATAGTCGGTCCCCTCGGCGATCAGCGGATTGTTCTCGGGCTTTTTCCGGTCGTCGAAGCCGGGAGTGTTCTCGTTGAGCCAGTCACCGATCGTCGTGCTCACTTCGGCCCTCCCGGTGCGTCGGCGATGGTCTCGCGCAGTTCGGTCACCGACCTGCCGAAGGCGCCGTCTTCGTCTTCGAATGCCGCGGCGACGGTGTCGAGCTTGCCGGGCAGTGCCGCGACGTCCTCGGCGAGCTTGCGGATGACGTCGATGGTGTTGCGGTGCTTGTCCTCCAGGACCATCCGCACCAAAGGTCGGGGGATCTCTCCGAAACCGTCGTCCGCGGCGCCTAGATAGGCGGCGGCCTCCAGCGACAATGTCAAGCTCTGCATCAGCTTATGCAGCTTTCCCGCATGGCTGCGCACTTCGCCTGGGTCGACGGAGATCGCGTCAGGATTCGTCATGGTCACACCAGCCAGGAACGGTTGTAGTACTCCGTCTCCGGATCGGGTTCGTCCGGGACGACGATTCGTTCACGGTCGGGCTTGCGACTGCGCGGCGCGGCCGCATCCGAGACTGCGAGGCTCGGCTGCGGCGGGAAGGAAGGAGCCGCCGTAGCAGGGTGGTCACCGGACGGAGGGATGGGGTCCTGCGGATCAGGAAAACGCTGCGCGTACTGATCGGTGATCGCGACACCCGCCGCGTCGTCTCCGACGGTGGCCCGCACCAGCTCGGTGACCTGCGCGCGCAATGCCGACTGCGCCCGCCGCAGACAGGACATGATCTCGGCGGAGAGCACCGCCGGATCCATTCCGCGCGCATTCGGCGACAGGGTGATCGCCGTGGGCACACCGCTGTTGTCCACGGAGACCACGACACGGCGATCCGCGCTGGACTCGGTGATCGTCAGATCCCGCATCCGGCCCTCCAACTCCTGAAACCGTGCTGCCCGGCGCTCGAGATCCGCTGCCATCTGAGCAAAGTCCTCCGCGGCACGGTTCTCATCGAATGCGGCCACTCACACCTCCCACTTCGCAACTGCCTGTTCGCGAACAACCCGCTGCCGCACACATCGCGACTTCGGCTTGTCTTTACACCTGACTCTGACGCAGCGCGCCGTCGATCGGTTCCATCGATCTCGGGAGCGTCACCGGAACGAGCGACCGAACGGCCCTGCCTTCCAGCGACCCGCCACGCTCGGACTCGAAGCCGATAAGCGTTGGCGCACAGATTGGTTCGGGGATCAACCCGGATAGCACCGGACGGGTCGGCCGAGGGTGCCGATGATCACCGATTCGCCCTGGTCACACCGGTACTCCCGCCAGTGACAACAAAAACGAGCGTATAGGCACCTACGCTTGGATCATGCCTCGCTGGAGTACGCACGGTCGCAAGGCAGCGGAAGTGGGCCGACTGGCGCGGCTCGGGGGCGATCCCGAAACCATCTCGGCCGCAACACTTTCGAGGGCACAGACGCGATCGATCACCGCTTCCGCGAGCAGACCTCGCGCATCGTCGAATCCCGACACAGAAGCACCGGTCTCCACCCCCACGACCAGGCACCCCGGGTCGCTCGCGCTGAAACCGGAATCCGGTTCGCGCACAGTGGCGATGGGCATGCCTCCGCTTCCCCCACGGCGGCTGGACGAGGAGCCGCACCGGCTGTACAACTCGGGCGCGGCCGCCTTCGTCGGGCTCTGCGTCGGCGTGCTGATCCTGGTGGTGTCCGGATGGCTCCTCGTCGGCCCTTCCACGAAACCGGCGGCCTCGACCACGACTCCCCGGGCCGCTGCCTCGACCACCACCCCACCGTCGTCCACCGTGCGCACGACCACTCCCACACCCGCTAAGCCCGCCGGACGGACGGGCATCGCGATCACCGTCGGGAAGGTCGCCTCGAACGACGGTACAACCCTGGTGGTCAAGAACGCGGCGACCGGAAACAGCGTCAAGGTCCGCACCGACGCCGGTACCAAGGTGTACGTCCTCATCGCCAAACAGGCCAGAGACATCCGCGTGGGCGCGGCCATCGCCGTCTACGGACGACAACACCCTGATCAGACCATCGTCGCCGACTTCATCACCGGCATCTCCTTCGGCGCCGCACCCAACTGAACCGCACAGCCGGGCACGCGCCGAATCACCCGCGTAGCGCGGCCTCCACCACCGCGTCGTCGACCGGCTCGCTCTGGCCCCACACGGCCCGCGCCAGCCGCAACTTCCCGGCCATGCCTGCCACCAGCGCCGCCTCCGCCGCCGCGCCCGCGTCCCCCCGCGCGAGCACTTTGCGGTAGCGAACCGCGTCGACGATGACGGATTTGACCCGCTCGTGATCGAGATAGGTCCGCAGGTCACGCCGCCACTCGCCGACCGCCGCCGCGGGCTCGGCGGCGACCCACTCGGCGAGGAACGCTTCCTGCTCCTGCGGGAGGTAGCCCATCTTGTGCAGGTGGGTGGCCACGTCGTACAGCGGGTCGCCGTACAGGGCGAATTCCCAGTCGAGGAAGACCACCTGCCCGTCGCGCACGATCATGTTCTTCCGGTGCACGTCGGCATGCACCATCCGGAACGGCCGGGCTCGCAACGTGTCCCAGGACGCGAGCACCGTCTCGAGCGGCCGGTCGGGCACACCCAACCGGCGATACAGTTCCCCGAACTCCGCGCTGCTCTCGCGGTGCACCCGGGCCGTCACGGCCGACAATCGGCGCGCGAATCCGGCGGGCTCGTCATCCCAATCCGGCTCGACCGGCGGCAACAGCTCCGGTGGGATACGGCGGAGCCCGGCGAACAGCGCCGCCACGTCCGCCGGTACGTGGGCCGGTACCGGGACGCCGCGCGGCGCGATCCGATCCAGCAGCTCGCCGTCGATGTAATCGTGGATCTGATAGGCGGGTTCGACCGATTCCCACCGCAACTTCGGCGCTGCGGCGACGAAGGGCTCGATCGCGATCAAGACCGCGGGTTCGGGCCACTGCCGCAGATCCATCACGTCCGCGCCTTCGACGGGAATGCGCACGTTCACCGCGCCGACGGCGTCGTCGACCCGCACGTTGTGGTTGTAGTACCCGGCGGAGGATTCCGATCGGGACAGCGCGGCGTGGTACATCGCGTCCGCGTCGACGCCGAGCACCCGTGCGATGAGCCGTGCGGCGTCGCGGTCCAGACCTGATCGCGGCGTCGGCGGCTGGATACGCAGCCGTGCGGCCGCGGCGGCTTCGGCGATGTCGGGTTCGGTCCAGCCGTACAGCGCCAAGACCGCTCGCGCCACCAGCACCAGCCCTGGATAGACGTTCGCGCCCTCGAATTCCGCGATGGCCCACCGCGCACTGCGCACGGCATCGTCGCGGCGCCCTCGCCGGGCGAAGACGCCCGCGCGGAACAATTCGGCCCTGGCCCGGCCCGACCGGTATCCGGCCTGCTCGAGAATCCCGCACGCTTCGGTGAGGGCATGCTCGGCGGCCTCGAGTTCGCCCAGCGACAAGCGCGCCGAACCGAGTGCGGTGTATGCCTTTCCGAGCTCGTGCAACGCACCGAGCTCGCGCTGCTGCACGATCGCCGTTCCGGCGGCCTGGATCGCCTGCTCGGGATCGGTGAGCGCCAGGAGTTCTGCCACATTCGTCGCGATATTGGCCTGTCCGACGACGCTGCCCGCGGCTCGGTAGTGGGTGTCGGCCTCGGCGAGATACCTTGCGGCGCGGTCGGTGTCGAACGCGAGCCGGTAGGCCAGGTGCCGCAACCGCGCCACATCGCCGAGGAACTCGCGGTCGTCGTCGTCCGCCAGTGCCACGAGTTCCTCGCACATCGTCAAGGCCCGTCCGAATCGCCCCTGGCACATGTGCAGGTCGGCGGCCCACTGCCCCGCGACGAGTCGCGCCCGCCCCGATCCGCGCGACCACACGTCCTGGTAGATCGCCAGCGCATCGTCGGTGTCGCCGAGTATGCGGCGCGCGTTCGCCGCGGCCACGGCCAACCGTTCCGCGATGGGTCCGGTCCTATCCAAAGCGACGTCCCTGGTGAGCCGATCGGCCTGCTTGGCGTCGCCGAGCAGCACCGCCGCTTCCGCTTCCAGGCACCGCGTGAGTTCCGACAGTTCGGCCATACCTGCCAGGTTCTCATGCGGATCGCTCAGGTAGCGGTCGAGATCGTTGATCACGCCGCCGATGCCCTGGCTGCCGCCCGCCGCTTCGATCCGGTCGACGTACTCCAGCAACGTCACCGCGGACAGCAGCCCGGATCGGACGCCGTGGTAGCCCGCCTCCCGCAGTGCGGCCACCCGGCCGGTCGGCCGTTGCGCACGCGCGAACCACAGATCGTGCAGCACCGCGTGCAGGGTGCGCCGAACTTCCGGAGCCAAGCGCCGTTGCAGCGCGTCCACCATCAATTGGTGCAGCTGGAAGCACTCACCCTCGCCGCCCTCGTCCGCCGCGTACACGAACGAGTACGCGATCAGCGCCTGCCACGCCGCGACGTGCCGTGGTAGCTCGAACTGCCCGGCCACCGCGGTGAAGATCTCGCGATCGAAGGTCCGGGGCAGCCCCAGCAACTCCAGCATCCGCACTTCCTCGGGGCGCACGTGCTGCAGAAAGCGTTCGAGAATCGTTTCCGGAGAGACCAATTCGGTGGGCGCGACCCACCCGGCGCGGGTGCGGGCATCTATGGCCAGGTGCAGGTAGAACGGAACGCCCGCGCTGGCAGCCGCGATCGCCGCCCGCTCGGCTGGGTCCTCGATTCCGGAGGCATCGAGTAGTTCGAAACGCGCGTCCGCGGGCAGATCGTCCACCGGCACGGCCCGGACCCGGTCCGACCACTCCGGATCGTGCCGCTCCCATCCCAGCGGCTCACGACTGGCGATCACCACCAGGCCCGTGTCCAACTGGGCGACCACATCGCGTAACCAGGCGTCCGATGCCGCCGCCCGGCCTTCGCGATCGGCGCCTCCCGTCAAAGCTTCGTAGGCGTCCAGGAAGACGACATAGGGCGGCTTGCCTTCCGTCCCGCTCTTGAGGTCTTCGGCGAACAAGTAAGAGACGGCCTCTTCCAGGCTCGCCAAGCTCAGCCGGTCGAGTTCTTGCAGGACGGGATCGTGGCGTATCCGATGGGTGCGAACGGCCCGGCGCGCACCGAGATCCAGCAGCTTGGTCGCGGTACCGAAGACCGGGATGCCGGTGGCGTCGTTGAGGATCTCGGTCAGGATCTCGCTGTGCTCGGCGAGCGCCAGCGAATCGGAGGTCAGCCGGAGGTGGGGGTGCATGCGCTGCCACAACACCGCGCAGGCGATGTCGAAGCGGTGGAACTTGATCTTCTGCTGGCCGAACTGCACGCGCAGCACGGCGAGCCCGTCGGCGGCCTGCCGATGGCTCGGGACCTGCAGATCGAGCACCGCCGCCGGATGCCCGCGCGCGACGCGCGCCCGCAGCTCGGTGACCAGCCGGGATTTGCCGATGCCGCCGACACCGCTGAGCAGCATGACGCGAGGCCGCTCGGCGGCCTCGGCCAGCAGCTCGTCGAACCGAGCCAGTACCTGCTCGCGATCGACGAACGGGCGGCTGGTCGATCCCGGCCGGAAACGCGCGGTCAACGCCATGGTGTGTTCCCCCTCGTGCCGAGCCCGGCACGATTCTGCCAGATCAGGCCGGGTGATCCGCGAATGTCGGTCCCCCTTGCTAACTTTCGTTCCGTTCTGATCTGACGAAAACAGGCGAGGCGCTATGACAATCGGGGGAACCACGTATCTCGAACTGTCCGAGGACAGCGGATCCGCGCACAAGTTCTACGAGGTGATCGTCGCGGGCACCCAGGTGAGTGTCCGTTTCGGTCGTATCGGCGAGCAGGGGCAGACGAAGGTCACTTCGTTCGCCACCGAGGAGAAGGCGCAGGCGGCTGCCGCGAAGAAGGTCGGTGAGAAGGTACGTAAGGGCTACGCGCCCGCGGTGATGGGCGCGCGGGCCAGGCGCGCGGTCACCCGGCGGGCGATCAGCAGCGGCCGCTCCACCGCGAAGGCCGCGCCCGTGCTGTGGAGTTTCGACTCCGGCGCCGCCGCCTTCGGCATCTTCGTCGACGAGCGCCGCTGCTGGGTGGGCAACGAGAGCGGTGACGTGTTCACCCTCACCCCGGAGGGCGTGGTCACCGGCCGGTACCGGCTGCCGGACGCCGTGAAATGCATCGTGGCCGACGATTTCTGGATCTACGCGGGATGCGACGACGGGCGCGTCTACGACCTGTCGGGCAAGGTGCCCCGCGCGGCCTACGACATCGCGGCCGATGTCGACATCTACTGGCTCGACATCCACGACGGCATCCTCGGCGTCTCCGACCGCCAAGGCGGCATCACGGTGATCGACTACGAGGAGGAATCGCTGTGGAACCGGCGCAGCACCGGCGACTCGGGCTGGATGGTGCGCATCGACGCCGACGGCGTCTACCACGGGCATTCCGGCGGCGTCACCAAGTACGACCTGGACAGCGGAAACATGCTCTGGCAGCAGCGCACCGGAGGCGACGTCCTGTTCGGCTGGCAGGAATCCGACGCCGTCTACGCGGGCACCTCGCGTAACCAGGTCCGCATGGTGTCCAAGAGCGGCGGGGCCGCACGCACCTACCAGTGCGACGCCGCGGTGTTCTCCTGCGCCACCTCACCGGACGGCCGCTACGTCTTCGCCGGTGACAACTACTCCTCGGTGTACTGCTTCGACGCCGCGGGCAATCGGGTGTGGAAGCTGGCCACCGGCTGCGGTTCGGCCTATTCCATGCAATATCACGACGAGAAGCTGTACCTGGTCACCACCACCGGCACACTGGCCTGTCTGGACGTCGGTGAGACCGCCATCCGTGACGCCGAGCAGGGTGTGCTGCCGCCAACGGTGTCGGTCAAGGCTCCCGAGATCTCCGCCGTGGTGCCCAGCGATACCGTCGAAGTCACCTCCGACGCCGGAACCGGCGTCATCGTGGAGTGCGTCGATCACGGCAGTTCGCTGCGCGTGCGGGTCGTGTCGCCCGGGTATCAGCGCGGATGGAACGTCCAATTCCCCAAGGACATTCGCCGTGCGGGAGCTCGCTACGTGGTCGACGGCATCGCCGAGTCGGCGCGCGGCGGTTTCTACCGGGTCCGCGGCGATATCCGCCGACTGTCCTGACAGCGCCTACACTTATCAGCCAGCCGAAGCGTTCTTCGCACTTCGTGTGAGATGTGCGAGGAACGCGGCCTACCCGCCGCGATCTCCCACCGACGCCACCATTCCTGTGCCGGAGAGTCGCGTATACGCGCCCTTAACCGAAGCGCTCACCGTCGTCACAGCGCACCACGCCGACGTTCATCGGGGCACGATAGCGTCCACGATCCGCGACCCTCCGACGCCCGCATGCTCGGCCACGGCCAGCTCCAGCAGCTGGAACCTTCCGTGCCGGGACCCCCGCTCGCGGAGAGTTGCGCGTGCTGAGGACGATCGAGTCGCGGTGGCTCGGCCTCGCCGAGGGCGGTGCTCGGCTACGCCATCCAGGCCGGCTATCTGTCCGACCCGGATGTTCGTCGCCGTCGCGGTCGACGTACCAGCTCTCGGGTGGTCGCCTCGGTCAACCGGTTGGGCGTCGTTCGTCCGGGGACGGTACGGACCGGCCGTCCGACGCTCAGCCTGACCACCGATTCCTTCGGTTACCGACCTCGACAGCCGACTCCGGCACACGCTCACCGGTTCGCATCGACGGCCTGGACACCCTGATCTGCCGATTCGTGGACGGAACGCAACGCCCGGTGGGAAGGTGGACGTACGGCAGGTGTCGGCGACAGGAGCGAGACACATGGTGGACAAAACCAACGGAGCTGCCGCGGGCGACGGCGGCGGGGTGACGGCCGAGCGGCCCGAGCAGATTCGCAACGTGGTCCTGGTCGGGCACAGCGGTTCGGGCAAGACCACGCTGGTCGACGCCATGGCGCTCACCGCGCGAGCGGTCAACCGCGCCGGGCGGGTCGAGGACGGCACCTCGCTGTCGGACTACGACGAGATCGAGCACCGCCAGCACCGGTCGGTGCAGTTGTCGGTCGTGCCGGTGGCGTGGGCGGGGATGAAGATCAACCTGATCGACACGCCCGGCTACGCGGACTTCGTCGGCGAGCTGCGGGCGGGGCTGCGCGCGGCGGACGCGGCGCTGTTCGTCATCTCCGCTGCCGAGGGAGCCGACGGGATCGCGGGGGCGACCAGGGCGCTGTGGGAGGAGTGCGCCGCGGTCGGGATGCCGCGCGCCATCGTGATCACCCACTTGGACACGGCGCGCGACGAGTTCGACGTGATGACCGAGACCTGCCGGACCGTGCTGGGCGGCGGCTCGTCGGAGAACATCCTGCCGCTGCACCTGCCCGTGTACGGCCCGAAGAATCCGGACGGTCACCGCCCGGTCACCGGCATGGTGGAGCTGCTGCCGCACTGCGTGGGCGACTACTCCTCCGGCGAGGAGGTCCAGGGCGAGCCTGCCCCCGAGCAGGTGCCCGCTCTGGAGGACGCGCGCAACCGGCTCATCGAGGGCATCATCGCGGAGAGCGAAGACGAGAGCCTCATGGAGCGCTACCTCGAGGGCGCGGAGATCAGTCTGGCGACGCTGGTCGCCGACCTGGAGCGCGCGGTCGCACGCGGCAGTTTCCATCCCGTGTTGTTCGCCGCGCCCGCGCCCGAAGGGGCCAAGCAGGGCCTGGGCACGGTCGAATTGCTCGATCTGATCACCGGCGGCTTCCCGACCCCGGCCGAGCACGTCATCACCGCGACCAACGGCGCCGAACCGCACCCGCTGCGTTGCGACCCGGCCGCCGAGCTGGCCGCGGAGGTGATCCGCACCGCGTCGGACCCGTACGTCGGGCGGGTCTGCATGGTTCGCGTGTTCTCCGGCACCCTGCACGCCGACGACACGGTGCACGTCAGCGGGCACGGCCTGGAGGATCGGGGCCACGAGAGCCACGAGCTTGACGAGCGGGCCGGTGCGATCTCCGCGCCCTTCGGCAAGCAGCAACGTCCCCTGCGACAGGCGATCGCGGGCGACATCGCCTACGTCACCAAGCTCGGCCACGCCGAAACCGGCGACACCCTGTCGTCCACCGACAACCCCCTGCGTATCGAGCCGTGGCCGATGCCCGACCCGCTGCTGCCCATCGCCATTCGCGCGCACAGCAAAGCCGACGAGGACAAGCTGTCGCAGAGCCTCGCCCGTCTGGCTGCCGAAGATCCGGCGTTGCGCCTCGAGCACAACCCGCAAACCCATCAGCTGGTGCTCTGGTGTCTCGGCGAAGCCCATCGCGACGTCGCCTTGGAGCGCTTGCGGACGCGGTTCGGCGTGCAGGTCGACGTCACCGACCATCAGGTGGCGTTGCGGGAGACGTTCGCGGGCAAGGCGACCGGGCGCGGTAGGCACGTCAAACAATCCGGTGGGCACGGTCAGTACGCCGTGTGCGAGATCGAGGTCGAACCGCTGCCCGGGGGGTCGGGTATCGAGTTCGTGGACAAGGTGGTCGGCGGAGTGGTACCGCGCCAGTTCATTCCGTCCGTGGAGAAGGGCGTCCGTGCGCAGGCCGCGCGCGGACTGACCGCCGGATACCCGCTCGTGGACGTGCGGGTCACCCTCTTCGACGGCAAAGCCCATTCGGTCGACTCCTCCGACGCCGCGTTCCAGACCGCCGGAGCCCTCGCCCTCCGCGAGGCCGCGGCCGCCGCCGGAATCCGCGTGCTCGAGCCGCTGGCCGGAGTGTGGGTGCTGGTCTCCGACGAATACGTCGGCCCGGTACTGAGCGACCTGTCCAGCCGGCGCGGGCGCGTCCTCGGCACCGAGCCGCACGGCACCGGGCGCACCCGCATCCACGCCGAGGTGCCGGAACTCGAACTCAGCCGGTACGCGATCGATCTGCGCTCGATCTCGCACGGCACCGGCGACTTCGCCCGCGCCTACGCCCGCCACGAGCCGATGCCCAACCAGGTGGCCGCGTCGGTGCGCGGAGAGAAAACCCGCGCCTAGACCGCTCGGCTCGCCCCCTGCCGCACGCCGCTGTCAGAGAGCTTCGGTCGGTCTCGAGCACCGGCCGATCCGACCGGAGATCGAGAGCGCTCGCGGCGGCAGGAGTGCACGTCGCGCCCGCCGACGACAACGGCGAACGCTGTCGCGCCGACACCCCGCCGCCTATCGGTCAGGCTTGCGGTGGAGGCCCGACGGGTGGCGGGCCCGCGGGCACCGCCGCGCTCACCGTCGGCGGAGGTGGTGCCATGGCCGAGGGATCGAGAGTGTTGGACCCGACGTCCAGACCCGTCGGGTGCGCGTAGCCGGTGAAACTCCCGTACTTCTCGGTCAGCGGCGGATTGTTCGGATCCAGCGGAATGAGCTGGCCGTTGTCCAGGATGTTGAGGCCGTTCTCGTTCTTGACGATCAGCGCGCTGTGCTTCTCCCACTGCACGACGTCGCCGGTCTTCAACTGCGCGACGTCGTTCACCGTCGCCCACGGGTGGTCGGCTGTCGACGCACCCGCGGTTCCCTCGTACGCGGCTACCGCGTTGGTGGCGGTGTTCTGGGTCTGCCGATGCAGAGCTTCCGCGACCGGCTGCGAGACCTGCACGGTCGAATTGCCGATCTTGTAATCGACCATTCCGCCCGGTGTGGTCACCGCGGGCGGAGCGCCCGCGTACGTCGGCGCGGTCACGCCAGGAGGACTCGTCTGCTGCACGGCCTGCTGCGCGGTCGTCGTCTGGGCGTTGCGATTGCGCTCGCGCTCCTCGCGCTTCTCCCGCTCTCGTTCCCGTTCTCGCTCCGCGTAGGCTCGCTCGAGTCGGTCCTCATCTGGCTGGCGACCCTGGTTCATCATGCCGCTCATGGCGCTCATCATCGCCATCTGCTGCATCGCGTTCGCCATGCCGTTGTCGCCGCTGTTGGCGGCGGCGGGAGTGATATTGCCGGTGTTCGCGCCAGTGTTCGTACCGGTTCCGGTGTTCCCCTGCAGCGCGTTACGTATGGCGGCGAACGGGTCCGAACTCGTGGACGGATCGGTGCTTCCGGTGGCCGAGATGGGCTGGGTACTCGGATCGGTGCCCGTGCCCGGATCGGTCAGCGAACCATCGGTGTCCGTCGAGCCGCCCAGCAGGTCGTCGTAGGTGGAGCTCCAGTCGTCGTTCGTGGTGCTCGCCGGTTGCGTGATTCCATCCTGCCCAGGCGGCACGTAGGTGTTGCCATTGGTGGTGTTGCCGGTGTTGGTATTTCCGGTGTTGGTATTTCCGGTGTTGGTGTTGCCGGTGTTGGTATTTCCGGGGTCGGTGTTCTGACCATCGATGTCCGCGGCCTTTTTCTGAAACTCCTTGGTAGCGTTCTCGTACTCCTTGTCCCAGCTCTCGGCGGCCGCATCGATATGCCTGACGTAATACGACTGCTCCGCTTCGGGGGTCAAGTAGTAGTTGCCCGATTCGTTGTTCTTCTCGTAGGCGACGATCTTCGTCATCGAGTTGTCGGCATCTTTGAAGCTGTATTCCATCTTGCCATCGACGACCTTGGCTCCCGGGAACTCGAATTGCAGCTTCTCGTTGAGATCGTCCTTGATCTTCTTCAGTTTCTTGAAGGTATCCGAATTGAGAATCGCGGAGTCGTTGGTGTCGCCGTTGACATTCTTGTGGGCGTCCTTGTACTCGGTTTGACGCTTGCTCAACTGCTCATTCAGCGTCTTGTGCTGGTCCCTGACCTGCGACCAACCGCCCGCGGTTGTGACCTGCTGGCCGTCGAGCACGTTGGTGAAGTCGGGGGCGGCCTTCGGATCACGGACGCCCAATGTGTCGAATCCCCACTGCATCGTGAACTCGGTGTCCTCGATGAGGCTGATCAGCGCCGCACTTGCGCCCTTCGGCTGGTACAGATCGACCCGATGCAGGTGTTCTTTCTCGTCGGGAAGTTCCCAGCCCCAACCATCCGCATACTTGGGGGTGGCCGCTTCGTCTTCTTTCGTCTTCTTGGCATCGACCACATGTTGCGGATTACCGGTCTTGAGGGCATCGACGATATCGCGATACTCGGGACGTTTCGCGAGATCGCTACTCGTGTCCCTGGCGAGCATTTCTCGCACCGCGGGATCGAGTCGATCGAACGCCTCTTTGAACTCGGTCGAATTCAGACCGTTCAGCGCCTTCAACGAGTCCTCGGCTTGACCGTCCTGAAAACCGGCCCCATCCCAAGTGCTCGACTCGTAGTGCTTGTTGATCTTGTCGACGGCATCGTCTACCTTGCTCACCAGGCGCTCCTCTGTTCGCTGGAGCCCTCGGACCCCGCCGGACCGTTCAACAAACGCGCGATGGAGGGCGGCGGCGCGTCAGAAGTGATGGAATTGACGCTGACCCCGTGCCCAGTCGGCACATCACCGCGCGATACCTCCGGGTAGGGGGCCGTCGTAGCCGTACCGCTCGACACCGCCACACGCGCGGCCTGCGGCGCCTGCGGATGATCGACGATCTGCCCGTATGTGTAGAGCGCGTCACGAAGAGTTTGCCGATCGGTTTCGCCGTTCGCGAGCAGAAGCAGTAGCTCATCGGCTCGGCGCTCGAAAACCAGGTCACGAAGATTTTCCGCGCTCGACGAGTCCCACCGATCGTCCCCGACCGAAACGGAAGACCCTCCCACCCGCCGCGACCGTAGTGCCTCTGCCATCCTGTCGTGGTTGGCGCGGATCTCGTCCCACCAGTTCGCCGGGATGGGCCGACCGGTGTGCAATGCATCGAGAATCCGTTGCCGACCGGCACGATGCATGGCGATCTCTCCGGTCACTTGGGAGGCAACGACGCGAACGCCGGCATCCGCCGATCGAGCCAATTCCAGGCACTTGGCGCGAATTTCGTTATCGGGCACGGTCGCTGCCTGCATCAGCGACTCATCCGAACCAGCGAGCGCCAGCCGGTCGACCAGTCCGGTACCGGGAAAGGTGAGGTCGACGGCGGACTCGGCCGGGGCTACCCGATCTTCGATGGCGACATCGTCGCCGAGAGCGGACCGCAGATCGCCGGTGATCGCCGCGGACGACACCAACGCACTGATCCGAGCACCCCGTAGTCGGCTCGTCGAACCGAACTCCGCGAGGATTCGAGCAGGGTCGGGAGTGCTCTCCAACGCCGCGAGCGCCCTGCGAGCAGCGTTGTCGAGCATGGCATCCCACCGCCAGGGGACAGTGACCTCCGACGGCAGGAACAGTCCGGAAGGCAGCCAACCACGACCCTCCGTAGAGGTCAGCAGAATGATCGGCCCCAAAGGAGTCCGCAACACCGCCACGGCCCATTCCAGACCGGGCGCCCAATCGGCCACGGCGGCCAGAGTGGCGCCGAGCAAGGTGCGGGCGAGTATCAAGTCGTCGTCGATTTGTTCTCCGACCACCAACGAGGGTAGCGCCCGTTTGTCTTCGGACAGGCGGGCCGCCGCTACGAACGGACCTGTCGCCAGAGGTGCGGGCATCCCCCCGGCCATTCCTGCGGCAGCGACGGCGGCCGCCGCCGCGAACGAATCCGCCGCCGGTGGCGCGCCCAGCCCGGCGACCGTGCTCCCGGCACTGTTCGGATCGACAGTGACGGTGGCGTTACCGCTCGGGTCGACGGCGGTAGTGGCAGCCCAGTCGTCGGTAGCCGGCTCCGATCCGCCGACCGAGGACGGAACCGACCCGACCGGTGCCATGAGTTCGGCGGGTGGGGTGCCGTACGTCTGCGGAGCCGAAGCGGCGGCGGGCATGAGCGGCTGGTCCGAGGGTGGAGCTTGCTCACCGAGGATGCCCGGTGCGTCAGGCGATGTCGTGGGGGGCGGCGTCGCGGGCGATGTGGTGGAGGGCGGCGGCACCAACGGAGTGTTGCCGCCAGGGGGCACATCCGGGCTGCCCTCCGTCGGCGGGGAGGGTTCCGCGGCGGAGCCTGGGGGCGGGCCGCCACGGGGAACTCCGTTGCCGAAGTCACCCGCGCCGCCGACACGTTGCCCGCCGGACTGATCGGCGTCTTCGAGCGCATCAGCGGCGGCGAGCAATTCGTCTCGTGACCGCTCATGGTTCGCCGCAAGGCGCTCGGCAGTCTCATGTCGCCGGTTGTAGTAGTCCACCAGAGCCGCCCGCACCGGGTCGGCGATCATGCCGTAACCGGATTCGAAGTCGGCGAGCCAGCCGTGCGGGATTTCACCCCACTTCCGGATGTTTCCGGCGGCCAGATCGTGCTGCTTCGCGATCCTGCGCAGCTGATCCGGCTCCACATCCAGGTGATTGGGCATGCTCGGTCGATTCCTCCCGCCAGCTATCTGAGCATTATTCTTCCGCCTTCCCAAAGTTGGGAACTTGCTGGTCCGACCCTTTTTCGGCGCGCCATTCCCGCATGACCTCCGCGAGCGGCCGTGGCAGGTTGCCGGTGCTGTTCATCGCGATCTGGTATTGCCGCCGAGCGTCCTCGGCGCTTTCCGTGATGGCAGCCATGATGTCGGCGGCAAGCTCCGCGTTGTCGAATCGCGCGCAGGTGCCGGGCGCCAGGTACAGGTCGAGCAACCGCCCGGTCGCGTCGACTTCGGGAATGACCAAGCCGCTCGGGGACGGCCGACGTGCGACGACCCTGTTGGACCGTTCACGCATCTCCGCGATGCGGTGCCGCAACTCCCGGGTCATGCCGAGTGCGGCTCGTACATTCGGGTGGATCTCTCGCATGCATCCTCACTCATCCGCCGGCGGAACGCCCGCTTGGACAGCGGGCCGACGATCCTATCTGCGCGACAGCCGGCGCAGCGGTCGCGGTCTTACCTGTCGTGGTGGGCTTTCCGCCGTCCGAAACGCGCTCGCCAACTCTCGCTACCCATGACGATCGGCGCGCTCGCCGACTTGCTTCTGCGGGTCCGGCGCCCGATCCACTATCGCGGCATCGATGAGGGCCTGCACAGCCATTGCCGTGCTGAGCAACCTGCGTTCATCGGCGAACATCTCGATGGACGAGCTTCGCTGACCCGGGACCAGCAGACCTAGCGAGGCGGGCCAGCCACCATCCGGTAGCTGCGCAGCCAGCAGCGCCTGACGAAGAAGGCCGACGTAGTCGGAAGCACCCAGACGCACGGCGGCGATGAGGCGCTGTGCGATATCGAAAGACGACTCCCGCGCGGTGACCGGACTTCCGTTCGCCAGTACTACAGCTTCGCCCAAGCGCTTGCGTTCCGCTGCCGCAATTGCCGGAGGTATGCCGCCGGTGCGTGCGAGGAACGTCAAGTTGTGGGCTGCCACGTAAGCGTCCGACCGCCACCAGAACGGAAGCCAGCGGCCGTGGTCTCGGTGACGACTCACGGTATGGGCGCGAATGGCGTCCGTGGTCGGCTTGTCGCCGAGCGCGAGAAGGGCAAGCCCTGCCATCGGGGCGACTTCGTCGTGTTCCTCTGCCCACGAACCGAAGATCGCGGACGGGAAGGTGCGAACCCCGCCCGTCGATGTGACGTAGTCGGTGAAGACACTGTCCGGTACCGATGGTTCGGGATCACGTGTGGCGATGAGGCGCACCACCCATGACGTGGAGTCTGCGTCGCACGAGACTTTGCGGTTGTATCCCCATCCGATGGGGCGTCGCGAGTCCCGCAACGCGGTCACGGCGCGGTCGACAGCTCGGGCACGACCGGGATCCGGCGGGAGGAGCGCCTCGGCCGCATCGAGCGCCACACCGACACACCCGGTGATCCAGGATTCGGACCTGCCAGGCGGCAATTCGTAGTCGCGCCAATGACCGTCGCCGTCTTGATGTTCCAGCAAGAACCCACATGCCGCAGCGATCACTCTGGTGAGATCACTGTCCACGACAACCCGCTTTCCAACTCGAAGCTCGACCGACCGGCGAGATGCGGCAAAGACACTCGACGTAGTCGAGGTCGACCGCTACTGACGTTACAGGCGCGATGCGCATTGTTCCCAGTAATGGGAACATGCGTACAAGGGCGCGCCTGCCGGGATGAGAGAGTTTGCCGATATGGGTAGAAGCCTGGTTCCGGCGCCCGCAGGGCCGGTCGACTCCTGATGACCGAAGCTGCCGAGAAATTCTTGGTCGACTTGGCCGATCGATTGTCGCTGCGCAGTGACCCAGCACCCATGCGCGACATATTGGAGCGCGCCTGTGGCGGTCAGTTGGACGCGCTGGGGCCGGACGGTCACCGAGCCAGCATGCTGACCATCTCCGGCATTCCGTTCGAAGCCAGTGTGAGCGGGGGCAGGGGTACATTCTCACCCGCCGTTCGGTATATCACCGAGACCGCGACGCAAGAGGTGACGTTCGGCTCTCGCGTCACCGCGCAACTGGCCGCGATCCGAGATCTGGTCGCATGGTTGCCGAACGGCGATCGAGCCGTCGCCGACCTGATGCAGTCATTCGTCACGGCGCTTTATCCCGACCCTTCGAAAGTCACCGCACAGCACCGCTCGGCAACGTGGATAGGAATCGTGCATCACGCCGCGGCCCCACGCCACGCGGCGCGTCTCAAGGTGTATGGCGGCCTGCGGATCGTGCCGGGAGCACTGGACAGACTGTGCGATGCTTTGCCGGGTTTCGCCGGTTTGGCGATCGTACCCGACCACGAAAAGCTCATTACGCCCGTGGCCGCCGCCATCGAGGTGGATGCGCGCGGCAGCGTGAACCACAAGATCTATTCGAAGGCGAGTTACGACGATGTCGCCGTGCCGATGAAATTGTCCCGCTACTTCGGGCATCCCGCGTGGGAGCTGCTGTCGGAATTCGTTCGATGTGGTATCGACGCAGCCCAACTCCATAAACATGACTGGTTCGTCTGCTGTTCCCGGGGTGCGACCGGCACCGGTTTCGGAATTTCCTTGGGCTCGAGACAGCGGACCGACCTCAGCGGCCTCGTGAGCGAACTCGCATCCCGCCACTACGGCACCACCTATGCCGTCGACGCGTTGGCCCGGTCAGCGGAATCGTGCGGGGCCGCATGGCGTTACTCCGCGGTCGGACTCGGCTACTCCGAGGAACACGGAATCGACAAACTCAACGTATACGGCACACCTACCTGGAGTACCGCATAGTTCGTCGGTCATCCGCGCGGTCCGGCACGCTTGCGAACGCAGATGAGTCCGCCCGCTTCACGAAGTGATCGCGAAGCGGGCGGACTCGACGAAACTCACCGCGGAGGGAGCACCCGGAGGTCTCCCCCGCGATTCGGAGCCGGTGACGACTTACACGTCGAAGTACAGCTCGAACTCGTACGGGTGCGGCCGCAGGTTCACCGGGGCGATCTCGTTCTCGCGCTTGAGGGTGATCCAGGTCTCGATCAGGTCCTCGGTGAAGACGTTGCCTTCGGTGAGGTAGTCGTGGTCCTGCTCGAGGCGGTCGATGACCGACGCCAGGCTGGTGGGGGCCTGCGGGATGTTCTTGGCCTCCTCCGGCGGGAGCTCGTAGAGGTCCTTGTCGACGGGGGCCAGCGGCTCGATCTTCTTCTTGATGCCGTCCAGGCCGGCCATCATCATGGCGGCGAAGGCCAGGTACGGGTTGCCCGAGGAGTCCGGCGCGCGGAACTCGAGGCGCTTGGCCTTCGGGTTGTTGCCGGTGACCGGGATGCGGACCGCGGCGGAGCGGTTGCGCTGCGAGTACACCAGGTTGATCGGGGCCTCGTAGCCGGGGACCAGGCGGTGGTAGGAGTTCACCGTCGGGTTGGTGAACGCCAGCAGCGACGGCGCGTGGTGCAGGATGCCGCCGATGTAGTGGCGCGCCAGGTCGGACAGGCCGCCGTAGCCGGCCTCGTCGTGGAACAGCGGCTTGCCGTCCTTCCACAGCGACTGGTGCACGTGCATGCCCGAGCCGTTGTCACCGAAGAGCGGCTTCGGCATGAAGGTGACGGTCTTGCCTTCCTGCCAGGCGGTGTTCTTGACGATGTACTTGAACAGCTGCAGGTCGTCGGCCGCGGCGAGCAGGGTGTTGAACCGGTAGTTGATCTCGGCCTGGCCCGCGGTGCCGACCTCGTGGTGGCCGCGCTCCAGCTCGAAGCCGGAGTTCTGCAGGTTGGTCGAGATCTTGTCGCGCAGGTCGACGTAGTGGTCGTAGGGCGCGACCGGGAAGTAGCCGCCCTTGTTGCGGACCTTGTAACCGCGGTTGCGGCCGCCGTCGGGGTCGAACTCGGCGCCGGTGTTCCAGGAACCGGAGACCGACTCGATCTCGTAGAAGGCGCCGTTCATGGCCGAGTCGTAGCGGATCGAGTCGAAGATGTAGAACTCCGCCTCGGGACCGAAGTACGCGGTGTCGGCGATGCCGGTGGAGCGCAGGTACTCCTCCGCCTTGCGCGCGACGTTACGCGGGTCGCGGCTGTAGGCCTCCCGGGTGAACGGGTCGTGCACGAAGAAGTTGAGGTTCAGCGTCTTGGCGGCGCGGAACGGGTCGACGCGCGCGGTGGAGAAGTCGGGCAGCAGCAGCATGTCCGACTCGTCGATGGACTGGAACCCACGAACGGAGGAGCCGTCGAACGCTAGCCCTTCCTCGGCGAGGTCGGTGGTGAAGGCCTTCCCCGGGATCGAGAAGTGCTGCTGCACACCCGGCAGGTCGCTGAACCGGATGTCGACGTACTCGATGTCCTCATCAGCGATGAATTTGATGACCTCGTCGGCCGTGCTGAACGTCACTTGTTCTCCTTACGGATCGGTTCCCAGCCAGTGTCGCTTGCATGGGTTCGTCGCGACCAGACGCTATGGATGCCGTGTTTCCCTGCAGTCAAGGCTGTGTTTCGCCGGTGTTACACGTGCGTCTGGCGGCGTGGTGCTGACCACCCGGACTCGAAATGCATGGTAGTCCTGCCCCCGCCGCGGCGCGCGCCGACGCTGAACTGGCGCTTGTGCGGTACCGGGCGCCGGTTCGGGCGCGCCTATTCTGGGTGCATGGCACGCATCACCGGCTCCTGGCTCTCCGGACCTCCGGCCGACTCCGGCGGCCCGGCAACCTCCGAGTTCCCCGGTGAGCACCTCGGCCTGCCGAAGACCGGAGCGGGCTCGCTGGCGGGCATGGGGCGCCGCATCGCCGCCCTTTTCGTGGACTGGATGATCGCGCTCGGCATCGCGGCGCTGATCGTCCGCAGTGGTTCGGCGTCGAGCCTGACGCTGCTGGTCTGGTTCGTCATCGGCGTCGGCGCGGTCACGCTGTTCGGCTTCACGCCGGGGCAGTATTTCCTGCGGCTGCGGACGGTGCGCATCGACGCGCCCGTCCGGGTCGGCTTCGTCCGCGCCTTGGCCAGGCAGGTGCTGCTGCTGTTCGTGGTGCCCGCGCTGTTCACCGACGCCGACGGGCGCGGCATGCACGACCGGGCCACCGGCACGGCGCTGGTGCATTCGCGCTGAGCCGCTTCGGGCATATGGCAAGGACGCGCCGCCGCGGTCCGCGGCCGGTACCCCCTGCACTGCCCGGTTCGTGATCGAGGTCACAGGGCAGTCGTGCCGCGCGAGTCGCGGAAGCCCGCGTCCCACGAAAGGGACACGGGCCATCTGCGGTCAGCGGCGGCGGATGGTCCGCTGCACGCCGCGCATCTTCGCCCCGGCGGGCATCGGCCCCTTCGGCAGGGCGGGCCCGCCGCGCGCGCTGAGCGCGGCCAGCCGGCCTTCGATCAGGTCCATCCGCTTGGTGTCGATGTTGCGCGGCAGCTTGGTGAGGTAGCGCTGCAGGTCTTTGAGCGGAACCTGGCCTTCGTCGTTCCCGATGACGATGTCGTAGATCGGAGTGTCGCCGATCAACCGGGCGGTGCGCTTCTTCTCCTGGGCGAGCAGCGACTTGACTCGCTGCGGGGATCCTTCGGCGACCAGCACCACGCCGGGCAGGCCGATCACCCGATGCACCGCGTCCAACTGGGTGGTCGCGGCGATGCCGTTGCTCACCCGCCACTTGCCCTGCAAGTTGTCCAGCACCCAGGCCGCGGCGCCCGCCTGGCCCTCGGCCTTGCGATAGACGCTCTTCTGCACCCGCCGTCCGAAGATGATGAACGCCACCAGCGCGCCGAGCACCACGCCCAGCGGGACGAGGAACAAGGTCAGCCCGAAGATCAGGCCGATCACGACGAAGACGGCGGTGATGCCGACCAGGGCGCCGATCATCAGCGGCAGCAGCAGCTTGTCTTCCTTACGCTGCATCTGGAACGCCTGCCACAACTGCTTGCGGCGTTCTCTCGACTGCTGCTTGCGGGCCGCTTTCGCCGCGGCCTTCGCTTCCTTGGTGGGCTTGCCTGCTGCCATGTCTCTCAGAATAGTGCCCAGGTAGTCGCGGCTTTGCCGTGGGACAGCGGCCGCCGCGGCGCTACCCGCGGCGAGCGATCGGGCCGAGCACGGCGAGATCCAGGTCACCCGACGCCTCGGTCCAGCCCATCGCGCGCAATTCGACCGGCGCGGCGACTCCGAGGGCGTCCCGCAGGCCGACGGCCACCGAGCGGGCGAACTCGACCAGGGTGTTCGGCGCGATGGGCCAGAAGAGGGTCCTGGTCCAGTTGTCCGCGTCGCGTCGCACCGCGGGCTCGTGCCAGCCCAGCGCCCGCAACTCCCGCGCGGCGGTCTCCGGGATCGGGTTGCTCAAGTAATGGTTCCCGGCCAGTTCAGCGGACAATTTGATGTCGTACTGGACGAACTGGACGTAGCGATTTCCGGGCGCGGCGATGATGAGCGTCGCCCGCGAGGGCAACTCGGAAAGGCAGTGCGCGAGCGCTCGCACGAACTGCTCCCAGTCCGCGGTCGCCGGCTCGCTCATTCTTCCCCCGGTATCAGCACTGGCCTGATCATACGCCGAACCGCCTCGGAGACCAGACGAGAATTGTTGCGCTGCCGCCCAGTTCAGCCGGGCCATAGCGATTTGCGATATCAGGTGTCACGGTCGCCCGGACCTGCGGCGACTCCCACCGCACGACGAATGCCCGCTCGCGACCAGACGCGTCGCGTCCGCTCAGCATGTCGACATGCCACGGCTCGAACGTGTTCTCGGGATTCCGCCGGGGACGGGCGACGTCGTTGCGGGCCGGGCTTCCGGCGGGCGCCCCGATGCCGGTGCTGGTAAGGGGGCGGGCCGCGGCGTTCGACCTGCCGGTGCGGCCTGGGCGGATATCTGGTGACCGGCGCGAACCCATCTTTCAGATGAGCGCATCGCGCTGTTCAGCTCGCGGCCACCGGGCGGTGTTAGCTTCCCCGACGTGTGTGCGCGGTTGGTGGTGAGCGTCCATGACGTCGCACCGGCGAGTGCGGGGGAGACGGCGCGCTGGTGCGCCGACGCCGATCGTTTCGGGATTCCCGTCTCGCTGTTGGTGATTCCGGGTCCGTGGCGGGGGCGACGGTTGTCCGGCGATCCGGACTGTGCGGCGTTCCTGCGCGAGCGCCGACGGGCCGGTGACGACATCCTGCTGCACGGGTGGTCGCACCGGGCGGGGCCCGAAGGCGGGTGGCCGCGTCGCGCGGTAGGACACGCGGTAGCACGCGGAGCGGCCGAATTCGCCGCGTTGAACGTCGGCGAGGCCACGGCCAAGCTGCGCGCCGGTACCGAGGTGATGTCCGAAGCGGGTTTGTCCACCACCGGCTTTACTCCCCCTGGCTGGCTGGCCTCGCCCGGTGCGGAGCGGGCGCTGCGCGCGGCGGGCTTCACCTACACGACCTCGCACTTCGCGGCGAAGCACCTGGGCACCGGACGCCGGTATCGGGGATTCGCCCTCTCGCATCGTCCGGGCGGCGGATGGTCCGAACGGTTCGGCGCGGAGATGTTCGGCACCCTGGCCCGCCGCATCGCCGAACGCGACGGGCTGGTCCGCCTGGCGCTGCATCCCGACGACCTGGGCAGGCCGGGCCTGCGCGACACCACCCTGCGCGCCATCGACGCGGTACTGCGCACCGGGGCACGGGCGACGACCTACGGCGAGCTGGTCGGATCGGCGGTCGGCTAGTGCGGATCGTGCAGATCGCCAACTTCTACACCCCGGCTTCCGGCGGTTTGCGCACCTGCGTCGACGAGATCGGGCGTGGCTATTCGGCGGCGGGTCACGATCGCGTGCTCGTGGTGCCCGGTCCACGCGACGACGACGAGCACACCGCGTCCGGCCACCGGATCACCGTGCGCAGCCCGAAGTTCGGCGAGGCCGGCTATCACGTGCTCACCGCCCGCCGTACCCGGCCCGTGCTCGATCGGCTGGCCCCCGACGTGCTCGAGTGCAGCGACAAACTCAGCATCCGCTGGCTGGCGCCGTGGGCGCGCGGCGCGGGCGTCCCGCTGGTGCTGTTCTCGCACGAACGCATCGACGCCATCCTGCGCTCGCGGGTGCCGCGCGGCTTCCCGCTCACCACGGCGGCCGACCTGGCCAACCGGCGGCTCTGGGTGCGCGCCGAGAAGGTCGTCGTCACATCGGATTTCGCCACCGCCGAATTCGACCGGGTCGGCGCGCGCAACGTACGCCGGGTTCCGCTCGGCGTCGACCTCACCACCTTTCGCCCGTCCACCGAAGGACCGCGCGCACCCGAGCGCTCCGACGACCCGGTGCGGTTGGTCCTGGTGAGCAGGTTGTCGCGGGAGAAACGAGCCGAAGGCGCGATCCGGGCGGTCCGCGTGCTGGTCGAATCCGGTCTGCGCTGCACGCTGTCGGTGGTCGGTGACGGCCCGCTGCGTCCGCGTCTGGAGCAGATGGCGGCCGGGCTTCCGATCGTGTTCCACGGCCACCTCACCGACCGGACCGCCCTGGCCGCCCTGATCGCCGACGCCGACATCGCCGTATTCCCCTCTCCTGCCGAAACTTTCGGCCTCGCCGTGCTGGAGGCTCTCGCGTGCGGGACGCCGGTCGTGGTTCCCACGGCGGGCGCGGCCCGCGAACTCGTCGGCGCGCCCGGCTCGGGCATCGTGTGCGACGGGACCCCGCACGGCCTCGCCGACGGTGTCCGCGCGCTGCTCGCCCTCCCGGCCGACCAGCGCAGGCGCGCGGCGCGCGCGGCGGCGGAACGCTTTCCGTGGTCGGCCACGATCGAGCGCATGCTCGCCCTCTACGCGCCCTACGAAACCCCGGCCCGCTCCGCCTGACGCTCATCGAAGCGCGGGAGCGACCGGCCTCAACTGCGGCGCAACAGCATTCGGATGCCGCGCTCGGACGGTAGGCCGCCGCGCCGCGTCCAGCGGCCGTAGCCACCATGAGCCACCCGGTCGAACCGCGCCCGCCCGGCCTGCTGCGCCGCGTCGGCGGCTTCCCGCTCGTCGTGCAAGGTCGGCGAGTTCGCCAGCAGCGCGATGCCCACGATCACCGCGATGGCCGCGCAAGCCAGCAGTGGCGGGCGCGGGTGGATGGTCGCGGTGAACAGTGTCGCTCCGGCCAGGTAGCTGAGCACCGGGTCGGTGATCGTCATCGCGGTCAGCGCGGTGGGCAGTGACCCGCGGGCGTACGCCTCCTGAGTGAGGATGCCGCCGAGCAGCGTGGACACCGGAATGCCCAGCAGCGCCCAGCTCGGCTGCGGCAGCGCGCTCGTCGCCACCACCACCAGGACCGCGGTGGCGGCGAAACAGCAGCCCGCCGCGACAGCCACCAGCGCGGACCGCAGCTGCGTGGAGCGGGCCAGCCGAGACATGCCGAACAGCACGGCGATCGCGACGACCACTGCGGCGCCCGCGACGGGCAACCGTTCGCCGCGCACCGCCGAATGCGCGGGAATCCCTTGCGCGACGAGCAGGATCAGCCCGGCGCAGACCGCGGTCGTTCCGGCCCAGTCCCGGGCCGGTAGCGCACACCTGCGCCGCAGCGCCGCGAAGGGCAGCGCGAACAACAATTGCACGACCAGCAACGCCTGCACCACCGCGATGGCCCCGAAACGCAGCGCGAACGCGTGCACGACGAACCCGGCCACGTTCGCTCCCTGCCCGGCCAGCCAGCGGCGGTCGGTGATCAAGCGGCGCGCGATCGCGGCGAGCAGCAGGAACCGTCCCTGCCCGGTTTCCGCGGCCGCCTGCCGTGCGGCGCCCTGTTGCAGAGCCGCGGACACCGCGAACAGCAACGCGCTGAACAACGCCAGGGTGATCGTCGCCACCGCGTCGACGGATCCGAAATAGCGCTCCGGCACAGCGCCGATGCTGGTCTGCCCGGATGAACGCCGGATGGCGTGCGCCCGGCGACTGGACGACCACCCCGGTTCCGGGGGCTGGACGGCTGTCCCGGCAAACTCGATAGTCCTATGGTGACCGAACGAGCCGTCCTGTCGCGTGCCCTGTGCGGCCTGCTGTTGCTGCTGGCCGCGATCGCCCCGGTGACCGCCGCCGCCGAACCGCTTCCGGTGCCCTACCAGTGGAAGCAGACGTACATCGACGGCAAGGACGGCACCCGGCTGCACGCGGACATCCTGCGCCCGGCCGGTGTCTCCGACGACACCCGCACGCCCGTCGTCCTCACCGTCAGCCCCTATCGCGCGCATCTGGCGTATCTGAGCGAGCCGCGCCTTTCCGGCGGCCCGTCCACCGACAATCTCACCGCCGAGTTGTTCCTGAACGCGGGCTACACCTACGTCGTCGTCGACCTGCGCGGATTCGGCGGCTCCAACGGCTGCCCGGACTTCGGCGGCCCCGGCGAACGCGCGGACGTCGCCGCGGCCGTGGAGTGGGCGGCAAGCCAGCCGTGGTCCACCGGCAAGGTGGGGCTGTTCGGCACGTCGTACGAAGCCTGGACCGGCCTCATGGGCCTGGCCACCGCGCCGAAGGGCCTCGCGGCCGTCGGCGCGTTCGAGCCGGTCGTCGACCCGTATTCCTACCTGTACATGCAGGGCGTCTCGTGGAAGTTCTCCGGTAAGCCGATCACCGAGAGCGGTGTGCGCCCCGCCGACTTCGCGGGCTTGGAGCATCTGCTCATCGCCTCTACTCCACCGCGCCCGGAGGACTCCGGGGAATACCAGGCGAACGCGACGCAGCTGCCGTGGCAGTGCTATCGGCAGTACCTGGCCGACATCGGCGACCACAACGCGGACACCGCCTTCTGGCGCGACCGCGACCTGGTCGCACGACTGCGCGGCAACACGATCCCGTTGTTCCTCGGTCAGGGTTTCGTCGACTACAACACCCGGGCATACCGGGTGTTCGACCTCTGGAACGGTCTCGGCCCCGGCGACCACCGGGCCTGGTTCGGCCAGTGGGGACACCGCACCTGCCACGACAAATGCGGCACACCGCACTTCGACACCGAGTTGCTCGCGTTCTTCGACAAGCACGTCGCGGGCCGCGACGTGCAGGTTCCCGGCCCGCGGATCACCGTCGGCCAGTTCGACGGCCGCTGGCGCGCGGAGAGCGCCTGGCCGCCCGCGGACGCCCAGCGGGTCGCGGTGGAGCTGCGGCCGGGCGGCTATACCGATCGCGGCCTGGTGCCGGGGCCCGATCGCGAGATCTGGTCGGTCTCCGAGCCGCTGACCGGGGACCAGCATCTGTCCGGCATCCCGACCGCCGCCCTCCGGCTGAGCGGCCCGGCGAGCGCGACGGTCGCGGTCGAGCTCTACGACATCGCACCCGACTTTCGCGCGACGGTCATCACCCGCGGCATCGCCCCCGTCCGCGACACCGCCGAGGTTCGGCTGCTCGCGCAGGACTGGCCGATTCCCGCAGGTCATCGGATCGGCGTGCGCGTCACCGACGTGGTCGACGACGTGTGGTCGCACTCCCCCGCCTTCGCTCCCGTGACGGTGACCTCGGCCCGCGTCGAGCTGCCGCTGCTGAGCGGAACGCGTCGTCCCGATCTGCCGGGCGGGCTCACCGAAGGCATCGTGAAGTGGCGAAACGAGAAGACGATCGCCCTCGACCCGAGTGTGTTGAACAATGCAACGGTGCCCATGAATCTGCCCGACCGCACCGGTGACCGATGACGGAACCGGTCGACGACCTGACCGCCGAGCGCCTCGCCGCCGCGCTGCGGTGCGCGACCGTGTCCACCGACGACCCGCGCGACGCCGACAGCGCCGCGTTCGACCGCCTCGACGCGCACCTGCGAGCGTCCTTCCCGCGCGTGCACGCCGAACTCGAATTGCGGCGGTTCGCGCACAGCAGGCTCTACCGCTGGCCGGGCACCGAACCGGACCGGGTGGCCGCGATCCTGCTCGCGCACCAGGACGTGGTGCCCGCGGACGATCCGCAGCGCTGGACCCACCCGCCGTTCGCGGGTGTGGTCGACGACGAATTCATCTGGGGCCGTGGCGCGATCGACGACAAAAGCCGCGTGCTGGCCATCCTGGAGGCGGTCGAGTCGGCGCTCGCCGCGGGCCTGCGCCCCCGGCACACCGTGTATCTGGCCTTCGGGCACGACGAAGAGGTCTTCGGCGGCGAGGGCGCCGAGCGGATGGCCGCGCATCTGCGGCAGGCGGGCGTGCGCGCGGATCTGCTGCTGGACGAGGGCGGGGTGATCACCGCGGGCGTGGTC
>NZ_BAFS01000089.1 GCF_000308415.1 Nocardia asiatica NBRC 100129 | reverse complement strand
TAAGGGGGCCGCGAACACGCAGCGCCGCAGGCGCTGCAAATCGAACACAGCCCGCGAACCCGCCGCGACGAAGTCGCAGCAAATCAAACACAGTATTTTGTTGCGCATGGCCCGAACTTTGCTGGTTACCAATGATTTCCCGCCGCGGCCGGGCGGTATCCAGTCGTATCTGCAGGCTCTGGCCGGTGAGCTGCCACCGGATGACCTGGTGGTATACGCTCCGCGCTGGCGTGGCGACAGCCATTTGAAGTTCGATGCCAAGCAGAAGTTCCAGGTGGTTCGCCATCCCACCACGCTGATGCTGCCGACTCCGCTCGTGCTGCGCCGGGCCACGCGCCTGCTGCGCAGTGAGAAGTGCGACACGGTGTGGTTCGGTGCGGCGGCGCCGCTGGCGCTGATGTCGCCCGCGCTGCGCCGCGCGGGCGCCGAGCGCATTCTGGCCAGTACTCACGGCCACGAGGTCGGCTGGTCGATGTTGCCGGGCGCCCGGCAGGCGCTGCGTGCCATCGGCGAGCACACCGACGTGGTCACCTATGTGAGCCGCTACACCCGCCGCCGGTTCGCGTCCGCGTTCGGCGCGAACGCGGCGCTGGAGTATCTGCCGCCTGGCGTGGACACCGAGGTGTTCCGTCCGGATCCGGCCGCCCGCGCCGAGCTGCGCGACCGTTACGGCCTCGGTGATCGGCCGACCATCCTGTGCCTGTCCCGTCTGGTGCCAAGGAAGGGGCAGGACGCGTTGATCCTCGCCATGCGCCAGGTCCGGGAGCGGGTCGAGGGCGCGGTGCTGGTGATCGCGGGCGGCGGCCCTTTCGAGGACAAGCTGCGCGGTCTGGCGGCCGCCACGGGCGTCGGGGACGACGTGGTGTTCACCGGCCGCGTCCCGTCGGGTGAGCTGGCCGCGCATCACACGCTGGCCGACGTCTTCGCGATGCCCTGCCGGACCAGAGGCGCGGGCTTGGACGTGGAGGGTCTCGGCATCGTCTACCTGGAGGCGTCCGCGTCCGGCGTGCCGGTGGTGGCGGGCAATTCCGGCGGCGCGCCGGAAACGGTGATCGAGGGCAAGACCGGTCGGGTGGTGGACGGCCGGTCGGTGCGGCAGATCGCGGACGCGCTGGTGGCGATCCTGTCCGATCCGGAAGCGGCCGCGCGGATGGGCGCGGCGGGGCGCGCGTTCGTCGAGCAGCAGTGGCGCTGGGACAGCCTGGGCGCGCGCCTGCGACAGCTGCTGCGGTGATCCGCGTCGCATCTACTACGCTCAGCGGAGTGAGCAGTATCCAGGTGGCAGATCAAACCTTCGTCGCCGCGCCGGGGGCCGCCGTGGCCGACCTGCTGGCCGGACCGAACCAGTGGCGTCGTTGGTGGCCGGACCTGGTCCTGGAGGTCCGTGAGGAGCGCGGCGAGAAGGGAATCCGCTGGTCGGTGACGGGGGCGCTGACCGGGACCATGGAGGTGTGGCTGGAGCCCTCGCTCGACGGGGTGATCCTGCACTACTTCCTGCACGCCGAACCGCAACCCGCGTTGCCCGCGGGCAAGCTCGCCGCCGCCAACCGGGCACGCCGGGTCGCGGGCAAGAACATGGCGTTCGAATTGAAAGCCCGGTTGGAGGCCGATCGCCCCGCCGGTGTCGCTCCCGCGCCTCTGGCGTGATCTACCAGCACCGACGCTGAAAGGAACCGCTGTCCGCATGGCCGACAGGACCCAGAGATCGATCGTCATCGAGGCCCCGTCGCAGCAGGTGATGTCCGTTATCGCCGATCTGGAGTCCTACCCGGAGTGGGTATCGGCGGCGAAGTCGGTCGAGGTGCTGGAGGCGGGACCGGACGGTCTGGCCAAGACCGCGCGATTCGTGCTGGACGCCGGGGTGGTCAAGGACACCTACGTGCTGTGCTATGACTGGCGCGCCGACCGCAAGGCGGTCAGCTGGCGATTGCTCAGCGGCGAGTTGCAGAAGGCGCAGAACGGCACCTACGAGCTGATCGATCGGCCGGGCGGCGGCACGGAGGTGGTCTACACGCTGACCGTCGACCTGAACATCCCCATGATCGGCATGTTCAAGCGCAAGGCCGAGAAAGTGATCACCGACACCGCGCTGAAGGAACTGAAGAAACGGGTCGAAGGCTGACCGCGCGCACGACCCGGGTCGAGCTGTTCATCGGCAAGGGCGGGGTAGGCAAGACCACGCTCGCGTGCGCCACCGCCGTGGCCGAGGCCGTCGCGGGCCGTCGCGTGCTGGTCGCCTCGCTCGACCAGGCGCATTCGCTGGGCGACGCGCTGGGCTTCCGTTTCCCGCACGACCCGGGCGCCGTGCCCGGCGTCGCCACCGTGCTGCCCGGGCTGGACGTGATCGAAGTGGACTCGCTCGCGCTGCTCGAGGACCGGTTCCGGGACGTGGTGCGGATGATCTCCACCGGCCGGGGGCACGAGCACGGTTTCGATCTCGCGGCGCTGGACCCGGCCGAACTGACCGGATTGCCCGGTGTGCAGGAACTGCTGATGCTGGTGGAGATCACCCAGTTCGCCGCGGAGGACGACTGGGATCTCATCGTGGTCGACTGCCCGCCCTCGGCGGACATGCTGCGCATCGTCACCGCGCCCGGCACGCTGCTCGGCTACGTGGAGCGGATGTGGCCGCCGCACGCGCGGGCCATGAGCGCCGTCGGCACCGACCTGCGCCGTGCGGTGCTCGCCGCGACGGTGGAACGAATCGTCGCCGCGGTCACCGAGGTTCGCGACCTGCTCGCCGACCACCGGCGCACGGGCGCGCGGCTGATCACGGTCGCCGAGCGGGTCGCGGTGGCCGAATCGGAGCGGGTGCGTTCCGCCGCGGCGCTGCTGGGCCTGCGGCTGGATGCTGTCGTGGTGAACAAGGTGCTGCCCGAACTCGCACCGCCCGACGGGCCCGCCGGAACCGAACATCCGGCGGTGCACTGGTATTCGGATCGGCGCGCCGAGCAATCGGGCGTCATCGCCGAATTGCGGAGCAAGATCCGGGGTATCCCGGTGGTGATCGCGCGGCACACCGGGCCCGAGCCGATCGGGCCGAACTCGCTGGCCGCGCTGTCGTACGCGACGGACTCGGCGGGCGACACCGGCGAAGCTGCGCTTATGCTGAGCGACAATCAGACGGAGGTCGACGCGAGTTCCGGCGAACCGCTGGTTCTCCGGGAATCCGGCACCGGATTGCAGGCGGTGTACGCGCTGCGCATGCATCTGCCGGTGGTCGACGCCGCCACGTTGCGCCTTGGCCGAGTGGAGGACGATTTGATCGTGGGAGCGGACGGGGTCCGGCGCCGGGTGCGCCTGGCTCCGGTATTGCGGCGGTGCACGGTCGACGGCGCCGAGCTGGACGACGGATTCCTGGTGGTCCGGTTCCGGCCGGATCCGCTGGTGTGGGCGCACGCGTCCGAAAGTCACGACCATGACCGGTGATCCGCACCCGCCCGAGGGCGGCGCGGCAGGCGGCCACGCGGACGGTGTCGCCGAATTCGCCGCGGAATTGAAACTGCTGGCCGAGGCGGTGCTGGAACGGGTCGAGCCGGTGCTGCGGCGGGCCGCCGACGGGCAGGTCGAGTGGTCCAGTTGCAGCTGGTGCCCGGTGTGCGCGGCCGCGGCGCTGGTGCGCGGAGAACACCACGAAGTGCTGGCCGCGGTCGCCGATCACGGCACCGCGATCGTCACCGTGCTGCGCGAGGCGCTGGCCGGAGTGCCGGTCGAACCGGTCATGCCCACCGACGCCGATCCGGAAACCGGTGCGCCGCATCGTCACGGTCCTGCCGGGGACGACGAGCGCCCGCGGTATGTCGACATTCCCGTGACGATCAAGGTATGACCCACCAGATGGCCGGTACGCGACCGCTGACCGTCGGAATCGATGTCGGCGGCACCAACATTCGGGCGTCGGTGATCGACGACAGCGGCGAGGTGCTCGACACGGTCCAGGCGCCGACGCCGCAATCCGCGCGGGCGCTGGAGGACGCGCTGGACCGGGCCGTGCGCGACCTGTCCGGCAGGCACCCCATCGGCGCGGTCGGCTTGGCGGTCGCCGGGTTCATCAACGGTGATCGCTCCACGGTGCGGTTCGCGCCGCACCTGCCCTGGCAGGACGCTCCGGTCGCCCAGCGCCTCAGCGAACGGCTGGAACTGCCGGTGATCCTGGAGCACGACGCCAACGCGGCGATGTGGGCCGAATACCGGTTCGGCGCCGCCGCGGGCGGGCACAACGTGGTGCTCGTCGCGATCGGCACCGGCATCGGGGCCGCCCTGCTGATCGACGGGCAGTTGTATCGAGGGACGCACGGCGTCGCGCCGGAACTCGGTCATCTGCAGGTGGTTCCGCAGGGGCGGGCCTGCCCGTGCGGCAAGCACGGGTGCTGGGAGCGCTATTGCAGTGGAACAGCGCTGGCCGACACCGCGATCGAGATGCTGGCCAGTGATCCGGTGCGCTCCGTGCTGGCCAGGGACGTGGCGCGCGATCCGGGCTCGCTGACCGGACGGCGGGTCGCGGGCGCGGCGCAGGACGGCGACCCGCTCGCGACGCGGGTGATGGCCGATTTCGCGCGCTGGCTGGGGCTCGGGCTGGCGTTCGTCAGCGACATCTTCGATCCCGACCTGGTGGTCATCGCGGGCGGGGTCAGCAGTTCGGCGCCGCTGTTCTTGGACGAGGCGCGCGAGGAGTACGCGCGCGCGATCACCGGCGCCGGACACCGGCCGCTGGCCCGCATCCGGACCACTCAGCTCGGTGAGGCCGCCGGCATGATCGGCGCCGCCGACCTCGCCAGGACGGCGCTGACCGCGGGCACACGCAAATCCGCGCGGATCGCGCGGACCAGCCGTTGACGCCGCGTCTCAGAAGCCGGTCGGCCAGGGCGACACGCCGGGCCTGGCTATCGGTCGGCGTCGGGGCCGAAGTGTGGTGAGATTCGCCGCTGCGGTTGGATGTGATCTTGCACCGGCGGTAAAGTCGGGAATTGACGCAGGTGCCCGCTACTATCCCGGTCCCGGGGGAAGGACGTCATGTTCTACTGGCTGCTGAAGTTCGTGCTGCTGGGACCGTTCATTCATCTCTACAATCGGCCGACGGTCGAAGGTGTGGAGAACATTCCGGCGGACGGGCCGGCCATCATGGCGGGTAACCACCTCTCCTTCGCCGACTGGTTGTTCGCTCCGCTGCTGAGCCCGCGGCGGATCAACTACCTCGCCAAGGCCGAGTACTTCACCACCCCGGGCATCAAGGGCCGGTTCCAGAAGTTCTTCTTCAGCGCGACGGGCCAGTACCCGATCGACCGCAGCGGCGCCGACGCCGCCGAGGACGCGCTGAACGCTGCCCGCAAGCTGCTCGATCAGGGCCGCCTGGTCGGCCTCTACCCGGAGGGCACCCGCTCCCCCGACGGCCGCCTGTACAAGGGCAAGACCGGTCTGGCCCGCTTGGCGCTGGAGACCGGCGTGCCCGTCATCCCGGTCGCCGTGATCGGCACCGACGAGGTCAGCCCGCCCGGACCGTTCCGCTGGCGGCGCAGGAAAGTGACTGTGAAGTTCGGCGAGCCCATCGACTTCTCCCGCTACGAGGGCATGGGCGGCAACCGCTTCGTCGAACGCGCCGTCACCGACGAGGTCATGTACGAGCTCATGCGGCTCACCGGCCAGGAATACGTCGACGTCTACGCCCACAGCCTGAAGAAGGGCGTCCCGAGCGGCAGCCGCCCCGAACCCGTATCCGCCCGCATCCCCGACACGGCGGCAGGCTGATCGCCCACCGACCTCTGCCCCGGGACTGCTCGGTCTCGGGGCTTTTTCATGCCAGGTGACGGGCCGACACGCTAAGCAAGCAGGAAAGCGACGACGGGAAAGACGATCGCCGTAAACGCGGCGAACACAACGGCGCCGACTTTCCGCTTGGGGATCGAATGCAACCGGGTGGCCGCGAAACCATAGATTCCGAGGAAGACGAAGATCATGCCCCAGGACACCAGCGCCCGACTGGCGATCTCTCCCAACCGTTCGGCGAAGATCAGGGCCAGGGTGACGATGGTGGAACCGGATGCGGCGCCCAGCGCCAAGAACGCTGCTCCTGCGGGGCTGTTCATGACCATCGCAGCTCGGCCGACCGGGAGGACCTCCTGCGGGTCGGTATGGTGAACACCCTCGCGCCGGCACAGCATGTCGAATACCTTTGCCGGGTTGACCCACTCGCCGACCTCGGACCGCACCCGGGCGAGTGCGTGGACGGCCTGCGCGGTCGCGTACGAGGTCATGAAACCTTCACGTGACGTGCGGAATCCACCGCGATCTCGATGGATCGGCGACAACTGCTGGTAGTCCAGCAACTCGATGAATGCCCTGCGGAAGGTCGGGTGAAAGATCCAGCGGTCGCCCGAGGTAGCCAGCGCCGCGACCGACAGCTGCAACGTAGCGTGATGCCAGGTCTGTGCCACGCTGCCACGGCGTATCTGCTCTTCCTCGAGCTTGCCGAGACCGGTGTCCAGCGCGCTGAGCACCCGTTCGGTCGCCAACTCATGGGCTCGGCGCACCCGGGTGCCACCGAGCACCGCGATCTCCGGTACGGCCAGCAAACTCGCGATCTGCGCCGCCGCGTAGGTCGGGTCGACCCGTGGATCTTCGGCGAGCATTGCGGACACCAGAAAGGTGGTGCCGCGCAGCGCAGCGCGCGCGGCCCCGTCGTCGGACGCGGACAACTCCACCAATGCCCGGATCGCCGCGGTCGTAGCCGTCACCGAGACCGCGGAGACGCCGTCGGCCAGCGACCAACCACCGGTGTCGGCGTCCTGGGCGGCGAGCAACGCGTTGCGGCAGGCCACCAGGTCGGCGTCCGCGATAGCCACTCCGAAGCATCGCAGAGCGCGTAACCGCCAAGCCGCGTCCACCGGCGCACGGAACTGCCACTCGCCGCGTGTGCTGTGCCGGACCACGTCGCGCCGCACCAGCGCCAGTACCGCCGTCGCTGCCGGCACGGGCCGGTTCACGCGGGACAACGCGCATACGACCTCGGCGGTGTCCTGTGGGTTGGGCGGCACGTCGGTGGACCAACCCCAGCCTGCGTACCCGTCGTCGTGCTGGACCAGATTCCTGCCGAACCAGTCGGCAGCGAGACCGATGCGGTCGTCCACGTATGACACAGTGCCCCCTCGCGACGGTGAAAATCACTGTCCTCGTAGGTAATACGACTCACCCGTCCGGACGGTGACCGTCAATATATCCGTTGTCGGCATCCAGCAGAACCGCTGCGGCGACGAGAATCCCACCCAGCACCGTCTGCAGGGAGATCTGCGACCTGTCCAGCGACGCCACCACGATCGAGGCGACGACCGCCTCGTTCACACCCAGCGCGCCGGCTATCGGCGGGCTCAGACGCCGCATCGCGCGCCAGTACAGCGCAAAGCCCGGACCGAGCAGGGCTGCGCCGAGCCCCAGCTCGGTGAGCATTCGTTCCCAATCCCAAGTGGTCACAACCAGGAAGGGCGCGGTGAGCACACCCGCGACGGCCAATTGCAGCCCGGCGGAGACCGTCGGGTCGCGGTTCTGGGATTCCCGAGCCACCAGAATGATCAATGCGGTTACCGCGGCCGCGCTACCGAGCGCCAGACCACAGCCGACCAATGCGCTGCCGCTTCCGATATCGGCATCGGGCCGTGCGGAGACCAGAACGATGGCGGAGGCCAAGAGGAGCAGCTCGACCACGATCCGGGCGTTCATCGGCCGCTTCCCGGCGACCACGGCCAGAACCAGCAACATGATCGGTGCGGCCAGGTGCAGCGCGACGACCACAGGTACCGGGCCGATGGCCAAGGCAGCGACGTAGAGCGAGATGTTGACGGCCTCGAGCACGCCGAGCTGAAGATAGATTCTCGGATGCGAACACAGCTCGCGGCCGGGACGCCGACCGGTGGCAGCGGCGACTACCAGCAGAGGAATCGCCGCGCCCAGCGCCACCAGCGGACCCGCCCGGCCCGAACCCGACAAGGCGAGCCCGGCGCTGAACAATCCCCACAGGCTTGTCCCCGCGACGAGCAGCGCGACCGACGATGCCCGTCCGCCAACGGACTGCCGCACACCCACCCCCTTCTGGAGTCGGCTGCCGCGACTCCGCGAGTGCAGCGACGACAGGTAACGGAATGTGCTGCGTCATCGAGTATTCCAAGCTCGGCGACGGCACGGTGGCCGTCCGTCCTGAGCAGCGCCGCAGAAGGAATGCGCGATGAGGTTGCCCACACGTAAGGAAACGCCAAGGTTTCCTTCGGCAAGGGCGAGCAGACTGCGGGGCATGTTCAAGAAGTTGCTGGCGGCGGCCGGGGTCGGTGGGGCCGAAGTGGAGACCGAGTTGTTCACGCCGGGCGTGCAGCCCGGAGGTGTGGTCGAGGGGGTGATCCGCTTGCGGGGCGGGACGGTCGGTCAGGAGATCGCTTTTGTGGCGGTGGAGTTCGTGACCAGGGCCGAGCAGGAGTACGAGGATCACGAAGGGGTTCGTGATATCGCGTTCGGCCGCACCGGGGTGCACGGGCCGTTGCGGCTGCCCCCGGGCGCGGCGCTGGATTTCCGGTTCACCGCCCGCGCGCCGATGGAGACGCCGATCACCTTCTACAACGGCCGCCATCTGCCCGGCACGGTCGTCGCGCTGCGCACGATCGTGGAGATCCACGGCGCGGTGGACGCCGCCGACACCGACCCGATCGGCGTCGGCGCACTGCCCGCACAGCACGTGGTGCTGGAAGCCGTGGAACGTCTGGGATTCCACTTGCGCAGCGCGGACGTGGAGTCGGGGCGGGTGCACAACACACCGCAGACGCTGCCGTTCTACCAAGAGATCGAGTTCGCCGGTTCACCCCGCTACCCGCGCCTGAACCAGCTCGAGGTGACCTTCGTCCCGACCGAGACCGGCATGAGCGTGGTGCTGGAGGCGGACAAGCGCGGCGGCTGGATCTCCGAGGGCCGCGACGTCTTCGATGCCCTGTGGGTGGACTACCAGCACCTGGGCGGGGTGGACTGGGCCGGCGAACTGCACCATCGCCTGGCGCGCCTGGCGCACTGACGAACGAGCGCGCTTGTTGGCCGCGTGGATTCGGTGCGTTCACGTGACGTTGACGTGATTGCGCCAAGGTGGCCGCATGACCGGTTCCGCCTCAGGCCCATCCCGGCGCACCGTCTTACGCGCCTCCGCACTCGGACTCGTCGCGGCCCCTGTGCTCACCGCGTGCTCTTCGGACAGCGGCCCAGGGCTGGTCCGGCAGCGGCCTGTGCTCACTCACGGCGTGGCGGTGGGCGACCCACGCGCCGACGGCGCGCTGATCTGGGCCCGCGCCGATCGTCCCGCCACGTTGGTCGTGGAGACCGCCGCCACGGAATCGTTCACCGATGCCAAGCGCTTCACCGGTCCGCTGCTCACGCCGGATTCCGACGGCACCGGCCGCGTGCGAGTCAACGGCCTGCCCGCGGGACAGCAGGTGCATTACCGGGTGACGCTGCAGGGCGAGGACGGCGCCGTCTCCGAACCGGTCACCGGCGTGTTCCGCACCGCGCCCACCGCCGCCGCGGACATCCGGCTCCAGTGGAGCGGCGACGTCGCGGGCCAGGGCTACGGCATCAACCCGGACCTGGGCGGCATGAAAATCTTCGCCACCATGGCCGCCCGCGACCCGCACCTGTTCCTGCACTCCGGCGATTCGATCTACGCCGACGGCCCGCTGAAGGAATCGGTCCCGCTGCCCGACGGCCGGATCTGGCGCAATGTCGTGAGCGAGGCGAAAAGCGCTGTCGCGCAGACGCTGGATCAGTTCCGCGGCAACTACGCCTACAACCTGACCGACGCCAACTACCGCCGTTTCAACAGCTCCGTCGCCCAGGTGGTGCAGTGGGACGACCACGAGACGGTGAACAACTGGTACCCGGGCGGCCTGGTCGCCGAGAACAAGGGTTACACCGAACGCGCCATGGACACCTTGGCCGCCCGCTCCTGGCAGGCTTTTCACGAGTGGATGCCGCTGGAGCCGAGGGAAGCGGTGGACGGCCGCCTGTACCGCAAGATCCCCTACGGCCCGCTGCTGGAGGTCTTCGTGCTGGACATGCGCGCCAACAAGGACGCCAACAACGCCAACAACGCACCCAACGGTCGCATTCTGGGTCCGGCGCAGACGAAATGGCTGATCGATGGTCTGCGCGCGTCCACGGCCACCTGGAAGATCATCGCCGCTGACCTGCCGCTGGGCGTGATCGTCCCGGACGGCGAACAGAAGAACACCACCGCCTACGAAGGCCCCGCCAATGGTGACCCCGGCGCACCGTCGGGCCGGGAACGCGAGATCGCCCAGGTGCTGTCGTCGATCCGGGCGAACAAAGTGGTCGACGTCGTCTGGCTCACCGCCGACGTGCACTACACGGCAGCACACCGCTATTCACCCGAGCGCGCGGCCTTCACCGACTTCGACGAGTTCTGGGAGTTCGTCTCCGGGCCGCTCAACGCGGGGGCGTTCGGCCCGAACCAGCTGGACGGCACATTCGGTCCGGAGGCGGTCTACGTCCACGCGCCACCCGTGCAGAACAGCTCGCCGCTGGACGCCTTCCAGCATTTCGGCGAGGTGCGCATCGACGGAAAGTCGAGGGAATTGACCGTCGATCTGTGCGATGCCGCCGGATCCGTCCTGTTCAGCAAGAGCCTTGCGCCCGCGTCGCGGTAACCCCCGAGTTCGGGGGAGCGTCACGGGCCGCGCTGTGGTTAGCTTTTCTGCCATGAGCACGCCGCAAACTGTCTCCCCCGCCGAGGAATACCTTCCCCGCGATACCGCTGATGTCGTTCGCACGGTGCGGGATTCACGAGGGCGATCGGAACGGCTGATGGTGCGCGGCGGCGAGCTGATCGATGAAGGGCTCACGCTGCCCGCTCAGCCGACCGTGGTGTCGCTGCGCCGGATGAATCAGGTGCTGGACATCAACCTGGGCCGGCGCACCGTCCGGGTGCAGGCGGGCGCCAAACTCTCCGACATCGACCGCAGGCTCGGCGCGCACGGCCTCGGCCTGCCCATCGTCGGCGACCACCGCGACATCACCGCGGGCGGCTTCGCCTCGGTCGGCGGCGTCAGCGCGGCATCGCACAAGCACGGTCTGTTCATCGACCAGATCGTCGACCTGGAGTACGTGGACACCGACGGGCGCATCGGCACCTGCGGGCGCACCCATCACACCGAGCGCTTCCAGCGCATCCTGGGCGCGGGCGGCCGCGCGGGCATCATCACCGCGCTCACTCTGGACGCCATCGAGATCGACAAGGAACGTACCTGGCTGACCACCGACGCCGACCGGTTCCTCGACTTCGACTCCTTCGTCGAGCACGCCTACGCCGAGATCGCCCGGCCGGGCAACGCCGAACTGCAGGTGGGGCGCTGGGTCGACACGGCGCCGCTGAAGGTGGCGCGTCCGGTCGGCACCGGTCACGTGCAACTGGGCACCGTCCGCTTCGGCCAGTGGTCGAGCCTGTACCCCACCGCGCCCACCCGAGGGCTGCGAGCCCGGCGCGAGGTCGGCTCCCGGGCCCGCAAATCGCTGGGCGCCATCGCCTCCGCCGCACCTGGTAAGGCGGGCATGCCGGTGCGCAACGCGGCCGCGGGCGCGGTGTTGTTCGCGCCGAAGGTGCAGACCTTGCGGGACGCCGAATATCTGGCCGATACAGCCCTCAGCTCGTCGGAGCGTGGTCCGGCCTACCGGGTGGGCGTTTTCGCGCCCCTGTCGAGCTATACGTCGGTGTTCTACCGCCTGCACGACCTGTTCTCGGGCCACCGGGAACGCACCGGCTGCTTCACCGTCATCTCCGCGATGACCTACGGCGTCCGCTCGCGCTACCTGCGCGCGGAATCCGCCGCCCGCGGCCTGCCCCCCGAAGACCACGGTCTGATCACCTTCACCTGCCGCTTGCGCCCCGCCGCCCTCCCGTCCGAACTGCTGCGCGACGTCGTCTCCGGCATCGAGGAGATCTGCCGCTCGGAGAACGCGCTGCGATACGAGGCGGAGTAGATCGACGTAGTTCCGGCCAGCCTGGCTATCCACCGGTCGTCACCGCGACCGGGCCGATGTCCGAACGCTCGTCATCTCCCAGGACGCGGGAATTACGCCGCTGCTCGCGCCGGTCGGCGGTGCTGAAGCGTATCGAACTGGACGCACATATTGCCCGACAACCGGATCTGCGATGTCGAAGGAAGGTGGCTGATTCCGTCACCGGTACTTCGGTAAATTGTCCGCCCGTGTGGGGCAGCGAACAAATGCGCTCTCGGGGGGTACTCGCGGAGCGTGGTTTTCGGGCGTTGTGGGTGGCGAATGCGTTCGGGGACATCGCCTCCAACCTGACGGTCGTCGCGTTGAGCGTCACATCGGTCGTCGTTCTTCATGCGAGCCCTTTCCAAGTCGGTGTGATCGCCGCCCTGTCCCGCGCCGCATATCTGGTGGTGGCGCTACCGGTCGGAGTATGGGTGGACCGGTGGAGCCGCAAACGCGTCCTGATCGTCTCGGACCTTGTCCGGTTGGCGGCCGTCCTGTGGATCTCGCTCGGATACTTCCTGGACGTCCTTGCGATATGGCAGTTGATGCTGGTCGGCGCAGTCGTCAGCACAGCCAATGTCTTCTTCGACGTGGCGCACACGGCGATTCTGCCCAGCCTGGTCGGACGCAAACGCGTCTCGGAGGCGTCGGCCCGCCTGCAGTCCGTCGACACCATGACGAGCGCGACGATCCCGGCTGTTGCGGGAAAGCTGATCGCCTCCATCTCCGTGGCGGCGACGTTCCTCGTCGTGGGCGTCTTCAGTCTCGTCTCGACGCTGTTCGTCTGGCGGATTCCGGATGGGCGGGCGGAAAACACCCGCGCGAGCGAGCCGGTCGGATTCCGTACGGCTGTGCGCGAAGGCATCCGGTACGTCGCTGGGCACCGCATCCTGCGGGCGACTGTCACTGCCGGGGTACTGCTGAACTTCGGAGCGGGTATGTACAACGCGGTGATCGCGGTCTATGTGTTGCGTGATTGCGGACTGTCCGCCAGCCAGTACGGATACGCCCTCGCGCTCGGTTCCGCGGGCGGGTTCGTCGGATCACTCGTCGGCCGGCACATCGGACGGGCGCTGGGAGAAGTTCGTACTCAGGTGGTCGGCTATTTCACCATGGGTGCCGCGCTGGCCGCTCCGACAGTCGGCCGCCACCTTCCGATTCCGATCTGGATTTCATACGCCGCTGCCGTCTTTCTACTGTCGTTTCTCCTGGTCGTCATCAGTGTCAACACCTCAGGGATGAACGCTCGGCTGACACCGCACCGCCTGCTCGGCCGCGTCAGTGCTTCACGACGGTTCGCGACCCTGGGCATTGTTCCGATCGGCGCGCTGGTCGGGGGTGTGGCCTCGAGCCACCTTTCGGCAGCGACGACGTTGTTGATCGCGGCGGCCTTCCCGGCGTCCACACTGGTCGTGTTCGCGTTCTCCCCCGTGATCGGTATGCGCGTGCTTCCAGCGGAACTCGAAGTCGACGACGACACGGAGACCGTCGTACCGCAGGCCGCGGCGACCGTCACCACGCCGACCGGCAAAGCAGCTGAGCCTCTGGCCTGACACCTCGCCGCGCACGCGAAACGGCCCCACCGGTTTCCCGGTGGGGCCGTTTCGGCGGGTATCAGCTCAGTGCTTCTCCGGCCCGAGGTAGTACTCGAACACCAGCCCGGCGGCCGCGGCCAGCACGCAGACGACGCCGATGCCGATCAGCCAGAACTGGAAGAACGCCAGGCCGAGCGCGGTCACCGAGCCCGCGGCGGCCAGGGTGATCGGCCAGAAGCTGCCGGGCGAGAAGAAGCCCAGGTCGCCGGCGCCGTCCACGATCTCGGCGTCCTCGTAGTCCTCCGGGCGCAGGTCGAGACGACGTGCGACGAATCGGAAGTAGGTGCCGATGATCAGCGACAGACCAGCGGTCAGCACGGTCGCCGTGGTGCCCGCCCATTCGATGCCGGTGCGCGACTGGGCGGTGAAGAAGCCGTAGACCACCGCCACGATGATGAAGAACACCGTGAGCAGTTCGAAAATCCGCGCTTCGATCTTCATGTCAGATCAAATCCTCACTTGCTCTCGGCCGAGGCCGCGCTCTTGATGTCGCGCCTGGTGTTGAACGGCGTGGTGGACGTGGCGACGGGGGACTCACCGATGGACTCGAGCGCCTCGGCATTGGTCTTGCCCGCCTGGCGTGCGTCCAGGTACTTGGTGAACTTCTCCGGCGTGACGGCGCGAACCTCGAAGTTCATCATCGAGTGGTAGGTGCCGCACATCTCGGCGCAGCGGCCGACGAACGCGCCTTCCTTCTCGATCTCGGTGATCTGGAAGACGTTGTCGGAGTTGTTCTCCTTCGGGTTCGGCATCACGTCGCGCTTGAACAGGAACTCCGGCACCCAGAAAGCGTGGATCACGTCGGCGGCGGCGAGCTGGAACTCGATCACCTTGCCGGTCGGCAGCACCAGAACCGGGATCTCGTTGCTGGACCCGATCGTCTCCACCTTGTCGTAGTGCAGGTAGGACAGGATGTCGTTCTCCGGCTTGCCGTGCACCGGGCCCGGCTGCGGGTGACCGTTCTCGGTCCGCTCCTCGTACCCCTCGAGCTGTTCCTGGTTCAGCGACTCACGCGTGGTGTCGATGCCGTCGAACTTGTAGCCGTCCTTGAAGTCGACGTTGCGGTAACCGAACTTCCAGTTCCACTGGAAGGCGGTCACGTCGACCGTGACATCGGGGTTGTCCACCTTCTCGTGCACGTAGTTCTGCACGACCACGGTGAAGTAGAACAGCACGGCGATGATGACGAACGGGATCGCCGTGTAGGTCAGCTCCAGCGGCACGTTGTAGCCGGTCTGGCGCGGGAACTCCGGGGAGTCCGCCTTCTTGCGGTGGAACGCGACGGTCCAGAAGGTCAGGCCCCAGACCAGCACGCCCATCGCCAGCGCGGCGACGACCGACCAGGTCCACAGTTCCCGCATCCGGGTGGCCTGCGGCGTGATGCCCGACGGCCAGCCGAACCGCAGCCAAACATTGTCGATCGAGCAGCCCGAGACGAGCAGCGCGGTGATCCCCAAGGACACCGCCAGCCCGGCCCGCCGAAGGATGCGGCCCTGCCCACCCACGGCGGGTCGTGCCCCGATCTCTTCGCTCGCCTTGTGCGCCACGCTCACGCCTTCCTGGTCGCCACACATTCCGACAGTGCATCGTGCGGGGCTGCGATCGGCCCCGACGATGCGTCCTAAGCTTGTTCAGGACGCCCTCCGGGCCAGCGCGTCCGCGCGGGTCGCCTGAGAGAGACCTGAGTACTACGCAGCGTAGACCAAACCTGCCTTCCGTTCGTCGTCGGGTCGGCTTCGGCGCCTCGCCGAGCCCGCCCGGATCATCGTCACCAGCGATTCCGGCCGGGACGTGATGCGCACGACGCGCGGAGCCGGTGGGTGCGGCATACTCGGACACTAGATTTCGTCCCCCTCGCGCGCCATCCGGTGAGCGCGTATCCCGACTGCGAGAAATGAGGTTGCCGACGCCGTGTGTGGACTGCTCGGATTCCTGGCATCTGACGAGGCGGCACCCGACACGGTGGAGCAGGTCTACGAGGCCTTGCACTGCGTGCGGCACCGCGGTCCGGACGAGCGCGGCACCTGGCACGACGACCGGGTGATCTTCGGCTTCAACCGCCTGTCGATCATCGACATCGAGCACTCCCACCAGCCGCTGCGCTGGGGACCGCCCGGGCAGCCCGACCGCTACGCGCTCACCTTCAACGGCGAGATCTACAACTACCTGGAGCTGCGCGCGGAACTCGCCGAAGCGCATGCCGGCGAGTTCCCGGACGGGAAGATCTTCCACACCGAAGGCGACAGCGAGGCCATCGTCGCGGCGTTCCACTACTGGGGGCCGGAGGCAGTGCGGCGCCTGCGCGGCATGTTCGCCTTCGCGATCTGGGACACCGAGACCAGGCAGCTGTTCCTCGCCCGCGACCCGTTCGGCATCAAGCCGCTGTTCCTGGCCACCGGCCCGGGCGGCACCGCGTTCGGCAGCGAGAAGAAGAGTTTGCTGGAACTGCTGCCCGCGATGCGGCTGAGCGACGCGCTGGACCCGCGGGCACTGGAGCACTACACGGTGCTGCAGTACGTGCCGGAGCCGGAGACGCTGCACAAGGACGTGCGCAGGCTGGAATCGGGCAGCTACGCCACCGTGCGGCCCGGTGCGGCGCCGGAGATCACCCGCTACTTCACCCCGAAGTTCCCGGTGCGCCCGTTCACGCCAGGATCGGCGGCGGCGCGCTACCGCGAGATCGCGGCGGCGCTCGAGGACTCCGTCGCCAAGCACATGCGCGCCGACGTGACAGTGGGCTCGTTCCTGTCCGGCGGCATCGACTCCACCGCGGTCGCCGCGCTGGCCATGCGGCACAACCCGAACCTGATCACGTTCACCACCGGATTCGAGCGCGAGGGTTACTCGGAGGTGGATGTGGCCGCCGAGAGCGCCGCGGCGATCGGCGCGCGGCACGTGGTGAAGGTGGTCTCCCCCGCCGAGTTCGCCGCGGCGATCCCGGAGATCGTCTGGTACCTGGACGACCCGGTGGCCGACCCGGCGCTGGTCCCGCTGTACTTCGTGGCGAAGGAAGCACGCAAGCACGTCAAGGTGGTGCTCTCCGGCGAGGGCGCCGACGAGTTGTTCGGCGGCTACACCATCTACCGCGAACCGCTGTCGCTGAAACCGTTCGAGAAGCTGCCCCGTGGCCTGCGCAGCCTGGCGGGCAAACTGTCCGACCGCATTCCGGACGGCACCAGGGGCAAGAGCCTGCTGCATCGCGGCTCGCTCACCCTGGAGGAGCGCTACTACGGCAACGCGCGCAGCTTCAACGACGCCCAGCTGCGCGCGGTGCTGCGCGAGTTCCGGCCGGAGTGGACGCACCAGGACGTCACCGCGCCGCTGTACGCCCAGTCGCGTGGCTGGGACCCGGTGGCCCGCATGCAACACCTGGATCTGTTCACCTGGCTGCGCGGCGACATCCTGGTCAAGGCCGACAAGATGACCATGGCCAACTCGCTGGAGTTGCGTGTGCCGTTCCTGGACGCCGAGGTGCTGAAGGCGGCCGAGGGCCTGCCGTTCGACCAGAAGATCACCAAGGAGACCACGAAGTACGCACTGCGTCAGGCGCTGGAGGGCATCGTGCCCGCGCACGTGCTGCACCGCGCCAAGCTCGGCTTCCCCGTACCGCTGCGGCACTGGCTGCGCGGCACGGAACTCTACGACTGGGCGCAGCAGCAGATCGCCGAGTCGCAGACCGACCACCTGCTGAACAAGGCCGCGATCAGCGAGATGCTGGTCGCGCACCGGGCCGGAACCGCCGATCACAGCCGCAGGCTGTGGACACTGCTGGTGTTCATGGTGTGGCACGGCATCTTCGTCGAAGACCGGATCAAGCCGGAGATCCAGGAGCCGGTCTACCCCGTCTCGCTGTAGGGGAACACACGAAAGGCGCGCACCCGGCCGGGTGCGCGCCTTCGCTTTGCCCGTATCAGAGCAGCGGTTTGATCTCCGCCGCTGCTTCGGGACCGTACGCCTGGGTGAGGCGCTCGAGCGCGGACTCCTTGGTCAGCGTCCACTCCTGGGTGCCCATGGTCTCCAGCACGAGCACCGCGATCAGCGATCCCAGCTGCGCGGAACGCTCCAGACTCAACCCGGCGGTGTGCGCGGTGAGGAAGCCGGCGCGGAAGGCGTCGCCCACGCCGGTCGGGTCCACCTTCTCGATCTCGGGCACCACGCCGACGGTGACCTCGGTGCCGTCGCGGTCGACGATCCGCACCCCCTCCGCGCCCAGCGTGGTGACGCGGATGCCGACCTTCTGGGCGACCTCTTCCTCGCTCAGACCGGTCTTCTGCAGCAGCAGCGCCCACTCGTACTTGTTCGTGAACAGGTACGCGGCGCCGTCGATCAGCTGCACGGACTGATCGCCGTCCAGACGGGCCAACTGCTGGGAGGGGTCGGCGGCGAACGGGATGCCGAGCTCGCGGCACTCGGCGGTGTGGCGCAGCATCGCCTCCGGGTCGTTCGCGCCGACCAGGACCAGGTCGAGCTCCCTGGTCTCGGCCAGTTCGGCGATGGAGATGTCGCGGGCCTCGCTCATCGCGCCGGGATAGAAGGACGCGATCTGGGCCATGTCGTCGTCGGTGGTGCACACGAAACGGGCGGTGTGCGCACGATCGGACACCAGCACGGTGGAGCAGTCGACCCCTTGCTTCTCCAACCAGGCGCGGTATTCGCCGAAATCGGCGCCGACGGCGCCCACGAGAAGCGGCGCGCGATTGAGCAGGCCCATGGCGTAGACGATGTTGCCGCCGACGCCACCGCGCCGGATCTGCAGATCATCGACGAGGAAACTCAGCGACACGTGGTCGAGCTGATCGGCCAGCAGTACGTCGGCGAACCGTCCGGGAAAACGCATGAGGTGGTCGGTCGCAATGGACGCGGAAACGGCGATGGACACGTGGCTGAGCCCTTCAACGGTAGGCGGCAGGCGGTCAAGACCGGGACGACGAGGTCCCGGTCTCACCGTAGCGGATGCGCCTCACCGATCCGGGCCCCTACATGTCCGCACGGACAACTGATTTCGCGCGGACGGGGGTAACTCGCCCGGAACTCGAGCACGCCCGGCGCAGAACCCCGAACTCGAGCCCCACGTCACCCCACCCGCGCGCCCGGAAAGACGAGCAGCCTCAGTTGAAGGAGTCGCCGCAGGCGCAGGAACCGGTGGCGTTCGGGTTGTCGATGGTGAAGCCCTGCTTCTCGATCGTGTCGACGAAGTCGATCGAGGCGCCCTGCACGTACGGCGCGCTCATCCGGTCGACGGCCAGCTTGACGCCGCCGAAGTCGACGGTCAGGTCGCCGTCGAGCGAACGGTCGTCGAAGAACAGCTGGTAGCGCAGGCCGGCACAACCACCCGGCTGCACCGCGATCCGCAGCGCCAGGTCGTCGCGTCCCTCCTGGTCCAGCAGGGCCTTCGCCTTCGCGGCGGCGGCGTCGGTCAGAGTCACACCGTGGGTGGCGGTCTCGTTCTGCACAGTCATGAACTCTCCTCGAGGAACCTGTCGTCTACCCGTGAACAGCGCACGGGGTCGTGTCGGTCAACACCACTCGGCCGGCTGCTATTCCTCCATCTTGCCACCACTCGATCCGTGGGGGCACGCAACCTCCGTGACCCCGCACACTCCCGGCGAATCGGACCGCATTTCCCGCCGCGCTGCCCATCGAATAGCCTGGTCGATGTGAAATTGTTCCGTCGCGGCGAGTCCAGCACCACCGACGCGACCGCCGATACGACGGTGGTCACGGACGGTGACTCGGCCGCGGGCACCACCCGCACGGCTATCACGGCCACCGCGGGCAAGGGCCGTCCCACCCCGAAACGCCGTGACGCACAAGGCAAGCGCCGCGGACCGGTAGCACCCGCACCGCTCACCGCGAAGGAGGCCCGCGCCCGGCGCAAGGCCGCGCGAGGCAGCAAGCAAGAGCGCAAGGCGGCCGCCGCCAAACGGCGCGAAGCCGCCGCCGATCGCCGCGAACGCATGCTCGCGGGCGAGGACAAATACCTGCCGCACCGCGACCAAGGCCCGGTCCGGGCGTTCGTCCGCGATATCGTCGACGCCCGGCGCAACCTGGTCGGCCTGTTCATGCCGATGGCGCTGGTACTGATCCTGTCGATGTTCGTCGCGCCCGCGCTGCAAACCATCGTCACACTGGCCATGCTGGTGATGATGCTGTTCATGGGGGCCGAGGGCTTCCTGCTCGGCCGAGTCGTGAACAACCGGGTCAGGGAGCGTTTCCCGGAGACCACCGACACCGGCTACCGCCTCGGCTGGTACGCGTTCGTCCGCGCCTCCCAGATCCGGAAGATGCGCGCACCGAAGCCGCGCGTCAGCCCGGGGGAGGCTGTGTAGTTTTTCCAGCGCCTTCGGCGCTGGGGGTTCGCGGCCCCTCTTTGGCTCGCGTTCGAGCGACCACCGCTGGCGACTTCGTCGCGGACGCGGTGGTCGCTCGAACGCGAGCCGGGCCGCGAACGGCGGATGCTCGGTCTCGCTTCGCTCGGAAGACGTGGTTGGGGTGCGCTGGGCGCGTCGGGTGGTGATCGCACCACCTCGGTATCGCTGTCGACGGTGGCGGGCGGTACTCGCTTCTCCCCTCGGGAATGCGGCGCTCCCGGCACGCCATGCTCGCTAACGGCGCACGATCGATCACGTCGCTTGAAACCTGGGGTGGGGGTGCGCTGGGCAAGTCGGGTGGTGATCGCACCACCTCGGTATCGCTGTCGCCGGTGGCGGACGGTTGGAGTCAGCTGGCCGGCAGGGACGGGGGCATTTCACGCGGGTGTCGGCGGCCGGTCGGTCAGCGGTGGTGGGTGTTGCGGCCGAGCATTGCCGTCAACTCGGTGTTCAGGCGTTCGGCGTCGCGGTCGACGATGTTCGAGGAGCCCGCGCGGCCTGTGCTGTGGGCGATCCAGGTGGCGAAGGCCAGGATGAGGGCCAGGGAGATGAGGAAAGCAGCCATGGCAGTAATTTTGCGGTGTGTGATTTACCGCCGAAAGTGGCTGTACTGACATAGTTCGTAAAAATACGGCCAGTAGACTGGCGGGCATGCTGTCGAAGGTCGCCGTGGTGCTGTCCGAACGCATGGCCATGTTCGAATTCGGGGTCATCTGTGAGGTATTCGGCCTCGACCGCACCACCGACGGACTGCCCGCCTTCGATTTCCGGGTGTGCGGCGCGGAGCCGGGTGTCCCGCTGCACTCGACCAGTCCAGGGATCACCGTCACACCCGAGTACGGGCTCGCGGAGCTGTCGGCAGCGGATCTGGTGGCCATCCCGGCCGCCGCGGCCGACCACGGATTCGATACGCGGGTGGTCGCGGCCGTGCGCGACGCGGCGGCAGCGGGGGCGACGGTGCTCACCGTGTGCTCCGGAGCGTTCCTGGCCGGGGCGGCCGGACTGCTGGACGGCCGCAAGTGCACCACGCACTGGCGCTACGTGGAGAAACTCGCCGCCGAGTACCCGGAAGCGACCGTCGATCCGGACGTGCTGTTCGTCGACGAGGGAGATCTGATCACCAGCGCGGGCACCGCCGCGGGCATCGACGCCTGCCTGCACCTGGTCCGCCGCGAACTCGGCAGCGGCGTGGCCAACGCCATCGCGCGGCGCATGGTGGTTCCGCCGCAACGCGACGGCGGTCAACGCCAGTTCATCGAACGTCCCGTCGCCGCCTGCACCTCCGACAGCCTCATCCCGACCCTGGCCTGGATGAACGAGCATCTCGACCTGCCGCACACCGTCGAAGACCTGGCCACCCGCGCCAACATGTCCACCCGCACCTTCGCCCGCCGCTTCGCCGCCGAGACCGGGACCACGCCGGTGAAATGGCTCACCAACCAGCGCGTCCTGCTGGCCAAGCAACTGCTCGAGGAGACCGATCTCGGACTGGAACGCATCGCCGCCCGCTCCGGCTTCGGCTCCGGCGCCCTCCTGCGTCACCATTTCCAACGTCTGGTCGGCATCGCTCCGACCGAGTACCGCCGCCGCTTCGGCCGCAGCCCGGAGGAATGACGTGGGCGATTGTCACGGCGGTCCGCGAGTGCTGCGTCTCGGCACGGCGCACCGGGGCGAGACGCGGACGCGTAGCGGTCGGCTGTGCGGTTGATAGCGTGCACCCGTGTCACAAGATCCCTCGTCCGCAGCGCCGCGCAGCACCCTCGTTCTGGGTGGCGCGCGGTCCGGGAAGTCGGCGTTCGCGGAGGACCTGGCGGTGCGGGCGGGAGGCCCGGTGCGCTATCTCGCCACCGCGGTGCCCCATCCGGACGATCATGATTTCGCCGAGCGCATCGCCCAGCACCGCGCCCGCCGCCCGGCGGGCTGGTCGACGGTCGAAAGCGCGGATCCGGCAACGATTCTCACCGAGCCCGCGCCCTCGACCTGCACCCTGATCGACGACATCGGTACGTGGCTCACCGCCCGCATCGACGCGCGCGACGCCTGGGACGCCCCGCGCGGCACCGTCTCCCCCGACACCGACGCGCTGATCGCGGCCGTCGCGGCCTATACCGGCGATCTCGTGATCGTCAGCCCGGAGGTCGGTATGGGCGTCATCCCAGCCACGCGCTCCGGTCGTCTCTTCCGCGACGAGATCGGCATCCTCAATCAACGCCTGGCCCAGGTCTGCGACGGAGCGTTCTTCGTCATCGCGGGCCTGCCCCTGCGCCTCAAATAGCCCGGCACAGTCGGGAGTCCGGGCGGGGAAGGGCGCCGTAGGCCCGGTCAGGGGCGGACGACGGCGAAGGGGCAATGGCAAGATTGGGCGGCGTAGTCGGCGGAACCGCCATGACCGAAAGGCTCGATAGTGACGCACGGATTCGGACCGGTAGCGCCCCCGGACGCACAGTTTCGTGCGGCGGCCGAGCAGCGGCAGACGCAGCTGACCAAACCCTTGGGAGCGCTGGGCCGACTGGAGCAACTCGGTAACTGGGTGGCGGCCTGCCAGGGCGTCTGCCCGCCGGTGCAGTTCGAGCGCGCCCGGGTGGTGGTGTTCGCCGGGGATCACGGCATCGCGCGGCACGGAGTGTCGGCGTATCCGAGCGAAGTCACCGCGCAGATGGTCGCGAACTTCCTGAGCGGCGGGGCCGCGGTGAACGCGCTCGCGGCCGTGGCGGGCGCGACCGTCCGGGTTGCCGACCTCTCCGTCGACGCCGACACCGACCCGCAGGTCTCGAAGCACAAGGTACGCCGCGCCAGCGGGTCGATCGATCGCGAGGACGCGCTCACCGCCGACGAGGTCCGGTCGGCGATCGCCGCGGGCCGCGCCATCGCCGACGAGGAGATCGACGCGGGCGCGGACCTGCTGATCGCGGGCGATATGGGCATCGGCAACACCACCCCGGCGACGGTGCTCATCGCGAGCCTGACCGATACCGAACCGGTCGCGGCGGTGGGCCGCGGCACCGGCGTGGACGACGCCGGATGGATTCGCAAGGTCGCCGCCATCCGCGACGCGATGCGCCGCGCCCGCCCGGTGGTGAAGGACCCGGTGGAACTGCTTCGCGTGGCCGGGGGCGCCGACTTCGCCGCGATGGCCGCGTTCCTCGCCCAGGCCGCCACCCGGCGCACACCCGTCATCCTCGACGGCGTCGTCGGGACGGCCGCGGCGATGGTCGCCGAAGACCTCGCCGCGGGCGCGAGCGCCTGGTGGCTGGCCGGTCACCGGTCCACCGAACCGGCACACGACCTCGCGCTGCGACACTTGCGGCTCGATCCTTTGGTCGACCTGAGCATGCGCCTCGGCGAGGGCTCCGGCGCCCTGGCAGCGCTGCCCATCCTCCGATCGGCCGTCGCGACCCTCGCGGAAATGTCCACCTTCGCCGAAGCGGGCGTGAGCACCGCCGATGCCGAAGCGGCAGCCCCCGCGCCGAACCTGCGCAAGTGAAGCCCTCGCGCGCCTGCGCCGCCCGCTCCCACCACCTGGCATCAAGGAGGGCGCGGTCGCGTTCGGCACGTTCGGCGCCGCCTGGCGGACGAGGTGCGGCGTGAACGGCGTGCGGTTGGCGATCTCCTGGCTCACGGTGCTGCCGGTGCGCGGGCCGGATGCCGTGGATCGCTCGGCGGCCGGACGCGCGATCGTCTTGGCGCCGCTGGTCGGCGCCCTGCTCGGCGCGGGCGCCGCGGCGCTGCTCTGGGCGCTGACCTGGGCCGGGGCGAATGCTTCGCTGGCCGGGCTGCTGGTGGTCGGCGCGCTGGCGTTGCTCACCAGGGGTATGCATCTCGACGGCTTGGCCGACACCTTGGACGGGCTCGGCAGCTACGGGCCGCCCGAACGGGCCAGGCAGATCATGAAAAGCGGCGGTGCCGGACCGTTCGGCGTCGCGGGACTCACGTTCACCATCGGGGTGCAGGCGTTCTCGTTCGCCGCCCTGGCCGATTCGAGCAGATGGCTCGCGGTGGCCCTCGCCGTGGCGAGCGGCCGTGTCGCGGTGATCCTCGCCTGCCGCGGTATCCCGGCCGCGCCGGGCACCGGGTTCGGCGTTCTGGTGGCGGGCACGCAATCGGCCGTCGCCGCGGTGTGCTGGCCGGTGGCCGCCGTCGCCCTCGCCCTGCTCGCCGTCCCCGGCCGCCCGTGGCTCGGCCCCCTCGCCGTGTCGCTCGGCCTGGCCGCCTCGGCGATCCTGGTCCGGCACTGCGCCCGCCGCTTCGGCGGACTCTCCGGTGACGTCCTCGGCGCGGCTGTGGAGACCACCGTGGCGCTCACGGCAGCCGTGCTCTCGCTCGCTGTCCAGCCTGGATGACCCGGGCCCGGCCCTGCCGACTCGGGCATCGGTCCGGTTCGAAACGGCCCGGGAGTCTGGGTCACTGGAATTTTTCCGGCCGCGACGCGCGGATCGTCTGGGTCGGGCAATAAGGTGGGCGGTATGTCTTCTGAGCGCCTGTATTTTCGCCAGCTGTTGTCGGGACGCGACTACGCCGTGGGCGATCCGATCGCGACGCAGATGCGCAATTTCGCGTATCTGATCGGCGATCGGGAAACGGGCGAGTGCGTGGTGATCGACCCGGCTTACGCGGCAGGTGATCTGGTGGACATCGCCGAGGGAGACGGCCTGCGCCTCACCGGCGTGCTCGCCACCCATCACCACCCCGATCACGTGGGCGGCACCATGCTCGGATTCACCCTGCGCGGCGTGCGCGAGCTGCTCGAAAAGACAAGTGTGCCAGTGCATGTCAACGCCGAAGAGCTGCCGTGGGTGGCCAACGTCACCGGGATCGCCGAGAGCGAACTGACCGGTCACGAGCACGGCGACAAGGTCACCGTCGGGGCCTTCGACATCGAGTTACTACACACGCCCGGACATACGCCGGGCAGCCAGTGCTTCTTGTTCGACAACCGCCTGATCGCCGGCGACACCCTGTTCGTCGACGGCTGCGGCCGCACCGATTTCCCCGGCGGCGATTCGGACGAAATGTTCCGCAGCCTGCGCTACCTGGCCGGACTCGCCGGCGACCCGGTCGTCTACCCGGGCCACTGGTATTCGCAGGAACCCAGCGCCGCACTGTCCACTGTCCGGGACAAGAACTACGTCATGCGTCCGCAGACGCTGGAGCAGTGGCACATGCTGATGCCGGGCTGAGTCACATACGCCGCATCCAGCCGTGCTTGTCGGCGAACGTGCCGCGCTGGATGCCGGTGAGGGTGTCGCGCAGAGCCATGGTGACCGCGCCGGGCTCTCCGCCGCCGATGGTGAACTCGCCCGAACCGGAGCGGACCCAGCCGACCGGGGTGATCACCGCGGCGGTCCCGCAGGCGAAAACCTCGGTGATCTCGCCGGATTCGGCGCCCTTGCGCCATTCCTCGACCGAGATCTTGCGCTCCTCGACGGGGAAGCCGGAATCGGCGGCGAGGGTCAGCAGCGAGTCGCGGGTGATGCCGGGCAGCAGCGAGCCGGACAGTTCGGGCGTGACCAGCCGCGCCTCGGAACCGGCCCCGTAGACGAAGAACAGGTTGTTGGTGCCCATCTCCTCGACGTAGCGGCGCTCACACGCGTCCAGCCACACCACCTGGTCGCATCCCTTGGCCGAGGCCTCGGCCTGGGCCAGCAGCGAAGCGGCGTAATTGCCCGCGACCTTCGCCTCGCCGGTGCCGCCCGGCGCGGCGCGCACGTATTCGGTGGACAGCCAGACCCGCACCGGCTTCACACCGCGCGGGAAATACGCCCCCGCCGGGGAACCGAGCAACAGGTACTTGTAGGCCGCGGCGGGCTTCACGCCGAGCCCGGCCTCGGTGGCGAACATGAACGGACGCAGGTACAGCGATTCCTCGCCGCCCGCCGCGGGCACCCACTCCCGGTCCACCTCGAGCAGTTGGCGCACCGACTCGATGAACAGCTCGTCGGGCAGCTCCGCCATCGCCATCCGGCGTGCCGACCGGCGGAAACGCGCGGCGTTGGCGTCGATCCGGAAGCAGGAGACGCTGCCGTCGCCCTGACGGTAGGCCTTGAGTCCCTCGAAGATGGCCTGGCCGTAGTGGAAAACCATGGTCGCGGGATCCAGCGCCAGCGAGCCGTACGGCTCCACCCGCGCGTTCGTCCACGCGCCGTCGAGGTAATCGATCGAGACCATGTGATCGGTGAAATACCGCCCGAACCCGGGCTGCGCCAGTACCTCTTGTCGCCGCTGCGCCGCGAGTGGCGCGGGATGCGGAACACGGGTGAACTGTGCGGCAGCGGTCATGGCGACGATCCTATCCGGACGGGTTCCGGCGATTCCGCCACGGTCGGCGCCCCTTCGTCTCCGGTGGCCGCACGGCACCGGACAGCCGTTGCTCCCGGCCACCCGCGAGGGGGATCACTTGGTGTTGGTGCGGACGAACGGTGGCCGAACGGTCTCGCAGCGCAGGCGGCGGCCGCGCACGTCGACCTCGACCTCGGCGCCGGGTTCGATGCCGGCCGAGGTGTCCAGCAGAGCCAGCGCGATGCCGACCTTGAGCGTGGGCGAGAAGGTGCCGGAAGTGGTCTCGCCGACCGGTTCGCCGGCACGCAGCACCGTTTGCCCTTGCCGGAGCACACCGCGGTCGAGTGCGCGCAAGCCCAGCAGGATTCGGCGCGGGCCCGCCGACTTCTCCTGTTCCAGCGCGGCCTTGCCCCAGAACTGCGGCTTCTGCCAACCGACCGCCCACCCGCAGCGCGCCTGCACCGGGGAGATGCCGGGCGAGAGTTCGTGGCCGTGCAAGGGATAGCCCATCTCGGTGCGCAGGGTGTCGCGGGCACCGAGCCCGGCCGTCTGGCCCTCGGCGGCGCGCGCCCGCTCCACCAAGGCGCGGAACAGCGGTTCGGCGTCGTCCCAGCGCGGCAGCAGCTCGTAACCGTGTTCGCCGGTGTAACCGGTGCGGCAGACCCGCACGGGCCTGCCTTCCCACACGGCGTCGGCATAGGCCATGTACTCGAGGTCGGTGGGCAGTCCGAGCCCGGCCAGCACCTCGGTGGAGCGTGGGCCCTGCACGGCGAACACGGCGTAGTCGCGGTGCTCGTCGGTGACGGTGACGCCCTCGGGCGCGGCCTCGCGCAGTGCCGCCACGACCGCCGCCGTGTTGGCGGCGTTCGGCACCAGGAAGATCTCGTCGTCGCCGACGTAGTAGGCGATCAGGTCATCGATCACTCCCCCGCCTCGAGTGCAGCACAGCGTGTACTGCGCCTTGCCCGGCTGGATACGGCCGAGATCGTTGGTGAGCGCCGAATTCACGAACGCCGCGGCGCCCGGGCCCCGCACCGTCGCCTTGCCGAGATGGCTGACGTCGAACAGCCCCACCGTCGTGCGAACCGCCTGGTGCTCGGTCACCGTGCCCGCGTAGGACACCGGCATCTCCCAGCCTCCGAACGGCGCGAAGGTGGCGCCCAGCTCGACGTGCACGGCGTGGATGGGTCCTTGCAGGAGGCTCGTCTCGGTCACCAGCCGAGCTTATCCGGGGCAGCGGCGTCCGGAGCCGTGGTCCTCGCCTCGCATCACGGGCGGAACCACATCGGGATCAGCGTCGGGCCGTTCTCCGGCAGCGTGTGGGTCGTCCCGGTCGCGGTGAATCCGGAGCGGCGGTAGAGCCGAGCGGATCGTTCGGTGCTCGCTTCGAGAAACGCCGGAACACCCGCGTCCGAGGCGGCTTTCAGCCGGTCGGCGAGGATCACCGCACCGGCCCCTTTGCCACGATGCTCGGGCACCGTGACGATCACCTGCAGGTAGCGGTGCGGCAGCTCGCGGGGGTGTTCTCGGGCGAGCAGGTCGGTGAGCACCGTCAGCCGCTGCGCCACGCGCGATTCGGGAGCCTGTTCGAGCATGGCGCGCGCCTCGTCGGCCTCGTCGGCGAATCGCTGGACCGAGGTGACGTGCTGCCAGATCGACACCGACCAGATCTCCTCGTCCGCGCCCGCGATCCAGATCGCGTCGTCGCGCAACGCCCGATCGACCAGGCCGGGTACGAACGCGGTACGCGCACTCGCGTCGGGCTGGCCTTCGAGCACCCACGTGGTCACCACCTCGTCCGCGCTCGCGATGCCGAACGCCTCGATCAGCGCGTCCCGGTCCTGGATTCCGGCCTGGCGGGCGGTGATCTCCATCCGCGTCCCCTTTCGTTGTGAACACCGTATCTCGCTGGTAAATCTAGGCAGGTCAGAGCCATGCCACTAGTATTTCGTCACACATGTTCGTGTGTGGAAATGGAGGGCGGGGATGACCTGCGCGCTCTGCCGGAAGGAACTCGTCCAGCCCGCGCTGGGCCGTCGGCGCAAGTACTGCTCCCGCGCCTGTCAGGCCCGCGCCTACCGCGCCCGCCGCGCCGCGATCCCGGTGCGCCGCGCCGCCCGCCCGGCGCGGCTCACCGCCGTCGGCATCACCCGCGCGGCGGTGGAGCTGGCCGACCGCGACGGGATCGACGGCCTCACCATGCGCCGCCTGGCCGGCACGCTCGGTGTCGCGACCGCCGCCCTCTACCGTCACTTCCCCGACCGGGAAGCGCTGTTGGCGAGCATGGCCGAGCTGGTACTCGACGAGATCCCGCCGCCGCAGCCCGCCGACCGCACCGGCTGGCGACCCCGGCTACGGCACGAGGCGCACGAGGAGTGGCGTCTCTACCGCAGGCATCCGTGGATGCTGCCGCTGCTGGCGCGCACCCGTCCGCCGCTGGGCCCGGCGCTGCTGGACGTCCTGGAACGGAACTTCGCCGCACTCGACCACGCCGGACTCACCCGGCGAACCGGGTTCACCATCTACCTCGCCCTGTCGGGCCTGGTCCAGGGCCTCGCACTGCTGTGGAGTTCCGAGCGGGTCGACCGCTTGGGCGATCCGCGCGACGCCGCCGAGACGACCGCGTTCGGGCGCGACATCGCCGAATTGCTCGACCCGGCGATCCGCCCCGTCCTGCATCGTCTGCTCACCGACCAGGACTCCGGCTTCGAGATGAACTTCGACGACCTGCTCGCCGCCGCGGTGGAACTCTTGCTCGACGGCGTCGCGGTGCGCCATCTGGAACGGAGCGCATAACCTGTGCCAATGACCGCTGTTGCAGATCGCTCGCTCGGACCGGAACTGGCACGCACCGAGACCATCGGCGCGGACACCGATGTGCTCGTCATCGGGCTGACCTCCTCGGAGGACGGCCCCGCCATCGTGCCCGAGGACCTGTTCGGCGACGTGCTCACCGCCGATTTGCGCGGGGAACTGCTCGACCAGCTCGGTGCGGTGGGGGCGAAGGGCAAGGCCGAGGAGCTGACCCGCATCCCGGCGCCGGCCGGGCTGGACGGGGTGACCAGCGTCCTGGCCGTCGGCCTCGGGTCCGCCGACAAACTCGACGCCGAGCAGATCCGCCGCTCGGCCGGAGCGGCCGCCCGCGCGCTCTCCGGCACCGAACTGGTGGTGACCACGCTGTCCGGGCTCGACATCGGCGCCGCCGCGGAAGGCTTCTACCTGGGCGCCTACACGTTCACGCCGTTCCGCTCGGACAAGTCCGCGCCCAAGCCGGACGAACGCCCGGTGGCTCGCGTCGAGTTGCTCGTGCCCGAGCCGGGATTCGGCGAAGAGGCGCTGTTCCGCGCCCAGCTCACCGCCGAGGCCGTGGCCACCGCACGGGATTTCGTGAACACCCCGCCCAGCCATCTGTTCCCCGCCGAGTTCGCCTCCCGGGCGCGGGAACTCGCCGAGGCCGCGGGCCTCAGCGTCGAGGTGCTCGACGAGAAGGCGCTGGAAGCGGGCGGTTACGGCGGCGTGCTCGGCGTGGGCAAGGGCTCCGCGCGCCCGCCGCGCCTGATCCGGATCACCTACGCGGGCGGCTCGAAGAAGGTCGCGCTGGTCGGCAAGGGCATCACCTTCGACACCGGCGGCATCTCCATCAAGCCCGCGCAGAACATGGAGAACATGACCTCCGACATGGCGGGCGCCGCCGCCGTGATCGCGACGACGCTGCTGGCCGCCCGGCTGAGCCTGCCGATCACCGTCACCGCCACGGTGCCGATGGCGGAGAACATGCCCTCGGCCACCGCGCAGCGCCCCGGCGACGTGCTCACCCAGTACGGCGGCACCACCGTCGAGGTGCTCAACACCGACGCGGAGGGCCGGTTGATCCTCGCCGACGCGATCGTGCGCGCGAGCGAGGACGAGCCGGAGTACCTGATCGACGTGGCGACCCTGACCGGAGCGCAGATGGTGGCCCTGGGCACCCGCACGCCCGGCGTGATGGGCACCGACGATTTCCGCGACCGAGTGGCCCGCATCTCCCGCGAGGTCGGCGAGAACGGCTGGGCCATGCCGCTTCCGGCCGAGCTGCGCGGCGACCTGAACTCCAAGATCGCCGACCTGGCCAACGTCGCGCCGCACCGCTGGGGCGGCATGCTCTCGGCCGGGCTGTTCCTCAAGGAGTTCGTCCCGGAGAACGTGCAGTGGGCCCACCTCGACGTCGCGGGTCCGGCCTACAACACCGGCGGCCCGTTCGGTTACATCGGGAAGGGCGGCACCGGCGTCCCGGTTCGCACGCTGATCGCCGTGCTCCAGGACATCGCCGCGGAGTGAATTCGCGGGTGCGTCGTCCGGGGCGATCCCCGGGCGGCGCACCCGAGCCCGCGCGCCGCCGATCGCGGTGACCCGACGGCTTCGAGCCCGCCGCCGCGCCCCGAGAAAACGGGCGGATCAGACAACCCGGCCCACTCAGAGATCGCGCAGATCCCGCTCCAGTTCGCGCTTGCGCTCCACCCGCTTGCGGGCGTCATAGTCGCGCATCCGCTGCGGATAGCCGGTCTTACGCACGTCGTAGACGGGGATGCGCAAATCCTTGGCTAGCCGTTGTGCCCCGCGCTCGCCGACGATCCGGCGCGTCCATTCACCATCAGCGGCAATAAGCACTACTGTGACATCTGTCACCGTGGTCTTCGGCTCGATGTAGCCTTCCACACCCTCGTGGGCGCGGACCCACTCGGCGAGATAGCGGGCATCCTGCCCGGCTACCGAACCCCCACGTAAAACGCCGCCACCCCGGGCAGCGCCGCCACGGAAACGATCCAGCAAACTCAACGACGCCGACCTCCTTTCCTGCACCGGAGAATGTTCACCGCCGGTCTTCCCATACTGCCAGCTCCGTGCAGTACGCCGCCCTGTGCTACATGGCTTGCGCGCGAGTGCAAGGATGGACCGCGGTACAAGAACCACACGGATCTCCGGCGCCGCCACAATGATCGGTGGCTTCCGGACTCCCGGCGCGACCCGCGGCGGGCGTCCGCAGCGAGATCAACTGTTGTAGAACCCCGTCGAGCAGTCAGAGGAGTCAACGGACATGGCCTTCTCCGTCCAGATGCCCGCTCTTGGTGAGAGCGTCACCGAGGGAACGGTGACCAGGTGGCTGAAGCAGGAAGGAGACACGGTCGAGGTCGACGAGCCGCTGCTCGAAGTCTCCACCGATAAGGTCGACACCGAAATCCCGTCCCCCGCGGCGGGTGTGCTGTCGAAGATCGTCGCGAACGAAGACGACGTTGTCGAGGTCGGCGGCGAACTCGGCGTCATCAGTGCGGCCGGTGAGGCGGCTTCGCCCGCGCCCGCTCCCGAGGCCGCCGCGCCCGCGCAGGAAGCCCCCGCGCAGGAAGCGCCCGCGGCCGAGCCCGAGGCTGCTCCCGCCCAGGAATCCGCGCCCGCCGCGCAGGCCGCGCCCGCCTCGTCCGGCGACGGCACGTCGGTGAAGATGCCGGAACTCGGCGAGTCGGTCACCGAGGGCACCGTCACCCGCTGGCTGAAGGCCGTCGGTGACGAGGTCGCCGTGGACGAGCCGCTGCTCGAGGTCTCCACCGACAAGGTCGACACGGAGATCCCGTCGCCCGTCGCCGGCACCTTGCTGGAGATCACCGCCCAGGAAGACGACGTGGTCGCGGTCGGCGGACAGCTCGGCGTGATCGGCAGCGGTTCCCCCGCCGCCGC
>NZ_BAFS01000090.1 GCF_000308415.1 Nocardia asiatica NBRC 100129 | reverse complement strand
TGCTGCCGGTGATCGCGGGGGTGTTCGCCGAACGCGGTGCGAGCGCCCTGGTGGTGCGCGGCAACGACGGGCTCGACGAGATCACCACCTCCGACACCACCGAGGCGTGGATCGTCGCGGGCGGACGGACTCGCCGGACCACCATCGACCCCACCCGCGTCGGCATTTCCCGGGTCGACCTGGACGCGCTGCGCGGCGGCGACGCCGAGGTGAACGCGGGTGTGGCGCGAGACGTGTTCGCCGGTCGCGGCGGAGCGGTCCGCGACGCGGTGCTGCTGAATTCGGCCGCGGCGATCGTGGCCTACGACTGGTCGCGCGGCGCCGGCGATCCGGACGCCGACCTGCACGCCGCGCTCGCCGCGGGCGTCGACCGCGCCGCCGAGACGATCGACGCGGGCAACGCGTCCGCGCTGCTGGAGCGCTGGGCGAAGCTGACGCAGACGCTCGGCGACAGCTGAGGCGGGTCGCCGGAGGCGGGCGGGCGCCGGCACGCTGATCCGGGCGAAGGCCCTCGCCGGTCCTGTCGCTGCCGGTAACGTCGATCGGGCAATCCGGCGCATCGCCGAGTTCGTCGGGCGCCGTGCCGGTCGCTTCGACCGACGAGGAGCACAGATATGCGACGCACGGTTCCGGCGCTACACGCTGTTCTCGCCACCGCGGGCATCGTCGCCGCCGCGCCTGGGGCGCACGCGGCCGAAGGCACCTTGTTCGCCGAAGGTCTCAGTCACGAGAATCCGGTCGGCTGTCTCGAGGTGGGCGACGGGTCCGACGTGGAGGTCCGCAATCGCACCGACGGCGTCGTGCACCTGTACGACGCGCCGGGCTGTGCGGGCGAGGTCGTCGAAGTGCTCGCGCCGAACGACGCCGCCTATTTCGCGGTGCGCAGCGTCCTGATCGGGGACTGAGCCGGGACTACTCGCCCAGCGAGAACCCGGCCTCGACTTCGGCCCGCGAGTACGACTTGAACGCGATGTGCGTCGTGGTGCGCAGGACCCCGGGCGTCTTGTCGATCCGGCCGGTCACCACCTCGGCGATCTGCTCGTGGTCGCGCACCCGCACGATCGCGATCAAGTCGACGTCGCCCGCGCAGGAATACACCTCGGCGACGCCCTCGGTGTCCGCGACCGCCTGCGCGGTCTCGGGGATGCGGCCGTTGTCGGCGTGGATCAAGACGATCGCGGTAATCATGGTGCTCAGCCTAAGCGGTCGAGATACGCCTGCTCGGTGGGTTGGGCGCGGACCGCGGCGTCGGCGAGTTCTGCCCAGCCCAGCCAACGCCCCGCGCCGAACACGGGCTCGTGGTAGCCCTCGGTGCTGCGCACGATGCGCACCCCGGGCCGCGCGAGCCAGCGGGCCACCAGCGTCACTTCTTCCGGTGCCGCTCCTCGCAGCGGTGGCGCGTCTTCGGCGGGAGATCGGGTGTGGCCGGGCGCGTCCGATAGCGAATTCTCGCTGGGCGCCGGAACAGCGGTGGGTATCACTGTTTCGGCGGCGGCCACGATCTGTTCCACGGTGGGCATCGGCGGCACCCCGCGCGGCGCGGTGCCGGAACCGGCGAGCCGGCCGTAGCGGACGACCGCGAACTCCCAACCGCCGTTGCCGTCGGGATGCGCGGCGATCAGTTCGGCTATGCGCGCCAGTGCGGCGAGCCGCTGGGTGCGGCGCAGGGCGCGTACCACCCGGACGGCACGGTCGCGCAGCCGCGCGGCGGCCTCGAAATGCTCCGCCCGCGAGTGTGTTTCGATCCGATCGAGCATGAGCCGGATCGGCGCGTCGCTGCGCCCGGCGAACAGGGCGCGCACCAGTGCGGGCGCGGGCGCGTACTCCGCGCTTTCCAACGCCTGCCCCCCGGAGCCCGCCGGGCAACCGCCGACGAGTGCGGGCGGGCACTGGTGGATCGCCTTCCGGGACAGCCGTGTCGTGCAGGTGCGCAGCCCGGTGAACTCGGCGATGATCATGCCCAGGTCTACGGCGTCGTTCCGGGAGTTGAACGGCCCCAGCGCATCCCGGTTCGGTTCCCGGACCACCGAGAACCGGGGGAACGGCTCGTCGGTGAGCGTGAGCCACCAGGCCCGTTTGGGGAACTTCGACCGGCGGTTGTAGGGCGGGGTGTGCGCCACCAGTAGCCGCAGTTCGCGCACTCCCGCCTCGAGCGCGTGCGCGCACACCACATGATCGACCCGAATGGCAAGCGACACCATCTCTTTCATACGGCCCCGGGTCTCCGAACCGGTGAAGTAATTACGGACACGGCGGCGCAAGTTCACGGCCGTGCCTATATATAGGACTTCATCGGAAGGACCGCGGAACAGATATACCCCGGGCGAAGCGGGAAGGTCGGCCGCGAGGACTCGTTTGGAGCGCTGCCGGGGCGTGACGTCGGGCAGATAGTCGAGCAGCTCGGTGAGACTGTGCACGCCCTGGTTCCCGACACGCCCGATAAGTGCGTGCAGCACGTCGACGGTCGCGCGAGCGTCTTGCAGTGCGCGGTGGGTCGGCTGGGTGGAGGCGCCGAGCAACCGGGCCAGTGAACTCAGCCGCACCGAGGGCGCTTCGTCGCGCCCGAGCACCCGCCGCGCCAGTTTCACGGTGCACAGCACCTGCGCGGGCGGCCACGGGGTGTCGCACTGCGCCGCGGCGGCGCGCAGGAACCCCATGTCGAACCGGGCGTTGTGCGCGACCAGTACGGCGCCCGCGGCGAACTCCAGGAAGCCGGGCAGCACCGCCTCGATCCGCGGGGCGGCGTACACCATCGCGGTGGTGATACCGGTGACGTGCACGACCGCGGGCGGGATCGCGCGTCCCGGGTTGACCAGCGTCGCGAACTCGCCGAGCACCTCGCCGCCACGCACCTTCACCGCGCCGATCTCGGTGATGCCGTCGCTTCCGGGACTGGTGCCGGTGGTCTCCAGGTCCACGACCACGAAGGTGGTGTCGTAGAGAGGTGTGTCGAGCTCGTCGAAAGCCAGCTGCTGGGCGGCGGCCGGGCGCGGCGCGGGGTCGGGCACGGCGTGCAGCGTAGGGCCGGGGTCCGACAGGAACGCGGCACGCGAGCACACCGCACGATGCCGAATAACACCGTGCGGATTCACGGGCGATACCCGGGAAATGATCTAGAAATGCGAAGAAGAGACCCAGATCACATAAAGGAAATGACTGTATCAAACATTGCGGCGCGTCGGATGGCATGGGATCCTTCACCGCCGGGCGTGTCGCTCACGGCGGACTCTACAGCGTAAGAACGAGCGACCATACGGCGATCTACGGCCCCTTTTCCGGCGCTACCTGGCCAAACGACCCCACTCGCGACAGAGCGCCTTCGATCGAATCCACCCGGCGCATCACCCCTCACAACCCGGCCCAGGGGTGGGAGTTTTCTGCCGTTATATTTTCGTGATTCGATGGGACATATCTCACATCGATTAGCTCAAGAAATTGTTGAGCATAGGCTTTTCGCATTCCGGCGGCTTTACAAATGACCGTGATGTGTTCGTAACCTTTTCGAGACCTCACGGAGTCCGCCGCGCCGACCGGTGCGGCGCCGACGAAGTCCGCGGCACCACCGGGTGCGGCGTCGTGAGGCAGATTGGGAGTACCGCATCATGACGACCAACGCCGTCAAGCGTCATGCACAGCGCGCTGTTGCCGCCGGGGCCGTCGGCGCTGCCACCATCGGCGCGTTCCTGTTGCCCGCCGCCCCCGCGTCGGCCCAGCCGGTGACCATCCCCGGCGTGGGAACCTTCGACGTCCCGAACGAGATCCCGGTCCCGCCGGCTCTCCCGGGCCTCGAGCTGCCGGGCCCCGCTCCCCTCCCCTTCGTCGCCCCCAAGTCGTCCGGCGAGGTCGCCCTGGACGCCGCGCTGAGCAAGGTCGGCTCCCCGTACGTCTACGGCGCCGCGGGCCCCAACGCGTTCGACTGCTCCGGTCTGGTCCAGTGGTCCTACCGCCAGGCCGGCGTCGAGCTGCCGCGCACCAGTGGCGCGCAGCTGGCCGCGGGCAGCCCGGTGTCGCTGGACAGCCTCCAGCCGGGCGACCTCGTCTCGTTCTACGGCGGCGGCCACTCCGGCCTCTACGCCGGTGACGGCAACGTGGTGCACGCGTCCACCTCCGGCACGCCCGTACAGGTGGCGCCGATCTCCTCCATGCCGATCGCGGGCGCTCGCCGGTTCTGAGAAGAAGCAGCTGGTCGGGCCGCGATCCCGCGACCCGACCGCCCGAACGGCCTGTGATCGTTTCGTTCTCTGCTGGACATCGACCACGGCCGTTCCGTAACCTAACCGAGACCTTTTGGTAGACACCCGAGTGCGCGGCGCGCAAACCTCGGGATTCGAGAAGGACTCTGCGTCGGTTTCACGAGAGATCGCTTCACGAGAGAACGGGGCACTGCGGGCTGTGGCTGAGCATCACCGGAAACAGCACACCAAACGTCTGTTGGGGGGAACGCTGGCAGCCGGAATGCTGGCCGCGGGCCTCTACGGCGGCGGTCCGGCCGGGGCCGATCCGGTCGCGCTGCCCACCACCGCCACCGAAGCCGTGCAGCGGATGATCGATCTGTCTCGGCAGTCCGAGCAGCTCAACCAGCAGGCATTGGGCGCGGAAGCCGAGTTGGAGGCCAAGCTGGCCGTACAGCGCGACGCCGACGAACGGCTCGCCGCCAGCACCGACCTGGTCGACCGCGCCCGGGACGAAGTCCGCCGCTACCAGCCCGTCATCGACCGCACCGCGATCGCCGCCTACCAGGGCGCCCGCACCAACCGCCTGTTCGCCGTGCTGGTCAGCGACTCGCCGCAACAACTGCTCGACCAGATGTCCACGCTGGACGTGGTGTCCGCGCAGACCTCCGAGCAGCTCGAGCACTACACGAAGGCCACCGACGCCGCGACCGCGGCCGAATCGGCGGCCCGCAGCGCCGCCGACGCCGCCCGCGCCGCCGCGCAGAAAGCGGACGCGGTGCGCATCGACCTGGAGCGCAAGCGCGACGACCTGGGCGGCGCCGTCGCCGAAGTGGTGGAGGCGTGGGGCGCGCTGTCGGCGAAGGACAAGGCGGCGCTGGCCGGCTCGCCGTTCCCGCCCGGCTTCGACCGCGACACCCTGCTGCAGGGTCTCGTTCCCGGCAGCGGCACCAGCGCGCTGGCCGCCGGACTCACGCGGGTCGGCGACCCGTACGTCTGGGGCGCCACCGGTCCGAACCAGTTCGACTGCTCGGGCCTGGTCCAGTGGGCGTTCAAGCAGGTCGGTAAGAACGTGCCCAGGACGAGTTCGCAGCAGGCCACCTACGGCACCCCCGTCGCCAAGGAGAATCTGCAGCCGGGCGACGTCGTGTTCTTCTACTCCGACATCTCGCACGTCGGCATCTACGCGGGCAACGGACTCATGCTGCACGCCTCCACATTCGGCGTTCCCGTCGCCGTCGCGCCCATCAGCTCGACGCCCTACCATTCGGCTCGGCGATACTAGGCGTCGTGAGCGAGCCAACCGCACCATCCACGGCACGACCGACTCGCAACGTACGCCGATGAGCCACCCGCGCGGTCGATTCGTAGCACCGGTCCTCGCACGGCGTCTCGACGGCGCGGCCATGTCCCTGGCCGGGGTCGGCCGATGAGCGGGATGCGGCGATTGCGCGAGTGGTGGTCGGCTCGGCGGCGATTCGAGTTCTGTCTCACCGTCGCGATGCTGATGGCGTTGACCGGCGTGTGCGTCGCGCTGATCATGCTGCCGAACACGGTGCTGCCGAAACTGCGAGCCGCGCAACCCGGCACCACCGAGGCGGTGGATCCAGCCGCGGCCGCCGATCCCAGGCTGGCGGAGGTGCGGCGCGTCGTCGAACCGTTCGGACCGATCGCCGCCCGCCAGGTGCCGACCGGTGACGGGCGGCAGTCCCTGGTCGTCGGCCATGCCGATCAGCGGATCGAGATCGATGTGCTCGAGCGCGCACTCCCGGACGCCGTCAGCGCGGTGACCGACGTGTGGGGGCCCGGGTGGGCGCAGTCCGCCCTCGTCGTGGTGGCCTCGTCCCCGTCCGAGTTCGCCGCTCTGCTGCGCTCAGCCGATCTGCTGCCTTCCGAGGTCGCCGCCGCCTCGATCGCCGACCCGTTCACCCGGGGCAGCCGGCCCACCGGCCAACGCGTCGTCTTCGGTCCCGACACCGGGCGCCGCCTCGATCCGGAGGGCATGGCGAGTCTGCTGCGGCACGAACTCACCCATATCGCGGCCCGCGCGGACACCGTGGACGGCGCCCCGCTGTGGATGCTGGAAGGCTTCGCCGACTACACCGCTCACCATCGCGAGGTCCTGCGATTCGCCGACGTCGCCCCGACCCTCACCGCACATGCGCACGCGGGCCGGCTTCCCGACGATCTACCCGCCGATACGGATTTCTCCGGCCCCGACGCCGCCTTCACGTACGAACAGGCATGGTCGATCTGCGCATTCGTGGCAGAGAAATACGACCGGCCGCGTCTGGTCGAGCTCTACCACCGCATCGCGGCGGGCAAGCAGGACCCATCCACCGAGGACCAGATCCTCCGCGAAGTCCTCGGCGTCCCCCGCGCCGAGTTCATCACCGACTGGCGCGCCTGGCTGCGAGCCCGGACCGCCTGACACCGATCTTCCCCGACTCACCAGCGGGCACCGTGGTGCGACCCGTTTCCCGCCGAGCCGAGGTCTCATCGTTACGAAATTCCCTCTGGGAGTCCGAGCGACTATGACCCGCCAGGTCGGTCTCCCCAGGCCGATCTCGAAGTTGACGTACGGCGGCCGGGCCCGAGGACCGAAACGCTCGAGCCACGACCGGACAACGAACTCGGGCAGCCCTAGAGGCGCGGTGCTGGCGACGGTCCCACACAAGATCGCCCGCACGTCTCGGCGAGCGGCGGGGGTCGATTCCGAGCCGAGCACGTCGCGACCGGGCTGACGGCACTGGTATCACGCCGCATTCCGGCAAGGCGTCCCTGAGACTGCGCACCAGCCGATCACCTCGACCCCGGCGCGGCGGCGCATCCATCAGGCCGCCGACAGCGGCGTGGGCGGTTGCGCCCAGCGCACCTCAACCCCCGGTTCCGAGCGAAGCGAGACCAAGCATCCGCCGGTCGCAGCGCCGCAGGCGCTGCAAATCAAACACAGCCCCCCAGCGAGCTACCGCCTGCGACAGCGACGCCCACACTCGATCTCCACGCCGAAGTGATGCGCGATCACCGACCGATCCACTCACCGCCCCCAGCCAAGTGCACAATGCCCGCACTTCACCACCAACGCCCCCAGCGCACCCCAACCCCCGGT
>NZ_BAFS01000091.1 GCF_000308415.1 Nocardia asiatica NBRC 100129 | reverse complement strand
AAATCAAACACAGCTAGGCTCCGTGGCAGAGACTGGTGCGCGAAAACCAGTGTGACGGGAGAAGTGGAATGAGCGTGCGCAGCTGGCCCCAGGTGCTCGGAGTCCTCGCCGACGGTGGCGATCTGGCCGCGGACGACACGTCGTGGGCGATGAACGAGATCATGTCCGACAACGCCACGCCCGCGCAGATCGCCGCGTTCGGCGTCGCCATGAAGATCAAGGGCCCGACGCCCGCCGAGCTGACCGGTCTGGCCGCGGGCATGCTCGACCACGCCCGGCTGGTGCGGATCGATGGCGACGCCGTCGACATCGTCGGCACCGGCGGTGACCGCTCCGGCTCGGTGAACATCTCCACCATGTCTTCGATCGTGGTGGCCGCGGCGGGCGTGCCCGTGGTCAAGCACGGCAACCGCGCGGCGTCGTCGAAGAGCGGCGGCGCGGACGTGCTGGAGGCGCTCGGCGTGAAGCTCGCGCTCGGGCCGGAGTCGGTGGCGCACTGTGTGCGGGAGGTCGGCATCGGCTTCTGCTTCGCGCCTGTGTTCCATCCCGCTCTGCGGTACGCGGGGGCGGCTCGCAGCCAGATCGGCATCCCGAC
>NZ_BAFS01000092.1 GCF_000308415.1 Nocardia asiatica NBRC 100129 | reverse complement strand
AGCGGTCTCGTAGGCCCGCGACATGGTCACGCCGCGCAACGGCTGATACGCGCCGTCGTACACGACGTGGCTCATGGACGGGTCGAAGAACAGGGTCAGGTAGACGCCCGACAGCAGCAGGATGATGAAGCTGTAGAGCGCGATCTCGCCGAGCAGGAACGACCAGTGGGTCGGGAAGACCTTGTTGATCGACCGCTTCATGAAGGCGGCGGCGCGATACCGCTCGTCCGCCTCGCTGGCTTGGGCTGCGACAGAAGGACTCATGAACGGCGCTCCCAGTAGGCCGGGCCGAGCGGCTCGATGAAGTCGCCGTTGGCGACCAGGAAGCCCTCAGCGTTGATGGTGATCGGCAGCTGCGGCAGCGCCCGAGCGGCGGGACCGAAGACCGGCTTGCCCCACTCGGTCGCGGAGAACTGCGACTGGTGGCACGGGCACAGGATCCGGTTGGTCTGCTGCTCGAACAGCGAGGTGGGGCAGCCGAGATGGGTGCAGATCTTCGAGTAGGCGAAGTAGTCGCCGAAGTTGAAGCTCTCCTGGCCCTTGCGCTTGATCGCCTTCTGCGCGTCTTCGGTGCGCAGGCGGATCAGCATGACCGCGTTGCGGATGCCGCGCAGGGAATCCAGCGTCGCGTGCTCGTCGCCGCGCCACTTCTCCTTCCACGGGAACACCGTCTCCATGGCGCCCGCGTCCAGATCCTCCGGACGCACCAGGACAACGTCGTCCGGGCGACCGGTGTCGCGGCGGATGTAGATGGTCTCGCCCGGGTAGTCCGGGGTCCAGCCGGAGACCCACAGCGGCGACTTGTCGCCCTTGGCCCACGGGTTCTTGATCATGCCGCCGACGAACACCAGCAGCGCGCCGATACCGAGTACGCCGACGCCCGCGCCCGCGGTGCGGGTGATCATCTTGCGGCGGCCGAGGGTGGAAGTGTCCAGCGCGTCCTGCAGCTCGGCCACCAGGGTGCGGCGCTCGACCTCGGGCGACGGACCGTCGTGCCGCTGCTGGATGGACAGCTCGGCGGGGATGAACAGCTTGCGGATCAGCACCACCGCGACGCCGATGACCAGCACCGAGATGCCGAAGGTCAGCCCGACCAGCGGAGTGAACAGCGAGTAGAGCCCGTGGCCCTCCTCGTCCTTGCCCTTGAACTCCCACGGCCAGAACAGGAACACGCCGACCAGCGCGGCGGCCGCGATGCCGGACACCGCGAACCAGAAGGTCACCGCGCGCTCGGCCCGCTTCTCCGCCCGGGTGCCCGGGATCGGGAAGCGCTCGCGGCGGTAGGCGACGTCGACGCCGTCGCGCTCGGTACCGAGCTTGACCAGTTCGTCGCGCGACATCTTGTCGAGGTCGGCCTCGGTCGGCTCCGCCGCAGCGGCGTTCACCGGCTGCTCCTTCGACTGGTGCGCGTCGTGGCCTTCATCCGGCCGACCCATCTCGTCTCGCTCCTTCTCGCTCATGACCTGTGTCCTTTCGGCATGACCGGGGTGGCATCCATGGTCACGCGAGCTACCGCTGCCGGGCGCTGACCGGTCATGACCGGGATCCGATCCACATCGCGGCGCCGACCACGAGCGTGATGCCGACCACCCAGATGGCCAGCGCCTCCGTCGCGGGACCGAAGCCACCGAGGTCCCAGCCGCCCGGGCTGTGCTCCTCGCTGGCGTTCTTGACGTAGGCGACGATGTCGCGCTTTTCCTCCGAGCTCAGCTGGCGGTCGGAGAATTTCGGCATGTTCTGCGGGCCGGTGAGCATCGCCGCGTAGATCTGCTGCTCGCTGGCGGGCGCCAGCGGCGGCGCGAACTTACCGGAGGACAGGGCGCCGCCGCGTCCGGTGAAGTTGTGGCAGGACGCGCAGTTCATCCGGAACAGCTCCGACCCGCGGGCGATGTCGGCGCCGCGCAGCGACTCCTGGGCCACCTCGCCGTCGGCGTCGCGGATCACGGTCGGACCGCCGCCGTTGGCCGCCACGAACGCGCCCAGCGCGTCGGTCTGGTGGGCGTCGAACTTCGGCGGCTTGCGCTGCGCCTGGGCCTCGTTGCGAGCCATCGGCATGCGGCCGGAGGACACCTGGAAGTAGACGGCGGCCTCGCCGACGCCGATCAGGCTGGGACCGCGGTCGACCACACCTTGCAGGTTCGCGCCGTGGCAGGTGATGCAGGACGTCTCATAGAGCTGCTGGCCCTCGCGGATCAGCGCGGACTGGTCCTCGTGCGCGGTAGCGCGCTGCGGGTCCGGCGTCAGGGCCGATGCCAGGAAGCCTGCTCCGACGAGGCCCACCAGCAGCGCAAGCCCGCCCGCGATGCGGCGGCGAACGCGGCGCTGCCTGCGCGTCTTGCTGGCCTGGCCGTTCCCGGGGCTGGCGGGCTCTGGCGCTGACGGGGGAGATGAACTCATCTGTAGTCCCTTTGGAGTAGACGGAACCGACTTCTGCGAAAGATCTGGGGTCTCACCGCGCCCGCTGGGCGGCGCGGCGTCCACGATCAGCGGACGAAGTAGATCGTGGCGAACAACCCGATCCACACGATGTCGACGAAGTGCCAGTAGTAGGAGACGACGATCGCCGCGGTGGCCTGCGCGGGTGTGAACTTGCTGACCTTGGTGCGCACCAGCAGGAAGACGAAAGCGATCAGACCGCCGATCACGTGCAGACCGTGGAAGCCGGTGGTGATGTAGAACACCGAGCCGTAGGCGCTGCTGGAGATCGACGTTCCCTCGTGCACCAGGTTCATGTACTCGTAGCCCTGGCCGAGGACGAAGAACGTACCCATCGCCAAGGTGACCACGTACCAGCGCCGCAGGCCGAACACGTCGCCCTTCTCGGCGGCGAACACGCCCATCTGGCAGGTGAACGACGACGCGACCAGCACGGCCGTGACCGGCACGGCCAGCTTGAGGTTCAGTTCGGTCGGCTCCGGCGGCCAGTGACCGTTCGCCTGCGCGCGCGCGACGAAGTACATCGCGAAAAGGCCGGCGAAGAACATCAGCTCGCTCGACAGCCAGATGATGGTACCGACGCTGACCATGTTGGGCCGGTTCAGCGAATGCACACGCTGGGTAATGGCCGATCCTGGGGTCCCTACTGCGGTCGTCACGGGGGTAAGTATGACTCGTCGTAGTACGACGGCAGTACCCGGGTACGAAACTCGTTCCTTCGTGTCCGAAAACGCAGGACGGGACATGCTCTCGACCAGGCGAGGGCGCGGCCGGACATCGTGTGCGAGCCGGGAACAGGTGGCGCGCGCGGAGGAGAGCCGGGCCAGCATGACAGGCAAGGGTAAGGAGAACCTGAGATGGAGGCTCATGTGGCACCGCGACTGTGGCAGCGGCTGTTCCGGCGCGACCGGCAGACGGCGCTGGACCCCGATCGAGCGGACCTGGTCTTGGTCGCGTCCGGGTTCGACGACGCCGAGGCCTGCTCGGCCGCACTGGCGCGCGCGAGCGGCCTGACGCCGGACGCACCGGTGGTGCTGCGGCACCACCTGCGCATCCCGCCCGAGCACGTGGCCACCGTCTGCGCGATCGCCGCGCAGGACGGGTACTCCCCCGCGCCCCAGGTGAGCGGCCCCGGCACCGACCCGCTGGAAACGGTGATCCTCCAGCGAGTGCAACTGCTGGACGCACTGCACTGCGCCCAAGAGCGCTCGCGCATGGCCGGCCTCGCCCAGCGCCACGACGGCACCGCCGACGGCTGGGACGCCCTGCAACCGCGGCCGCACCCATAAACCGGCCCACCGCCCCACGCTGTCTCCGGGAACCGCGACGCCCCCAACCCACGGAACCACACGACCTCGACCGCGCGTTTCGAGCGAAGCGAAACCGAACACCCACCCTTCGCGGCCCGGCTCGCGTTTGCGCGGCCGCCGCGCCCACGACGCAGCCACCAGCGACCGCCGCCACACCGAACCGCCCACGCAATCCGCCCTGAAAGACCCGCGCAGCGGCACCAAGCGACCTCCTCTGACGCGCCCACCGCACCCCCACCCCAGGTTTCGAGCGAAGCAAAACGA
>NZ_BAFS01000093.1 GCF_000308415.1 Nocardia asiatica NBRC 100129 | reverse complement strand
GCCGACACCTGCGAGGGGTTGTACGGGCCGAGGTTCCAGATCGGGTTGATCTGGAACAGGCCGCCCATGATGCCCACGACGCCGAGCGTGAAGGCGAAGAACGCGCCCTGATCCGCGGCGAACACCGGCACGATCCGCGCGCCCACCACGTTGTTCTCCGTGCGGCCCGGGCCGGGGAACTGGGTGTGCTTCTGGTACCACACCAGCGCGATATGGACGGCGATCAATGCCAGGATGATGCCCGGGAACAGCAGCACGTGCGCGATGTACAGGCGCGGGATGATGATGTCGCCGGGGAAGTCGCCGTCGAAGATCAGCCAGTGCATCCAGGTGCCGACAATCGGGATGGAGATCGTGATGCCCGAGAACGCGGCCCGCAGCCCGGTGCCGGAGAGCAGGTCGTCGGGCAGCGAGTAGCCGAAGAAGCCCTCGAACATCGCCAGGATCAGCAGCAGCGAACCGATTACCCAGTTCGCCTCACGCGGCTTGCGGAACGCGCCGGTGAAGAAGATCCGGAACAAGTGGACGATGATCGAGACGGCGAACAGCAGCGCCGCCCAGTGGTGCACCTGCCGGACGAACAGACCGCCGCGCACCTCGAACGTGATGTTCAG
>NZ_BAFS01000094.1 GCF_000308415.1 Nocardia asiatica NBRC 100129 | reverse complement strand
CGACACCTGCGAGGGGTTGTACGGGCCCAGGTTCCAGATCGGGTTGATCTGGAAGACGCCGCCCATGATGCCCACGATGCCCAGGGTGAAGGCGAAGAACT
>NZ_BAFS01000095.1 GCF_000308415.1 Nocardia asiatica NBRC 100129 | reverse complement strand
GCGGCACTCCGCCGGGCGCGGTCGGAGGCTGCGCCGCGTCGGGGCCCGGCACCGCTTCCTCAGGTGGCTGGGGCGCCTCGGCCGGTGGCGCGGGCAGGACCGAGGGCGACGGGACGACGGCCGGGGGCGAGGTCGGCACCGTGCTGCCCGGCGCGGGCGCCGCGTTCACCCGTGGGTTGTTCTGCGGGCCGGTGGTCGGCTGCCCCGGTGCCGGAGCGCCGGGTGTCGTCGTGACGGGAACCACCCGCTCACCCCACGGCCGCGCCGACGGCGAGGCGTTCAGCGGGGGCACGGGGGTGCCCTGAGCCGGGCTGGGCTTGCCGATCACCGTGACCGAGCCGTCCGGGCCGACCAGCAGGCGGGCCGGGTCCTTGGCCGGGATCATGCCGAGTTCGCGGGCTCGCGCGGCCAGTTCCGGCGCCGAATCGGCGGCCTCGACTTCCCGCTGCAGCGCGGCGCGCTCGTCGGCCAGCCGCCGGTTCGTCGCCCGCGCGTCGCCGAGCTGGTAGCTGTCCTCCGCCGCGCGCGTGGTCAGCAGCAGGGTGAGCGCGAGGCCGCAGCCGAGCAGGGCGATGATGGCCGTGACGAACGGAATGCGCGCGGCCATCGCCGAGCGCCGCACGGTGGGCAGGAGCGCGGTGTCCGAACCGCCTTCGGCGCGCATGCGCCGCCGCGCGTAGGCGCGCTGCGCCGCGCCCGACTTCACCCGTTCGGCGTCCTGGACCCGCCGGGCGACCCGGCCCGGCGCTTCGACGGTCCGCGTCCGCACGCTCATCGATTCCCCTCCTCTGTCCTCCCGGGACGCCGGAGCAGCGCAGCGTGGCGCTGTGTCACCCGGCCTCCGATATCTCTGCGGGACATCCGCAGGCAGGCGCGATGAGGCGCCGCGCACTGCTTGCTCACCCGGCCTCCTGGATCCGCTCGGCGGCGCGCATGCGCACGGGGGCCGCCCGCGGGTTGTCTTCGATCTCCTGCTCCGTCGCCTTCTCCGCGCCGCGGGTCAGCAGCCGGAACTCCGGCCCCATCCCGGGCAGCTCGACCGGCAGGCCCACCGGCGTCCTGGACGCGGTGCGCGTGACCAGTTCGTGCTTCACCACCTTGTCCTCCAGCGATTGGTAGGACATGACGACGACGCGGCCGCCCACCCGCAGGGCGGCGAGCGCGGCGGGCAGCGCGGCGCGCAAGGAGTCGAGTTCCCCGTTGACCTCCACTCGCAGCGCCTGGAAAGTGCGCTTGGCCGGGTGCCCGCCGGTACGGCGGGTGGCCGCGGGAATCGTGGCGTACAGCAGTTCCACCAGCTCGGCGCTGGTGCGGAAGGGTTTCACCTGGCGCCGCCGGATCACCTCGGCGGCGATCCGGCTCGCGAAACGCTCCTCGCCGTAGGTCTTCAGCACCCGGGCCAAGTCGCCGTGACTGTAGGTGTTGAGCACGTCGGCGGCGGTGATCCCACGGGTGGGGTCCATCCGCATGTCCAGCGGGGCGTCGACGGAGTAGGCGAAGCCGCGCTCGGCCTCGTCCAGCTGCATCGAGGAGACGCCCAGGTCCATCAGGATCGCCGACACCGAGCCGGTGGCCGGCAGTCCCGCCTCGCCCAGCGCGTCGGCGATGCCGTCATAGCGGGTGTGCACCAGCGTGATTCGGTCCGCGAACGGCGCGAGCCGCTCGCCGGCCAGCTTCAAGGCCGTGGTGTCGCGGTCGAGTCCGACCAGGCGGATGCCAGGGTAGGTGCTCAGGAAATGTTCGGCGTGGCCGCCCAGGCCCAAGGTCGCGTCGACGTAGACCGCGCCCGGCTCGGCCAAGGCCGGACCCAGCAGCGCATCGGCTCGATCGAGCAGAACCGGAACATGGCGGGGGCCGCGTTGTTCACGGTTCACTTCGACCTCCCGGAGTCCTGCCTCGCGTCGTCGCGCACCGCACACGGGTCGCCTTGCTACACAGTGCTTTCGATACGGATACGAATGCCCCGTGGTCTCTGACCGAACCTCGGCACCTGGCGTCGGGGAAGTACGTCAGGGTCCGCGTCCGGGCAGAGACCGCGTGGCACTCGTTCGCCCGCGGCTAGAAGATTCCGCCCAGCGACTCGTCTCTGGCTTGCGAGAAGTCCTCCTCGTGCTCGGCGAGGTAGGACTCCCACGCCTGCTTGTCCCAAATCTCCAGGAAGTCGACCGAACCGATCACCACGCAATCCCTTTGCAGGTTGGCGTAGCGACGATGGTCGGCGGACAACACGATCCGGCCCTGCGCGTCCGGACGCTGTTCGTCCGTTCCGGCCGCGAGGGCCCGGACGAACGCGCGAGCCTGCGGATTGCTTCGAGACGCGGCCGCGGCACGCCGGGCGAGCGCGGTGAACTCTTCTTTCGGGTACACGGCAAGGCTGTGGTCCTGCCCCTTCGTGACCATCAACCCTCCCGCCAGATCGTCTCGAAACTTCGCAGGCAACGTGAGTCGCCCCTTGTCGTCCAAGCGAGGTGTGTAGGTACCGAGAAACATCTCGATACCTCCCTATTCGATCACCTCGATGGTCGGCCCTTCAGTACTGCGCGCTCCACATTACCCCACTTTCCCCCACTTTCAATCGAAACAAGCGGTGATCTGGCTCCCGACCCAGACGATTCCGCAGGTCACCCCAGCTATCACCGCGGTGGAGAACTTTCGCGAGTTCTGCCGACACGCGCCGCCCCCGGGGACAAAGGCCCGAAAACACCCAGCAAACCCTCTGACTCCCCTGGGGCGGGGGCGTGGTGGGGGAACTTTGTGGGGAGGTGTGGGGGAAGGGGAAACGCCGCCCGAAGATCATCCGCGGCGTGGTCGGCCGCGCACGCGAACCGGCGACGCCGCACCGTTGCGGTGCGGCGTCGCCGGTGGTGCTGAAGTTGTCAGGCTACGAGCGGGCTACTCCTGCTCGAACCGCCGCCGGAAGCGATCCTCCATACGCTCGGAGAAACCGCCCGACTTGCGCTGGCGCCCACGGCCGCCCGTGCCGCCGGAGGAGGCTTCGCCGCCGGAGCGGTCGTTCTTGGCGACGTTCTTGGAGGTGCCGAGCAGCAGGAGCACACCCGCACCGAACATCACGATGAACCCGATCAGGCTGATGATCGGGAAGCCGCCGGGCTTGACGGGCGCGGCGATGCCTGCGACTAGGAGGAAAAGGCCGAGGACGAACAACGCCGCGGCCTGGAGTCTGCGACGACTCGAGGTCGAACGAAGCCGTCCGCCGCGGACGGACGAGGCGAACTTGGGATCCTCAGCATAGAGAGCGCTCTCGATCTGTTCGAGCATGCGCTGCTCGTGCTCGGAGAGTGGCACGGTACCTCCCCCGGCACTAGGACGTGGCTGTCGCCTCCGGGTAGGCGACAGATAGCCGACCTTGGCGGCCATCTGTCACCAATGATACGAGTTCGATCAGGGCGAGACCACCTAATGGCTCAGTCGGACGTAGTCCGGTTTCAGTCCGCGCTAGGCGGTCATCCCGCCGGTCAGCCCCGGGGCGGGGCGCAACCGAGCCGACGCCGCGAGGAGATCTTCCACGTCGTGCAGGAATGCGGCCACCCGCGAGGAGAACTCGTCGGCCTCGTGCTCGTCGACCTTCCGGTCCAGCCCCGCCTCCAATGCCGCCCGGATCTCCGAGCGCGCGCTGAAGTAGTCCGCCCACATCACGAACTCGGGCGCGGCGCGCTGCATCAGCACCCACGCGTTGCGCGAGCGCGCCCGAGGGGCGGCGTCGGCGCCCGTGAGCGCGATCACCGCGCCCGCGCCGCGAAGGGCCGCCAGGTAGGCGGTGCGGAACCGCTCCCGCGGATCTCGCTCCCCCGCCGCCTGCATGAGCAACCCGTCCGCGCGCTCCAGCAGCTTGCCGGCCCGGCCGGGCCGGCCCGGATGTTCCACTCGACCAGACATCGCCGTCCCTCCACCATCGCGTACCTTGGCCCGTATCCGCGCTGGAGGCGGCGTCCCCCACCGCTTTCCAGCACCGCTCGGACCGAACAGGTATTCGAACGTTTGAATTGAGCTTCAATATAGAGACGCCCACCGACAAACTTCCGCGTCCGCGCGACCGACGAGAGCCATGACCGCCGTCAAGCCCAATCACACTCCCGCACCCGCCGTCATCGATCTCTCGGTGGCGGCTCTGCGCTCCCGGTTGCACGACGCGCTGGCGGTCTACGTGGCCGCCATGGACTATCCGCGCGGGACCGAGAACCATCGCGCGCCGATGTGGACCGAGCACACCACCCGGCCCGGCTGGCAGGCGGTGGCCGCGGTGCTGCCCGACGACTCCGGCCGGATCGATCTGCGCCGCGCGCCGATCGTGGCGATCGCCTACGGCTATCGCGGCGCCGCGCACCAGTGGTGGCACCAGCAGGTCCACAGCGGGATGCGGCGCTCCGGCTGGCCCGAACACTCCACGCGCGAATTGCTCTCGGACTACTTCGAGCTCACCGAGCTGCACGTGCATCCCACCGCGCAGGGCCGCGGCATCGGCGCCACGCTGCTGGAACGGCTGCTGCGCGACCGCGCCGAACGCGCCGTGCTGCTGTCGACGCCCGAGGTCGCCGGTGAGGACAACCGCGCCTGGCGGCTGTACCGCAGGCAGGGATTCACCGACGTGGTGCGCAATTTCGTGTTCGCGGGCGACAACCGCCCGTTCGCGATCCTCGGCAGGCGGTTGCCGCTGTGAGGGTCACGTGACGGTCGCCGTCGTCGGTTCGGGCCACAACGCCTTGGTCGCCGCGTGCTATCTCGCCCGCGCCGGACACGAGGTCGAGGTGCTCGAACGCGACGAGGTCCTCGGCGGCGCGGTGTCGACGGTGGAACGGTTCCCCGGCCACCGGGTCGATCGCGGCTCGTCGGCGCACATCATGATCCGCCACACCGGCATCGTCGAGGAACTCGAGCTCGACCGTTTCGGGCTGCGATACATCGACTGCGATCCATGGGGTTTCACGCCCGCGCACGCGGGCCGCCCCGCCATCGTGTTCCACCGTGACCTGGAAGCGACCTGTGCGTCGATCACGGCGGCCTGCGGCCGGTCGGACGCGGCGGCCTATCGCCGGTTCGTCCAGGCGTGGGGTCCGCGCAGCGCCCGTGTGATGCGCGCCTTCGGTGGCGGGCCGACGCCGGGCAGGCTCGTGCGGTCGTTCTGGGGACTGGAGGCGAAAGACGGCGGCAGCGCCCTCTCGCGGGAGTTCCTGCAATCCGGAGACGCGCTGCTCGACGCCTTTTTCGAGGACGAACGCCTGAAGGCGTCGCTGGCGTGGTTCGGCGCGCAGTCCGGGCCGCCGATGTCGGAGCCGGGCACGGCGCCGATGGTGGGCTTCGCCGCGCTCATGCACACCCTGCCGCCGGGACGGGCGGTGGGCGGCAGCGGAGCGCTGACCACGGCGCTGGCGGCGCGGCTGCGTTCGGACGGCGGGGTGGTGACCGCGGGCGACGCGGTGGCGGCCCTGCGCCGCGACGGGGACCGCTGGCGAGTGCGCACCGCGTCGGGCCGGGAGCTGCGGGCGGACACCGTCATCGCGGGCAGCCATGTGCTCACCACGCTGGACCTGCTCCGCGCGGGCGGATTCGACGGCACGGTGCTCGACGACTGGCGGCGGCGCATTCGCGTCGGCCCCGGGATCGGGATGGTGGTGCGAGCCGCCACCTCGACGCTGCCCGGCTATCCCGGCAGCCCGATCGAGCACTCCGCCCGCGGCCTGCAGTTTCTGGTGTCCGACCGCGCGCAGTTGCGCCGTGCGCACGGCGCGGCGCTGGCGGGGGACCTGCCGCCGCGGCCGGTGGTGCTGGCCATGAGTTTCAGTGCCCTCGATCCGAGCATCGCGCCGCCCGGTGAGCACCAGTTGTCGCTGTGGGCGCAGTGGCACCCGTACCGGCTGGCCTCCGGCGCCGACTGGTCCCGGCTCGCCCGGCAGGAAGGCGACCGAATCATCGCCGAGGTCGATTCGTACGCACCCGGATTCGCGGAGACTGTGCTGCGCACGCACGTGCAGACGCCGGTGGACCTGGAACGCGAACTCGGGCTCGTCGGCGGCAACGTCATGCACGTGGAGATGTCGCTGGACCAGATGATGCTGTGGCGCCCGCTGCCGGAACTGGCGGGGCAGCGGGTACCCGGCGCGCCAGGGCTGTACCTGACGGGCGCGTCCACCCATCCTGGCGGCGGTGTGTCCGGCGCGAGCGGCCGCAACGCCGCCGCCCTCGCACTGCGCGACCTGAACCGGCGCGGGATACGCCGGTGGCTGAGACGGTGACGGAGTCGCGGGAGCCGCGTCTGCTCTTGCCCCTCGTCTTCGTCGCCGCGACGATCGTGGCGCAGATCGGCTATCCGCTGACCAGCGGCGGCGCGCGCGACCGGATCACCGTCGCCGTCGTGCTGCTGTCCGCGGGCGCCGCGCTGGCACACGCCACCGTCACCAGAGGGCCGCGCTACGCCATCGGCTTCCTGGTCATCGTCTCCGGCCTCGGGCTCACGGCCGAGGTGATCGGCACCGCCACGGGAGTGCCGTTCGGCTGCTACGAATACGCCGCCGACCGGCTCGGTCCCGCCCTGCTCACGGTGCCGCTGCTGGTGCCGCTGGCCTGGACCGGCGGTCTGTACCCGGTATGGGTGGTGGCCGGGATGCTGGCGCGGCGCACGCTCACGCGGATCGTGGCGACCGCGGTCGGCGCGGTGGGCTGGGATCTGTTCCTCGATCCGCAGATGGTGGCCGACGGGCAGTGGACCTGGTGTGACACCGACTCCGGATTGCCCGGGCTGGAGTGGATCCCGGTGACGAATTACCTGGGCTGGTTCGGCGTCGCGCTCGTGATGGGCGGATTGCTGGCGGTGTGGGAACAGGCGGCGCCGGATCCGGTGCGGACTCCCGCGCAGCACGCCCGCGCGCGGGCGCGCGTCGTCCCGGTGGTCTTGTTCCTGTGGACCTGGCTGGGCTCGGCGCTGGCCCACGCGGTGTTCCTCGGCCTGCTGCCCTCCGCGGGTTACGGCTTCGCCGGCATGGCGGTGCTCGGGGTTCCCTTGCTGGTCGCGGCCGCCCGCGCGCGCGGCTGATTCGGCGCGGCGGGATGCCGACGCGCGTTGCGACTGGTGCGTTTCATTCCGGGCGGGCGGCCTGGCACGATGTCACCCGTGCAGCCGAGTCCCGTCACCCCGATGCCCGATGCCCAGCGCCTCCCGCCGCGGCGGGCCCGACGCCGCGGCGTGCGCGTCGCGGCGGCCGTTCTACTGGCGGCGATGCTGGTGCCGATGCTCGCGAGCTGCCTGCGGGTCCAGGTGTCGATGGGCGTCTCGTCCAACGACCGGGTGTCCGGGCGGCTGGTGGCCGCCGTGGTGCCCGCCGACCCCGGCGACAAGGGCCCGCAGCTGAAGACGCCCGAGGCGCTGGCCGCGAAGGTGCGGGTGGAACCGTACGCCCAGGACGGATACACCGGCAGCCAGGTGTTCTTCGAGGATCTGTCCTTCGGTGAAGTGCAACAGCTCGGGCAGCTGTCCGAGCAGACGCAGGGCATGTTCCAGCTGCAGTTCCAGCGCACCGGTGACCTGGTCAAGATGACCGGGCGCGTCGACCTGAAATCCGTTCCGCCGCACGGCTCCGACGTGCAGTTCACCATCGCCTTCCCGGCCCGGGTCGCCAAGACCAACGGCAGCCGCGACGGTGACAACACAGTCTCCTGGAGGCTGCCGCCGGGCGAAGTCTCGCGACCGAGCGCCGAGGTGAGCTACGCCGACCCGAACACCCGCTCGTTCGCGGGCTGGGCCGGCATCGCGGGCGGCATCACGCTCGCGGTGGCCGCCATCGTCGCCGCGCTGGCGTACATGGACCGCAACCCCGCCCCGCCCGGAGCGCCGGAAGTCGGCTTCTCTCCGAGCCGCTGGTGGCGCTCGGTGACACAGAATCGCTGAGCGGCGGGTCGGTGGGCCGGGATAGCGTGGCGCACATGGTGAGTGCCGACCTGCCGAAGACGTTGCGCGCGACCTCGATCCTGCCGGCCTGCGCTACCGGGCTGTCCGTGCTCGGCGCGGGCATCGCGCTGTACAACCGGATCACCCTGCGGCGATTGGCCGACACCCCGACCACGGTGATCGAACCGGTCACCGTCTGCGTCCCGGCGCGCGACGAGGCCGACCGGCTACCCGATCTGATCGGCGACCTCCGCGCCCAGGTGGGCGTGCCGCGCCTGGCGGTGCGCATCCTCGACGACGCGTCCACCGACGGCACCGGCGCCGCCGCCGAGGCGGCGATCGGGAACGACCCTCGTTTCACTCTGCTGCGCAGCGAATCCGGGCCGCTGCCCGGCTGGACCGGAAAGGCCGCCGCCTGTGTCCGGCTCGCCGAGGACGTGACCGCGCCGGTGCTGATCTTCGTGGACGCCGACGTGCGGCTGGCCCCGACGGCGCTGGCCGCGGCGGTCGGCGCTCTGCGCAGACGGGGAGCGGCGCTGGTCTCACCGTGGCCGCTGCAAGTGGCCGGTTCCGTGGCGGAGGCTGTGGTGCAGCCGCTGCTGTGCTGGTCGTGGGCCGCGACGCTGCCGGTCGCGATGGCCGACCGGAGCCTGCGGCCGTCCACGGCGGTGGCCTGCGGCCAGTTCCTCGTGTTCGACAACGCCGCCTACCGCGCGGTGGGTGGCCACGCGGCGGTAGCGGGGAGCGTCACCGAGGATCTCGACATCGCCCGTACGCTGCGGCGAGCGGGTCACCCCACCGTGGTCGTGGCCGCCGGACCGCTGGCTCGCACCAGGATGTATCGTGGCGCGGCCGAGTTGGACGCCGGCTACACCCGCTGGCTCTGGTCGGCCTACGACGGCACGATCGCGGGCGGAGCGGCGGTGGGACTGGTTGCCACACTCGCCTACTGGGTGCCGCCCGCGGCCGCCGCGCTCGGCCGGGGCGCGGTCCGGCGGACGGGCCTGCTCGGCTGGCTGGCCGCCGTCGGCGGGCGGCTACTGGCCCGCTCCACCGAGACCGGCGGCCCGCTGCGTGGTTCTGATGTGCTGGCCGCCTTCGCGCATCCGGTGTCGGTGGCGGCATATCTGTTGCTGTGGGCGCGTTCCCACCGGGCCCGCCGCCGCGGCACGGCGCGCTGGAAAGGTCGCTCGCTCGACTGAGCGGCCCCGCGCCGCGGCGGCCGGACTCTCATGGCACCGCGGTGATTCCCACCGTCGGCAAGAAGAAGCAGGACTTGGCGCCGTTGCGCACCGTGCCGAACACCGCGGCGAGCACGGTGCCCTTACCGGTGTCCACCGGGACCGCGCGCACCCCGCCCATCGGCAGGGCCGCGAAGAGGAAGTCCCTGAGCGCTTGCTCGGCCGAGGCCCGCAGGTCGGCGGGGACGGCCGCGGGGATCATCGTGCGGGCGATCTCCGACAGCGGCCCCATGGCGGCGGTGCCGCCGCGGCCGGTGTTCAGGTTGAGCCAGGCGACCTGCATGCCCGCGGTGTCGGGGCCGTCCGGGCCGAGGCCGTAGGGCACGAAGGTGAACATGGTCTGCCCGGCCTTGACGGCGCTGAGGTCTTGGCCGGGAAGCTGGACGGTGCGCTTGGGCCACGGCCCCGGGATGGCGCCCGCCACCGCGGGCGCCAGGCCCGCCGTGGTGTTGTCGAGGCAGAACGCGGACGCGGTCGGGTACATGAACGGCTCGATACCGAGTGTGCGCAGCGCGTCGAGCGCGGTTTGGTAGGCGCCGAACAGGTCGCCGGGTGCGGCGATCGGCACGGACTGGTCGGAGAACGCGGGAGTCGTGGCATCCGGGTCCGCGAGCGCGGCGCCCGGCCCGGCGAGCACGAGAGCGATCGAGCCGGACACGACAGCGGACAACTTGGTCAGACGGCGCATGGTGATCACGAAACCTCCTCATCGGCGGGACGATCGAGGGGCACCATACTCCGGCAAACGCGTCCATCAGCATGGATTGCGAACAGCAATCCGCTGGCGAGTCCTGTTTGCCCGGAACGAAGATGACGATCGGCCGGCCCGCGCCCTCCACTCGCGGCGACGGCCGTATGCTGCATCGGGCCGCCGGCATTCGGCGCCGGCCGTTCATGAGCGGTGACGCGACGGGCTCGGTCGAGCAGCGCACGCTCGGCTATCACAAAGATCCGATGAATCCGCGTACGACAAGAGCTACGCTCACGGTGATTACTTCCCTTGTACCCGGCTTCGCTTGCTGGGCATCATGATTCGGCTCGACCCTGACATCGGTTGACGAAGGGGTCGGCGCCAACCATCCAGAGCGACCGAGAGACCTGGCTCGTCGACGTCGCAGCAACCCCCCGGTCACCGGGTGCGGGTGCTTCCGCCGGGACCGATGGAGGACCGAAGTGATCATCGAGGGCCAGCAGATCCGCGGCGACCGATGTCGCCGATCTTCCTCCGCCAGGGCGAGCAACTCGCCGCACCGAAGTCTCTGGAGTCGCCTCGTGATCCGAACCCGTCCCCGAATCCTCGCGCTGGCACGTTCGAACTGGCCAGGCAATTCGCCTCGCTCGACCACCTCTCCGGTGGACGCGCCGCCTGGAACGTCGTGACCTCCTCCGACGCGTTCACCGGGGCGAACTTCCGGCGCGGCGGCTATCTCGAGCACGGTCAGCGCTACCACCGCGCGGCCGAGACGGTCGAGGTCGCCCGGGCGCTGTGGGACAGTTGGGCCGCGGACTCACTGGTCGTCGACCGGGAGACCGGGGTGTTCGCCCGCGAGATCCCTGAGATCCGCCATCGCGGAACGCAATTCGACATCACCGCCCGATTCGTACTGCCGCCGAGCCCGCAGGGCCACCCGGTGCTGTTACAGGCGGGCGACTCCGACGACGGCCGGGAATTCGGCGCTGCCACCGCCGACGCGATCTTCACCGCACACGGCACCCTCGAAGAGGGGCAGCGCTTCTACGCCGACCTGAAGGGCCGCCTGGCCAAGTACGGCCGCACGCCCGAGGAGGTGAAGATCTTCCCCGCCGCCACTTTCGTCCTCGGCGACACCGAGGCCGAGGCGCAGGAACGCGCCAGGCACATCCGTCTGCAACAGGTCGGTCCGCAGACCGCGATCGCTTTCCTCGAGCAGGTCTGGGGCCGTGAACTGTCCGGCTACGACCCGGACGGCCCGCTGCCCGAGGTCGAGCCCACCGACAACGTCGAGATCACGCGCGGCCGCGTACGCCACGCCAAGGATCCGCACGCGGTGGCCGCGGCCTGGCGGGCGAAGGCCGAAGCCGAGAAGCTCAGCATCCGGGAGCTGATCATCGAGGTCACCGCCCGCCAGCAGTTCGTCGGCACACCCGCGTCGGTCGCCGAGCGGATCGACGCCTACGTGCAAGCCGACGCCGCCGACGGATTCATCCTCGTCCCCCATCTCACCCCGCACGGGCTGGACGAATTCGTCGACCGGGTCGTCCCCGAACTCCAGGAACGCGGCAGCTTCCGCACCGAGTACACCGGCACGACCCTGCGCGACCACCTCGGCCTGCGCCACCCGCACCGTCGCAGCACCGCCCACGAAGGAGCCAAAGCGTCATGACCACCAGCATCGCCAGCGTTTTCGAGACCGAGTGGGCGCATTGGCACCACGCCCGCGAAGACCGATTGCGCGACCCGCTCGGCTTCCACAGCCTGACCGGGTTGCACTGGCTCACCGACAGCCCCGAGCGGCTGCCGGAGGTGCCCGGCACCTGGTGGGTCACCGACGACAAGGTGTTCATCACCGCGCGACCGGCCGACCGGCTGGAATACGACGGGCTGGGCATCGCGGGCGTGCAGATCGTGATTCCCGCCGAGGGCGCGCCCGGCCTGCACGTGCGGCACGAGCGGCGGGTGCTCGAGGTGATCCGCCGCACCGGCCGCTACGCCGTGCGCGTGCACGACCCGGCCGCGCCCACCCTGCTCGCCTTCGACGGCATCCCGGCCTACCGGCCCGATCCCCGCTGGGTGGTCTCGGGGCGGTTCACGCCGTTCGAAAAGCAGCAGACCGTGGTCACCGGCGCGGTGGTCGCGGGCCTCGAACACCGCCACAGCGCCGCGGGCACCATCGAGTTCCGCATCGGCGAGGTGACCGAACGCGTCGTCGCGTTCGGCGACCGGGACGACCTGCGGGTGCTGTTCACCGACGCGACAAGCGGTGTGACGACCTACCCGGCGGCGCGTTCGCTGGCGGTCGGCGCGCCGGGCGCGGACGGCACGGTGGTGCTGGACTTCAACCGGGCGGCGAATCTGCCGTGCGCCTTCACCGATTTCGCGACCTGCCCGGTCGCGCCCCCGCAGAACCGGTTACGGGTGGCCATCGAGGCGGGCGAACAGGACCCACGGCAGGGGCGCACGGCAGGGGCGGTCAGGCCCGAAGGAGGCAGCGTCGCGTGACCGCGCAGGGCCCCGCTCATGCCGAGAACGAACACAGTGTGAGTGAAACCACCGTTCCCCTCTCGATCCTGGACCTCGCCCCGATCAGCGCGGGCTCGACCGCGCAGCAGGCGCTGCGCAACACCGTCGATCTGGCCCGGCATGCCGAACAGTGGGGCTACCACCGGTACTGGCTGGCCGAGCACCACTTCGTCTCGGTGGCCAGTTCCTCCTCGATCACGCTGATCGGATTGGTCGCGGCGGCCACCCGGCGCATCCGGGTGGGTTCGGCGGCGGTGCAGGTGGGTCACCACACCTCGGCCTCGATCGTGGAGGCGTTCGGCACGATCGACGCGCTGTACCCCGGACGGCTCGACCTGGGATTGGGCCGATCGGGTCATCGGCGCAATCAGTTCGGGCCGGAGACCGCACGGCCGAAGGGCGGGAAGCCGGTGGTCGACACGGCGACCGGGCGCACGGTGATCCGGGACGGCGTGGTGATTCCGCCGCCGTTCGACCCGGGCCGCATTCCGGACCGGTCGAGATTCCTCGCCTCGGTGGGCGCGTTGCAGCAGCGCGGCGCGCAGGCGCTGGACTTCGCCGAGCAGGTCGACGAGGTGCGCGCCCTGCTGGCGGGCACCTTCGTCAGTGCCGAAGGCATCGCGCTGCACGCGGTTCCGGGTGAGGGCGCGCAGGTGCGGCTGTGGCTGTTCGGCAGCACCGCGGGCGAGAGCGCGGAACTGGCCGGGCGGCTCGGGCTGCCGTTCGCCGCGGCCTATCACGTCTCTCCTGGCACCGCGCTGGACGCGATCGCGGCGTATCGCGCGGCGTTCCGCCCGTCCGCCGAGTTCGCCGAGCCGTACGTGGTGGTCTCGGCCGACGTGGTCGTGGCCGAGAGCGACGCGACCGCGCGGCGGTTGGCGGCCGGCTACGGCCACTGGGTCTACAGCATTCGCAGCGGCGCGGGCGCGGCCGACTATCCCGACCCCGCCACCGTCGCGCCGCTCACCGCCGAGCAGCGGCGCTTGGTCGACGATCGTCTGGCCACCCAGTTCGTGGGTTCGCCCGGCTCCGTCGTGGAACGGCTCGCCGCGCTACAGCGGGTCTCCGGCGCGGACGAACTGCTGGTGACCTCGGTCACCCATCGGCACGCCGACCGTCTGGAATCGCATCGATTGCTGGCCGAAGCGTGGCGGCTGCGCGCCGCGCGAGCGGCCTGAACCTTCGGACAGACATGTTGCCGGTGCCGGCACCATCCCGGAGGCGCGCTCGGCGGCGCAGCCGCGGTCAGGCGCTGACCGGCGCGGCCGTGACGCCGTAACCGAGGTTGGTCAGCACCTCGCTGGTCGCCTTGGCGAAATTGAGCGTGATGAAGTGCAGGCAGGGCGCGCCTTCGTCGATCAGCCGCTGGGCGATCTCGGTGGCGATCTCGATGCCCGCCGCGCGCACCGCCGCGGCGTTCTCCTCGGCGCCGTCACCCGCCGCCGACCGCAGGCGCCGCAGCACGGAAGCGGGCAGCGGCCTGCCGCACAGTTCCTCGGCGCGCTGCACCGTACGCAGCGACGTGATCGGCATCAGCTCCGGGATGATCGGCTTGGCACCCTCGATCGGGTCCAGCGCCACGAGCCGATCGCGCAGGCGCAGGTAGTGCTCGACGTCGAAGAACATCTGGGTGATCGAATACTCCGCTCCCGCACGCAGCTTCGCGGCCAGGAACGCGGTGTCGGTCGCCAGGTCGGGTGAGCGGTGGTGGCCCTGCGGGAACGAGGCGACGCCGACGTGGAAATCGCCGAGGTCACGCACGATGCGCACCAGTTCCTCGGCATAGGAGACGCCGTCGGGGTGCTTGTGCCACTCGCCGAGCGGGTCACCGGGCGGGTCGCCGCGCAGGACCAGGATGTTGCGGATGCCGCAGTCGGCGTACGCGCCGACCAGCGAACGCAGCTCGGCGACGCTGTGGTCCACCGCGGTCAGGTGCGCGACGGGCAGCAGCGTGGTCTCCTGCGCGAGCTGACCGGTCACGCGGACGGTGCGGTCGCGAGTGGAACCGCCCGCGCCGTAGGTCATCGACACGAAGGCGGGGTGCATGCGCTCGAACTGCCGCACCGCGCGCCACAGCCGCGCCTCGGCGGCGGCGTCGCGAGGCGGATTGAACTCCACGGAGAACGGCACCGCGCGCCCCGTGTGAGCCCGCAGACTCTGTACGACCGAAGGTGTTCCAGAGACGTTCGGGTGCGTCCGGGACGGCCGGCCAGGGGTCGAGCTGCCCCGCACGTTGTCGAAAGTCACCGGTTCAGTGTAGAGGTGGCCGGTGGCCGCCCCGTCGGGTCGCTGGGGCGGCCCGCGTATTCTTCGCATCGGGCGACCCGTTCGCCACGCCGGGCGACACGCGCGACCGTTTCCGCTCGGCCCCGAATCACCCGCAGCGCCCGGGCACCCTCCGCGACCCCGTGCGTCCATCATCCGCACGACCTTGGAGGCTCCTCTGTCCGCCGGAACCGGGACTCAGACGCCGCGCCCCGCCGTGCCCCAGCCGGGCACCCCCGCCTTCGCCGCCGCCGTGGAAGACACCCTGACCGGCTTCTTCGCCACTCGCCGTCGCACCACCGAGCGCCTCGGCCCGGTCTTCGTCGAGGCCACCGACACGCTCGAGCAGTTCGTCCTACGCGGCGGCAAACGCACCAGGCCCGCGTTCGCGTGGACCGGATGGCTCGGCGCGGGCGGCGATCCGCACGCGCCCGAAGCCGCCGCGGTGCTCACCGCCTGCTCCGCGCTCGAGCTGGTCCAGGCGTGCGCGCTGATCCACGACGACATCATTGATTCCTCGCGCACCCGCCGCCGCTTCCCCACCGTGCACGTCGACTTCGAGCAGCGCCACCGCGACCGCGGGTGGGCGGGCGACTCGGCGCACTTCGGCGCCAGCGTGGCCATCCTGGTCGGCGATCTGGCGCTGTCCTGGGCCGACGACATGGTGCACGCGTCCGGTCTGGCGCCGACGGCCGTCGCCCGGTTCGCGCCGGTGTGGGCCGACATGCGCACCGAGGTGCTCGGCGGCCAGCTGCTCGACGTCAACGGCGAGGCGGGCGGCGACGAATCGGTGGAGGCCGCGTTGCGGATCAACCGCTACAAGACCGCCGCCTACACCGTCGAGCGCCCGCTGCATCTCGGCGCGGCCATCGCCGCCGCCGATCACGGGCTGATCGGCGCGTACCGCACGTTCGGCACCGCCATCGGGATCGCCTTCCAGCTGCGCGACGACCTGCTGGGCGTGTTCGGCGATCCGGCGGTGACCGGCAAGCCCTCCGGCGACGACCTGCGGGAGGGCAAGCGCACCGTGCTGCTGGCCGAGGCGCTGCGCCGCGCCGACGAGACCGACGCGGCAGCGGCCGCGCTGCTGCGCGCGAGCATCGGCACCGACCTGAGCGCCGAGCAGGTGCAACGGCTGCGCGCGCTGCTCGTCGAACTCGGGGCGGTCGACGAAGTGGAGCGCCGGATCGCCGAACTCACCGAGAGCGGGCTGGCCGCCATCGAAGCCAGCTCGGCGACGTCCGTGGCCAAGGAACGCCTGCGCGCGATGGCGCTGGCCGCGACCGAGCGGGCCGCGTGAGCGCGCCGGCAGGAGTCGCGGCGAAGAAAGGAATCGGATGAGAACCGTTGCGGGGCCGACCGATCGCGTCGTCGTCGTCGGCGCGGGACTGGCCGGACTGTCGGCCGCCCTGTATCTCACCGGCGCCGGTCACCGGGTCACGGTGCTGGAACGGGCCGATCACCCCGGCGGCCGGGTCGGGCGCTACCGCGGCGCGGACTACGACATCGATTCCGGCGCCACCGTGCTCACCCTGCCGGAGCTGATCACCGACGCGCTCGCCGCCGTCGGTCGCACGCCGGAGACCTGCGTGCCCCCGCTGCGCGTCCACCGGCTGGCGCCGGGCTACCACGCGCGGTTCGCCGACGGCGCCGAGATCAGGGTGTTCGCCGACCCGGAGGCGATGGCCGCGGAGGTCGAGCGGACCTGCGGCCCGGCCGAGGCGCGCGGATACCGGCGGCTGCGCGCGTGGCTGGCCCGGATCTACGCGGCCGAGTTCACCGAGTTCATGGACACCAACTTCGACTCGCCGCTGGAGTTGGTGCGCGTCCCGGCGAAGCGCCGCGCGCTGATCGAATTGGCGCGGCTCGGCGGCTTCGGCAGGCTCGGCCCGCGGGTGCGCGGGTTCCTGCGGGATCCGCGCCTGGCGCGCCTGTTCACCTTCCAAGCGCTTTACGCGGGCATGCCGCCCGCGCGGGCGCTCGCGGTCTACGGCGCGATCCCGCACATGGACACCTCGCTCGGCGTCTACTTTCCCGAGGGCGGCATGCGGGCGATCGCCGCGGCGCTGGCGCAAGCGTTCACCGAGGCGGGCGGCACGCTGGAACTGAACGCCGAGGTGGTGGGAATCGACTACGCGGGCCGGCGGGCCCGCCGCGCCCGCACCGCCGACGGGCGCGGCTTCGACTGCGACGCGCTCGTGCTCACCGCCGACCTCGGGTCGCTCGATCGCTTCGGCGTGCGACCCCGGCGCGGGCTGCGCGCCTCGCCGTCCGCGGTCGTCGCGCACGGCACCGTCCCCGCCGCCGTCGCGGCGCGCTGGCCGGTGCAGGCGCACCACGTCATCGAGTTCGGGCAGGCTTGGGACCGCACGTTCGCCGAGATCACCGCCCGTCGCGGCCGCGGCAAGCTGATGAGCGACCCCTCCCTCCTGCTCACCCGGCCCGCCCTGACCGACTCGAACCTGTTCGTCACCCGCGGCGGCGAACGGCACGAACCGTTCTCGGTGCTCGCGCCCTGCCCGAACCTGTCGGCCGCGCCCTTGGACTGGCCGCGCCTGGGCCCCGCCTACCTCCACGAGCTGCTCACCGTGCTGGATGCGCGCGGCTATCGGGGCATCACCGAGCACTTCGCGGTCGACCGGCTCGACACGCCGCGAACGTGGTCCGACCAGGGCATGCTGGCCGGCACGCCGTTCTCGGCGGCCCACCTCTTCCGGCAAACCGGCCCGTTTCGACCGAGCAATTTCCCCCGCTCGAGCGACAACGTGGTCATCGCCGGTTGCGGCACCACTCCGGGCGTCGGCGTACCGACCGCCCTGCTATCCGGAAAACTGGCGGCAAACCGCATAGCGGGCGAGGTCGGCCCTGCTTCGCGTGGAACCCCGCGCACCAGCCGGATAGTGTTCGAAGCGACGCCGTAAACTAAGCGCCGACCTATTCGCTCGCGGTTGCGACCGCCGACCACTCGGGGGGACCGACACCAGATGGCATCCCCCGAAACGCGCACCGCAGAGGCCGCCTCCACCGGTGTCACCGGCCCTTCGTCGCCCGCCTCCGCACGCCGCGATTCGGCCACCCCCCGTGGCGTCCTGTGGTGGATGCGCACCTGCGCCGATTTCGCCAGGAGCCCGGAGGGCCACGCCGCCCTGCTCGGCTTCTTCGGCGCGATCATGATCACCTTCGGCGGGTTCGGCGCGGGCAGCGTCCGCAAGCGGGATCCGCTGCTCGAGGCCATGCATCTGTCCTGGCTGCGGTTCGGGCACGGCTACGCGCTGTCCACGATCTGCATCTGGATCGGCGTGCTGCTGATGATCACCGCCTGGGTCCGGCTCGGGCGCGCCACGATCGGCACGGGCGACCGGACCGGCGCGGAGGTGACGCTCAACGAGCTGCGCGCCATCGTCGGCATCTGGATCGCGCCGCTGCTGTTCGCCGTGCCGATGTTCAGCCGCGACGCCTACTCCTACCTCGCCCAGGGCGCGCTGCTGCGCGACGGTTTCGACCCCTACCAGGTCGGGCCGGTCGCGAATCCCGGTGTGCTGCTGGACAACGTGAGCCCGGTGTGGACCACGACCACCGCGCCCTACGGCCCGGTCTTCCTGCTGCTCGGGCGTGCCATCACCGCCGTGACCGGCGACAACGTGGTGGCGGGCACCATCGCGATGCGGCTGGTCATGCTGCCCGGCTTGGCGCTGATGATGTGGGCGGTGCCGTATCTGACCAAGCACCTCGGCGGCAAGCCCACCGTGGCGCTGTGGCTGGCGGTGCTCAACCCGCTGGTGCTGATCCACCTGATCGGCGGCGTGCACAACGAGATGCTGATGGTCGGCCTGATGTGCGCGGGCATCGCACTGGTGCTGGAGCGCCACCACGTGGCCGGCATCGTGGTCGTCGCGATCGGGGTGGCCATCAAGGCGACCGCGGGAGTGGCGCTGCCGTTCCTGGTGTGGATCTGGATGCTGCACGAACGCGAACGCCGCGCGGCACAGCGGGTCGGGCGCGATCCGGCGCACCTGCCCGCCAGCGAGCAGCCCGGCGACGCCGCCGAGCCGACCGAGGACATGCCGCATCCGGCGATGATGTTCGCCAAGATCGCCGGGCTCGGCCTGAGTGTGTTCGCCGTCGTGTTCGTCGCCGCGTCGGCCATCGCCGGGGTCGGCATCGGCTGGCTGACCGCGCTGTCCGGTTCGAAGAAGATCATCAACTGGCTGTCGCTGCCGACCGTCATGGCGCACGCGATCACCTGGATCACGCCGCTGCGGCTGGAATCGGTGCTCGAGGTGACCCGTGCGCTGTGCGCGCTGGCCCTGGTCGCGGTGCTGGCGCTGACTTGGTGGCGATTCCGGCACAGCGAACGGGAGGCGGTGCTGGGCATCCTGATCGCGTTCGTCGCGATCGTCATCCTCTCGCCCGCCGCGCTGCCCTGGTACTACTCGTGGCCGCTGGCGCTGGCCGCCGGCTTCGCGCTCTCCACCACGACGCTGATGGCGCTGGTGGGCGTATGCACGTGGCTCATGCTGGTCTTCCAGCCGGACGGTTCGATCGGCCTGTACAACTTCTGGCACGTCGTGGCGGCCACCTTCGCCGCGGTCGTGGCGGCGCTGTCGCTGCGCACGGTGGACCCGCTGCGCCTGCGCGCCGCGCCACCGAACAATGTCGCGGTCACCTCCGGCGACGCCACCGCTTCGCCCGCTACTCGATGACCGGAGATCGTCTACCGGGCTCCGCCCTGCTGCCGCTCGCTTACCGTGAGTGCAGGCAGATCGCCGCCACCCACGGCCGCACCTACTTTCTGGCCACCCGGCTGCTGTCGGCCGAGCGACGCCCCGCGGTGCACGCGCTCTACGCGTTCGCGCGAATGGTGGACGACATCGTCGACCGCGCCGGACTGCCCGCGGCGCACGGGGATCCCGCGACCGAACTCGACCTGATCGAACGAGACCTGCGCGCCGCGCTCGAATCGGACACCGCTTCGAGCGGTGCGCCGCTCCCCGCTGTCGAGAACCCGGAGCAAGGGTCGAGCCGAGAAGTCGACCAGCGGCCGCGCACGCTCGTCCTGGCCGCCGTCACCCACACGATTCACCGCTATGGCATTCCCGCACAGCACTTCTGGGCGTTCCTGGATTCCATGCGCATGGACGTGCCCGGTGCGCCGGGCTTCCGGAACCGCTACGCCACCATGGCCGAACTGCGCGAGTACATGCGCGGCTCCGCGGCCGCGATCGGACTGCAACTGCTGCCCGTGCTCGGCACCGTCGTCCCGGTGGCCGAGGCCGAGCCCGCTGCCGCCGCACTGGGCGAGGCGTTCCAGCTGACCAACTTCTTGCGGGATGTGGCCGAGGATCTCGACCGCGACCGGGTCTACCTGCCCGCCGATGCCCTCACCGCGTTCGGCGTCGACGAGGACCTGCTGCGCGAGTGCCACCGCACCGGACGCACCGATCCGCGTGTGCGCCGCGCCCTCGCCCATCTCATCGCGGTCGACCGGGATCTCTACCGCCGCGCCGAACCCGGCATCGACCTGCTCGAACCCCGCGTGCGCCCCGCCATCCGCACCGCGGCCACCCTCTACGCCGACATCCTGCGCCACATCGAACGCAGCGACTACGCCGTCTTCGACCACCGCGCCGTGGTCCCCCGCCACCACCGCCTCCGCGTAGCCGCCACCGAGTTCACCACCGCAACCCTGCGCAGCCGCCTCGACCGCTGACCACACCGCCGCAATCGCCGCCGACCACATCGCCCGACCACGATGCGACAGCTCACGGTGCCCGAGCGACCACCGTCCCCCGCCAGTCACCACGGACATCCCTCCGACGACCACTATCGACCACGAACCTCGAGCAGTACGGTCAGTGGCCACGCACCCCCAGCCAGTTCAATCATCGAATCCGGCCAAACCCGCGCCCACCGTGGTGTTCAACCGCCCCACAGAACTCCTCGCCGTCACGGACGGCTGCCACAGAGTGAAACCTAGATCGACAAGACGAGTGGCGGCGGCTCAACTAGGCACGGCGACGCGATGGCGAACGCCGGGCCGCGGCGGCGGTGAACTCGGCCCCACGCGGCGATGTGCGAGCCGGCGCAAAACGGGCCCTGTTCGACCGAACGCACCGCCCTCATCGAGGACGGCGAGTCCTTCCGCCAGGCCATCCCCGCAACACCGCAACCCAGCCCGGTCCCAACACGGTGACCACAATTCGAAATCGACCAGTAACCTACCCCTACCAGTCACGTGCACCAAGTGTCCAGCACGCATACCGCAGAGCTACTCGGCCTCACCAAGGGACGTGTCAGCCAGATTCGACGCGCCCAGCGCACCTCAACCCCCGGTTTCGAGCGAAGCGAGACCGAGCATGCGCCGTTCGCGGCCCGGCTCGCGTCCGAGTGGCCGCCGCGTCCGCGACGAAGGAGAGCAAGCGGCGGCCACTCGGACGCGAGCCATAGAGGGGCCGCGAACACCCAGCGCCGCAGGCGCTGGAAAACCAACACAGTCGCGGCCAACTAAAACGGATCCGCCGCCGCCCGCCGCAGAACTTCGCGGGCCAATGGACCGTGCAGGGCGTCGATCGGTTTGCCGGGGAGGCTCTCGTCTTCGGTGAAGATCCATTCCAGGATCTCCTCGTCGGTGTACTTCGCGTCGCGCATCACGGTGATCAGGCCGGGCAGCGGCTTCACGACCGCGCCGGTGTCGTCGAAGAAGCGCTCCGGGATACCGGCCACGCCGTCTCTGCGGAGGGCGATCAGCTGGTGGTCGCGCAGCATCTGGTGGACGCGGGTCACCACCAGCCCGAGCCGGTCGGCCACCTCCGGCAGCGGCACCAAGGTCACCGACTGCGGAAGGACGTCGTCACTGCAGGGAAATGCACTCACGCGGATAACGGTAGACGGTGCCGCGCCGCACGTCGTGAGACACCCGGGGTGGTGGGAGTCGATACCATCGTGGGGGCCGCACGGAGCGGCTGATCGCTTGTCGCAGGTATCGCGCGAGAGGTGAGAACTTTGTGAAAGCCGGAGGACTTCTCTTGATCGGCCAGATGCTGGAAGGGCGCTATCGGATCGATGCGCCGATCGCCCGCGGCGGAATGTCGATGGTCTTCCGCGGGGTCGACACCCGCCTGGACCGGCCGGTCGCCATCAAGGTGATGGATCCGAAGTTCGCGGGCGATCCGCAGTTCCTGTCGAGGTTCGAGTTCGAGGCGCGCGCGGTCGCCAAGCTCAAGCATCCGTCGCTGGTCGCGGTGTACGACCAGGGCGTCGACGGCGACCATCCGTTTCTGATCATGGAGCTGGTCGAGGGCGGCACGCTGCGGGAGCTGCTGCGCGAACGCGGCCCGATGCCGCCGCACGCGGTGCGCGCGGTGGCCGAGCCGGTGCTGGCGGCGATCGGCGTCGCGCACTCGGCGGGTCTGGTGCATCGCGACATCAAGCCGGAGAATGTGCTGATCTCCGACGCGGGCGAGGTCAAGATCGCCGATTTCGGTCTGGTGCGCGCGGTGGCCGCGGCGAACACCACCTCGGCGAGCGTCATTCTCGGCACCGCCGCTTACCTGTCGCCCGAGCAGGTCACCAGCGGCTCCGCCGATTCGCGCAGCGACGTCTACTCCTTCGGCGTGCTGATCTTCGAATTGCTCACCGGCCAGGTCCCGTTCACCGGCGACACGTCGATCTCGGTGGCCTATCAGCGCATCGAGAACGATGTGCCGAGCCCGAGCGGATTCATCTCCGGGGTTCCGCCGGAGTTCGACGAACTGGTGGCCAAGGCCACCGCGCGCGAGCCCGCGCATCGGTTCGCGGACGCGAACGAGATGGCGGCCGCGCTGCGGGAGATCGGCGTCGCGTTGCGACTGCCCTCCTACCGGGTGCCCGCGCCGCAGGAGTCGGCCGAACATCTCAGCGCCAGCTATCGAGCGGTCCCGCCGGATCCCGCCGACCGGCCCGGGTTCGCTGGGGCGTCGGCCCACGAGCCGCATTCGGCGCAGCCTGTGCAGCACACCCGAGTGGTCACCGCCCAGCGGCCCCGGCTGGACTACCCGCCGGACGACTACGACCGTCCGCAACCGGTGCGCCAAGCCCATCCCGCGCCGCCGCCGTATCCGCCCTATGCCGACGAGCTCAACCGGTCCCGGCGCACGGTGTGGCTATGGGTGGCCATCGTCGCGATCCTCACGCTGCTGGTAGGGATCGGCGGCTGGTGGCTGGGGGTCGGCCGCTACACGGCGGTGCCGCCGATTGCGGGGCTGGACACCGACAAGGCGGTCGCCACTCTCCAGAACGCCGGGTTCGAGACCGAGATCCGGCAGAAGGCGTCGGACACGATCCCCGTCGGCGGCGTGGTCGGCAGCGACCCGTCGGCCGGTTCCAAGATCACCAAGGGCTCCACCGTCTCCGTCCTGGTCTCCAACGGCAAGCCCAAGGTGCCGGACGTCAAAGCCGGTGATCAGGTGTCGAAGGTCAACCAGTTGATCAAGGACAACGGCCTGCAACCGGTCGACGCCGGAGAAGAGTCCAACACCGCCCCGAAAGGAACGGTCGCCCGGGTGGAACCGAGGCCCGGCACCGTGCTGCCGCTCGGCGCGCAGGTGAAGGTCTACCGCAGCAAGGGCTCCCAGCCGGTGAAGATTCCCGACGTCCGCGGCAAATCGACCGAGGAGGCCACGAAGATCCTCAGCGACGCCGGCATCTCGATCCGCGAGACCAAACCCCAGTTCGATCGCAGCATCGAAGCGGACAAGGCCATCGGCACCCAGCCGGGCGCGGGCGCCACCATCCAATCCGGCGACGGGGTGGTCCTGCTGATCTCCAACGCTCTGAAGATGCCCGATGTCCGCGGGTGGACCGTAGCGAACGCCCGCACAAAGCTGGAAAGCCTAGGTCTGCAGGTCGAGGTCAAACAGCTGGCGCGGGCGGACAGCTCACTCGTGGTCTCGCAGACACCCGCCATCGGCGTCAACCTCGAGGCGGGCGACACGGTCACCATCGTGGCGCTGCCCTAGCCCGAGCGGACCGGCCGTCCGGGCTTCGGCGCTCAGCGCAGCATCTCGGCGACGAGGAACGCCAGCTCCAGCGACTGCTGCGTGTTCAGCCGCGGGTCGCAGGCGGTCTCGTAGCGGCCGGACAGGTCCAGGTCGGAGATGTCCTGCGCGCCGCCGAGGCACTCGGTGACGTCCTCGCCGGTGAGTTCGATGTGCATGCCGCCGGGGTGCGTGCCCAGCGCGTGGTGCACCTCGAAGAAGCCCTGCACCTCGTCGACGATGCGGTCGAAGTGGCGGGTCTTGAAACCGGTGGACGCCTCGTGCGTGTTGCCGTGCATCGGGTCGCACTGCCAGATCACCTGATGGCCGGTGGCCTGCACCTTCTCGATGATGGGCGGCAGCACGTCGCGCACCTTGCTGTGGCCCATGCGGGAGACGATGGTCAACCGGCCCGGCTCGTTGTTCGGATCCAGCCGCTCCACGTATTCCACGGCCTGCTCGGGCGTGGTGGACGGGCCGATCTTCAGGCCGATCGGGTTGGCCACCAGTTCGGCGAACGCGATGTGCGCGCCGTCGAGCTGGCGAGTGCGCTCGCCGATCCAGAGGAAGTGCGCGGACAAGTCGTAGAGCACCGGCTCGCCGATCGCGTTCTCGCTCAGCCGCAGCATGGCGCGTTCGTAGTCCAGCACCAGCGCCTCGTGGCTGGCGTAGATCCGGGCGGATTTCAGGCTCGGGTCGTTGACCCGGCACGCGGTCATGAAAGCCAGGCCGCGGTCGATCTCCTCGGCCAGCGCCTCGTAGCGCGCGCCCGCGGGCGATTTCGCGACGAAGTCACGGTTCCAGTCGTGCACCTTGTGCAGGTCGGCCATGCCCGCGCCGGTGAGCGCGCGCACCAGGTTCATCGCGGCGCTCGCGTTCGCATAGGCCCGCACCAGGCGCGACGGATCGTGCTCGCGCAGCGCCGCGTCGGCGGCCAGCGCGTTCACCATGTCGCCGCGGTAGGACTTCAGCCCGAGCGAGTCGACGTCCGAGGAGCGCGGTTTGGCGTACTGACCGGCGATTCGCGCCACCTTCACCACCGGCAGACTCGCGCCGTAGGTGAGCACGACCGCCATCTGCAGGAGAGTGCGGATGTTGCCGCGAATGTGCGGCTCGGTGTTGTCGGCGAAGGTCTCCGCGCAGTCGCCGCCCTGCATGAGGAACGCCTCACCACGGGCGACCTCGGCCAGCTGCTCGCGCAGTTCCTCCACTTCGGCGGGCACGCAGATCGGCGGCACGCTCTCCAGCACGGTGCGCATTTTGGCCGCCTGCTCCGGATCCCAGGACGGCTGCTGCAGCGCGGGGCGCGCCAGCGCGTCGTCCAGCCGCCTGCGCAGTTCTGCGGGCAGCGGCGGCAGTTCCGGCAGGCGATCGATGGGTACGTCGACGGTCCAGTTCACGTGTTTCAGAATACGGACCGAACACCCTGCAAGAACACCCGGTAGCAGTGGTCGAGTACCGCACCAAGGTGGCGGAAATCTCCACCACATGGGCCCTTGCGCGCGCGGCGGCGGTCGTCACCATAGGGTTGCCAGGAACCCGTACCCGCCGCAATGGCACCGGAAGCCGAGGAGAGACCGATCTCGCTGCGATATTTCTACGACTGCGAATTCATCGAGGACGGTGTGACCATCGATCTGGTCTCCATCGGCGTCGTCTGTGAGGACGGCAGGGAGTACTACGCGGTGTCCACCGAATTCGATGCCGAGCGTGCGGGTCCGTGGGTCCGCAAATTCGTGCTTCCGCAATTGCCTTCGCCGTCCTCGCCGCTGTGGCGCAGCCGCGACCGGATCCGCGACGAGTTGTACGCGTTCCTGGTGCCGCGCCCGACGGTGCAACCGGAGCTGTGGGCCTGGGTTTCGGCCTACGACCATGTGGCGCTGTGCCAGCTGTGGGGCTCCATGGTCGATCTGCCCAACGCCCTGCCGCGCTACACCAACGAGTTGCGCCAGCACTGGGAGGCGCACGGCCGTCCCGAGCTGCCGCCGATCCCGCCGGACGCGCACGACGCGCTGGCCGACGCCCGGCACAACCTCGCCAAGTTCGACGCCATCGAAGCCGCTCGCCGCGCGGCGCCGCGCCTGTGACGCTCGTGCCGTGACGCACGACGGCCCCGAGTCGATTCTTGGGTTCTAGAGATCGTCGCAACACCCCAGTTCAGGGGAGATTGCGATGGACTTCAGGATCCGGTCGGACCGGAAAACGGGGCCGGGTAAGAAATTGCGCGCCGAGCGGGCGGAGTATCTGCGTCTGGTGGAACTCGGCTACAGCAATCGGGCGGCATCGAGGATGGTCGGCGTCAACGAGCGCACTGGGCGTGAGTGGCGCAACGGCCGTGACGATCCCAAGCGCAGGAGGCTGCCCGCTGGCATCGAGCGGGCAGCCTCTGCCATGAGGTCGCGGTATTTGAGTGAGGACGAGCGCATCCACATCGCCGACCGGCGGCGGGAGAAAGCCGGTATCCGCGCGATCGCCGCCGAGCTGGGCCGCAGCCCGTCCACGATCAGCCGTGAGATCCGCCGCAACGGCACCGTGGGCTCGGCCGGGCAGCTGACCTACCGGCCCCACGCCGCTCAGGCCCGCGCCGACGCGCGGCGGCCACGCCCGAAACTCCGCAAGACCGCCCGCTACCCTGAGCTGGCCGAATTCATCCAGCAGCGGCTGGACAAGCGGTGGAGCCCGGAGCAGATCTGCCAGGCTGTGGGCAAGCACTTCCCCGACCGGCCGGAGCTGCACGTGGTCCACGAGACCGTCTATCAGGCCCTCTACGTGCAGGGCCGCGGTGAGCTGCGCCGTGAACTGGCACGAGCGCTGCGCACCGGCCGGATCCGGCGCAAACCACGCCGCCAGGCCGCGTGCCGCCAGCCCCGATTCACCCACCCCATGGTCATGATCAGCGACCGGCCCGCCGAAGTCGCCGACCGAGCGGTGCCCGGGCACTGGGAGGGTGACTTGATCATCGGCAAGGAGCCTCGGCGATCGGTACTCTCGTCGAACGCAGCACCCGCTATCTCATGCTGGTCCATCTGCCCGACGGGCGAACTGCCGAACACGTGCGCGATGCCTTGCAGCGCACCGTTACCCGACTGCCGCCGCATCTGGTGAGGTCGTTGACCTGGGACCAGGGCAGCGAGCTGGCCGAACACCACCAGTTCAGTATCGTCACCGACGTCCCCGTCTACTTCTGCGATCCGGCCAGTCCCTGGCAGCGCGGCTCGAACGAGAACACCAACGGCCTGCTTCGCCAATACTTCCCCAAGGGAACCGACCTGTCCGTGCACACCCGCGAAAACCTCGACGCTGTCGCCGCCGAACTCAACGGCCGCCCACGCAAAACGCTCGGCTGGGATACCCCAGCCGAGCGTCTGGCTAAGCTACTCGCGGCCTAACTCGACCACGAGTGTTGCGACAACCCCTGGAATCCGCCATTCGACTCGGGGCCGTTGTGTGACGGGTGTGTCAGTGGCCGTGCTTGCCGTTGGCCGCTTCTTGCGCCCGCTGCAGCACCTTCAGCTGCCGGTGCTCTTCCTCGTGCTCGATCTCGAAGTGCCGATCGCTCTCCTCCTGCGGGTCGGGCCGCAGGAAGCTGCCGGTGCCGGGCTTGCCGGCCGAACCGAGCTGGTTCATCTTCTTCGGCACCGGTGCGCCCTGGTACTCCAGCGGGATCGGGTGACCGTGGTCGTCGACCGGGCCCAGCGGCTGGTGCACCTCGATGTATTCGCCGTGCGGCAGACGCTTGATCACACCGGTCTCGATGCCGTGCTCGAGCACCGCGCGGTCGCTGCGCTGCAAGCCCAGGCAGAACCGGTATGCGAGGTAGTACGCCACCGGCGGGGCGACGAGCAGGCCGATGCGGCCGATCCAGGTGGTCGCGTTCAGCGAGATGTCGAACTTCAGCGCGATGATGTCGTTGACGCACGACAGCGTGAGCACCACGTAGAACGCGATGGCCATGGCGCCGATCGCGGTGCGAACGGGCACGTCGCGCGGGCGCTGCAGGAGGTTGTGGTGCGCGCTGGTGTCGCCGGTGAGCCGCTTCTCGATCCACGGGTAGGCGATCAGCACCGTGAAGACCAAGCCCATGATCAGTGCGACCCAGAACACCGCGGGCACGGTGTAGTTGCCGATGTAGAGCTCCCAGGGCGGCATCAACCGCGCCAAGCCGTCGGTCCACATCATGTAGAAGTCCGGCTGCGAACCC
>NZ_BAFS01000096.1 GCF_000308415.1 Nocardia asiatica NBRC 100129 | reverse complement strand
TCTTGCGTGGTTGACCGGATAGCTGGGTTCCCAAGCCCTGGTGGCGCGTTGCCGAGCTGGTGCCGCGGCTCTCCGGCGAGCGACGCCGCGGCGGTTCCGCGCCGTAGCGCCCGCGCCTGCCCTGCGGCAGCGCCGACGGTCCGCGGTCGGCCGGTCGAGGCGCACGGCCGCGGCGGGCCGCGCCGGCCCGAGCCGGCGCGTACACCTCGGGTTTGGGCAACCGCAACAGCCTACTGAAGCGACCGTCCTGTCCGGCGTGCAGCGCCGCCACCGCCTCCGGTTCGTGCCGCGCGGCGTTGGCGATGAGGCCGAACATGAGCAGCGTGATCGCCAGTGACGAGCCACCGGCCGACACCAAGGGCAGCTGCAATCCGGTGACCGGCAACAGGCCCACCACGTATCCGATGTTGATCATGGCTTGCCCGGCGATCCACGTGGTCGCCGAGGCGGTCAGCAATTGCAGGAACGGATCCGCCGACCGGCTGGCGATGCGCAATCCCGTGTAGACGAACAAGGCGAAAAGCCCGAGCACCAGCGCGCAGCCGAGGAAGCCGAGTTCCTCGCCGATGATCGCGAAGATGAAGTCGTTGTGCGCGTTCGGCAAGTAGCTCCACTTGGCCCGGCTCTGTCCCAGCCCCCTGCCCCAGATGCCGCCGTCGGCCAGCGAATACAGAGCCTGCCTGGCTTGATAATTGTCCCCTTGCGGATCCGAACCCGGGTTGAAGAACGACCGGACCCGATTCGACCGGTAACCGGCGGACATCGCGAGCACGCCCGCGGCCACGACACCGGAAACCGCGATCGTGACGAACAACCGGACCGGCAAGCCGCCGAACCACAGCAGAGCGGCCAGGACGATGCCCACCGCGACCGTGGTGCTGAGGTTCGGCTGAACCACGATCAACAGACACACCAGCACACCCGCGGGGACGAGCGGGACCAGGATGTCGCGCAGACTCGAACCGCTCGCTCGCCGCGAGACCAGCAGGTGGGCGCCCCAGACGATCAGCGTCACCTTCACGATCTCCGACGGCTGCACCGAGACCGGGCCGAATATCAACCAGCGACGCGCGCCCTGCACGCGCGTACCGATACCCGGGATGAGGACCAGCACCAGCAGCAGCACCGAGATCGCGAACAGCGGGAACGACGCTTGGCGCAGCAGGCGCAGCGGAACCCGCAGCGCCAGATAGAACAGTACGGCGCCGATCGCCGCGAACAACGTCTGCTGGATGAACAAGGAGTACGCCGACCCGCCTTCCGCGTACTCCACGACGCCGGAGGCGGACAGGACCATGACCAGTCCGAGCGCGGTCAACAGCGTGGCGATCGTGACGATCAGGTGGAACGACGCGAGCGGCCGTGCCAGCCACGAGCCGGGACCCATACCCCATCCCCGGACCCGCTGTGGCTGCGTGCCGACTTGCCGTTGACCCGACGTGCGGGCCGCCTTCGCGGTCCGACGCGTGCCCTCACCCGAACTCACAATGCGCCCTCCGGCCCGCCCGTCGTCGCCGCGCCGATTCCGTCATAGCCGCCGTCCGACGTCACCGTCTTCCAGGGCGTGCACCGCCGCGGCGAAGCTGCGGCCGCGGTGGGTGTAGTCGGCGAACATGTCCAGTGACGCGGCGGCGGGGGCCAGCAGCACCGTGTCGCCGCGGCGGGCGAAACCGGCGGCCGCTCGCACGGCCCGCGTCATGACGGCGTCGGCCGCGGCGGTCCTCGACGCTTCATCACCCATTCCTGCATCGTCTCCCGAGACCAGCTCCACGACGGGGACCTCGGGCGCGTGTCGCGCCAGCGCGGCCGCGAGCACCGGCGCGTCGGCGCCGATCAGCACCGCCGCGACCAGCCGGTCGGCGACCTCCTCGACCAGGTCCTCCACGTGCGCGCCCTTGAGCTGGCCACCGGCCACCCAGACGACCTGCGGATGGGCCAGGATCGACGAGCGCGCGGCATGCGGATTGGTGGCCTTGGAGTCGTCGACGAAATCGACACCGGCCAGCTCGCGCACGAACGCGGCGCGGTGCGGCCCGACCCGGTGCTCGATCAAGCCCTCCCGCACGAACTGCGGAGCGACATCGATCGCCCTGGTCAGCGCCGACGCGGCGAGCGCGTCGGCGACGCCCGCGGGCCCGGGCGGGCTGATGTCACCCACCTCGGCCAGGATCGCGGCCTTGGTGAACGCGCGGTCGAGCAGCTTGCCGTCCACCACGCCCAGCTCGCCGTCGGCGGGCACCCCCACCCGGAAACCCACGGTGCGGCGGGCCTTGGACTTGCGGGCCAGCGCGGCCGCGACCGGATCGTCCAGGCCGACCACGCCGACCCGGCCGACCAGCGCCCTGGCCTTGGCCGCGGCGTAGGCGTCCAGGCCGCCGTGCCAGTCCAGGTGGTCTTCGGCCACGTTGAGCACGACGCCCGCCTCCGGGCGCACCGACGGCGCCCAGTGCAGCTGGAACGACGACAGCTCGACCGCGAGCACCTGCGGGCCGGGGTTGCGGCGCAAGGCGTCCAGGATGGGAAGGCCGATATTGCCGCAGGCCACGCTGGCGATTCCGGCGGCGCGCAGGATCGCGTGGGTCATCTGGGTCGTGGTGGTCTTGCCGTTGGTGCCGGTGATCACCAGCCACTTGCGCACCGGACCGTAGATCCTGGCCTGGTCCACCCACCAGGAAAACTCCACATCGCCCCACACCGGCGTGCCCTCGGCCACCGCCGAGGCCAGCACCGGCGAGTCCGGCCGCCAGCCCGGGCTGGTGATCACCAGCGCGAACCGGCTCCAGTCGGCGTTCTCCAGCTCCGTGCCGGTGGCCACGTCCAGCCCCAGCTCGGCGGCTTCGGCCAGGGCCGCGGCGCCCGCGTCGGTGACCACCGGACGCGCGCCGATGTCGAGCAGCGGCTCGACCAGCGAGCGTCCCGACACACCCCAGCCGGCCACCAGGACGTCGCGACCGCGCAGGAACTCGAGCATGGGCCCGGGTGAGCGCAGCGCGCGCGGAGAATGTTCGACCATCTCGTTCACCCGACCGCGGAGAGGTATTCGCTGTAGAACAGCCCGAGCCCGACAGCGGAGGCCATCGCGGCCAAGAGCCAGAACCTGATGATCACCGTCGTCTCGGCCCATTTGCTGAGCTCGAAGTGATGATGGAACGGCGCCATCTTGAACAACCGGTTGCGCGTCGTGCGGAAGACCGCGACCTGCAACACCACCGAAGCCGTCTCGGCGACGAACAGCGCGCCGATGACGATCATCAGCAGTTCGGTGCGGGTGGTGATGGACAGCCCGGCCAGCAGGCCGCCCAGCGCCAGCGAACCGGTGTCGCCCATGAAGATCTTGGCGGGAGCGGCGTTCCACCACAGGAAGCCGACGCAGGCCGCCGCGCCCGCGGCGCAGACCAGGGCGAGATCCAGCGGATCGCGCACGTTGTAACAGCCGGCCTCGGGCTTGGTCTCGCACGCGTGGTAGTACTGCCAGAACGTGATGATCACGTATCCGCCCAGCACCAGGCTCATCGAACCGGCGGCGAGGCCGTCGAGTCCGTCGGTCAGGTTCACCGCGTTGGACCAGGCCACCACCACGAAGCAGACGAACACCAGGAACACGACCACGCCCATGGTCACCGTGCTGATGTCGCGCACGTAGGACAGATGCCTGCTGGCGGGAGTCAGCCCGCTCGCGCCGCGGAACTGCAAGGCGAGGAAGCCGAAGATCACGGCCGCGGACAGCTGGCCGATGTACTTGCCCGCCGCGGTCAGGCCCAGGTTGCGCTGCTTGCGGATCTTGATGAAGTCGTCGACGAAGCCCACCGCGCCCAGCGCCGTGGCCAGGCCGAGCACCAGCAACGCCGAGGCCGACGGGCCGTCCGCGTCGTAGCCGATGCCGATCAGGTGGGAGCCGAGGTAGCCGGCCCACATGCCGACCAGGATGGCGACGCCGCCCATGGTCGGGGTGCCGCGCTTGGCCTGATGACTGGCCGGACCGTCGACCCGGATCTCCTGCCCGAAGCCCTGCTTGGCGAACAGCCGGATCAGCAGCGGCGTCAGCAGGATCGAGACCGTCAGCGCGATCGCCGCGGCGAAGAGAATCTGTCTCATCGGGCTGCCTCCGTGTCCTGCCCCACCCGGTTGTCCGCCGCGCCGCCGCGCGAGCGCGCGGCGTCCGGGTCGGTCAGATGCTCGGCGACCTCCCACAGGCCGACCGACTTCGATGCCTTGACCAGCACCACGTCACCAGGGGCGACGTCCTTGTCCAGCAGTGCGATCGCCGCCTCGATGTCCGGTACGAGGACCGACTCCTCGCCCCACGACCCTTCCATCACCGCGCCCTGGTGCAGCGCGCGGGCGGGCCTTCCGGTGCCGACGACGACCACCCGGCTGACATCCAGGCGCACCGCGAGCCGCCCGATGGCGTCGTGCTCGACGACGGACTCCTCGCCGAGTTCGGCCATCTCACCGAGCACCGCCCAGCTGCGCCGCGGCGTCTCCCCCGCGCGCGCCATGCTCACCAGCGCTTTGAGCGCCGCGCGAACCGAGTCCGGATTGGCGTTGTAGGAGTCGTTGACGACGGTGATCCCGTCCGCGGTGGTCCGCACGTCCATCCGGCGGGCGGATGCGGCGCGCGCGCCGGACAGCGCCGCGGTGGCGGTTTCCAGGTCGGCGCCGCAGGCCAGCGCGACGGCGATCGCCGAAAGCGCGTTGCCCACCTGATGCTCACCGTGCACGGCCAGTCGCACCGGGGCGCTGCCCGCGGGCGTGTGCACCGTGAACGCGGCCCTGGCCTGGTCGTCGAGCCGGATGTCGGTGGCCCGCACCTCGGCGTTGGCGGCCTGCCCGACGGTCACCACCCGCGCCGACGTGCGCGCTGCCATCGCGGCGACCTGGGGATCGTCGGCGTTGAGCACGGCGAGCCCGGCCGGCGGCAGCGCCTCGACCAGCTCGCCCTTGGTCTTCGCGATGGCCTCGCGGCTGCCGAACTCACCGAGATGCGCGGTGCCCACGTTGAGCACCACGCCGATGCTCGGCGGCGCCACCTCGGCCAGCGCGGCGATGTGCCCCGGCCCGCGCGCGGACAGCTCGAGCACCAGGAAACGAGTGTTCGCGTCGGCGCGCAGCGCGGTCCACGGGTGACCGAGTTCGTTGTTGAACGAACCCGGCGGAGCCACCACCGTGCCCAGCGGCGTCAGGACGGCGGCCAGCAGGTCCTTGGTGGAGGTCTTGCCGGACGAGCCGGTCACGCCGACGACGGTGAGCCCGCCCGCCGCGACCAGGCGCGACACACTCGCGCGGGCCAGCGCGGCGAGCGCGGTCAAGACGGCGGCGCCGGAACCATCGGAGTCATGGCTCAAGGCGACCGAACTCGACGGCACGGCGCCCCGGCTCGGGGTGACCACGACGGCGGGCACGCCCACCGGCCGCGCCGCCAGCACCGCCACCGCGCCCGCGGCGATCGCCGCGCCCGCGTGGTCGTGACCGTCGGAACGCTCACCCGGCAAGGCCAGGAACAGATCGCCGGAACCGATTCGGCGCGAATCGAATTCGACCGAGCCGGTCACGCGCACCTCCGGGTCTGCGACGTCGTGCAGCGTGCCGCCGACGACCTCCGCGATCTCCCGCAGTGTCATCTCGATCATGAAACTGTCAAGTCCTCCGCGTGGTTGCCTTGCGGACTACGTCTTTCCAATGCGGCCGCGAGTACGTCGCGGTCGTCGAACGGGTGCTTCACGCCCTGGATCTCCTGCCCTGCCTCATGTCCCTTGCCCGCGATCAGCACCACGTCACCGGGGCGCGCCCACTCCACCGCGGCCGCGATCGCCTCGGCCCGGTCACCGATCTCACGCACCTCGCCGCGTTCGTCCTCCGGTACCTCCAGCGCACCGGAGCGCAAGGCGGCGCGGATCGCCGCCGGGTCCTCGGTGCGCGGATTGTCGTCGGTGATGATCAGCAGGTCGGCGCCCCGTGCGCCCGCGGCGCCCATCAGCGGCCGCTTCGCCGCGTCCCGGTCGCCGCCCGCGCCGACCACCACCGCCAGCCGTCCCGCGGTGTCTGCCGCGAGATGTCCACGCAGCGTGGCGATCACGGACTCCAGCGCCGCGGGCTTGTGCGCGTAGTCGACGATCGCCAGAAAATCCTGTCCGCGCTCCACCCGTTGCATCCGGCCGGGCACGTCCACGGTCGCCAACGCGGGCGCGGCGACTGCCGGTTCGACGCCCGCCGCGGCGCAGACCGCCACCGCGAGCAGGCCGTTGGCGACGTTGTAGTGGCCGGGAAGCCGCAGGCGCACAGGGATTTCCCCGTGCGGACCCGCCGCGGTGAAGTCTTGTTCGCCGCCGTGCGCCGACACCGCGCCGGTGACGCTCCAAGCGGCGCCGCGGGTGGTCGACACGGTGACGGGGTCCGGCAGCCCGGCGGCCAGTCGCCGCCCCCACTCGTCGTCCACGCAGACCACGGCAGTGCGCGCCGCGACCGGCGAATCCGGTTCGAACAGCTTGCGTTTGGCGGCGAAGTAGTCGTCGAAGTCGGCGTGGAAGTCGAGGTGGTCCTGGGACAGGTTGGTGAACGCGCCGACCGCGAAGCGCACCCCGTCCACCCGGCCAAGCGTCAGCGCGTGGCTGGACACCTCCATCACCACCGCGTCCACGCCCTGCTCGACCATCAACGCGAACATCGCGTGCAACTGCGGCGCCTCGGGCGTGGTCAGCGCGCTCGGCACCCGCCTGCCGCCGATCCTGGTCTCGATGGTGCCGATCAGCGCGGTGGACAGCCCGGCGGCGGCCAGGCCCGCCTCCACCAGATAGGAGGTCGTGGTCTTGCCGGAGGTGCCGGTGATCCCGACGATGCGCAGCCGCTCGGACGGATTGCCGTAGATCGTCGCCGACAGCTCGCCGAGCACCGCCCTCGGGTGCTCCCGCACCAGCACCGGCACCGGCAGCGGACCGGCCAGCCGTGCGCCCGCCGCGTCGGTCAGCACCGCGACCGCGCCCTTGGCCACCGCGTCCGCCGCGAAACGGGCGCCGTGCGCGCGGGCGCCCGGCAGCGCGGCGAACAGGTCCCCGGGGAGCACGGCATCCGACCGCTGCTCGATTCCCGTGACCGGCACCTCGCCCGCGGCCGGATCGGGACTCGTCGCGGCCCCGATGACGGCGGCCAGCGACGCCAGCGGCGTCGACGGCGAATACTCTGGCCGCAATGCGCTCGGTTGACCGGACTGCACAGAAACCAGGCTCCTTTCGGGGGGTATCGATCGACGTGTCAGGTTACCGGCGACCGGTCACGGTGGGACCATGCGCCCCATCGCAAGGGCGGGGAGGTCGCCCACCGCACCCTACGGGTTCGTCCACCCGGCCGGGACCGCGCCACGCGGCACCCGGACGCCGCCGGGCGAGGCCGCGGCGCGCACGCCCGCCGCGCGCCGGGCCGGGTGACCGGATCACCCCGCCTGCAGGACGAATTGCCTGGACGGCTGCGGGGACGGCGGCACGCGGTCGCGCTGCAGCGCCCACGAGGCGATGTTGTGGAACAGCGGGGCGACCGAGCCGCCGCCGGAGCCGTCGGAACTGCGGACCGGCGCGTCGAGCATGAGTCCGATCACGTATCGCGGGTTGTCCGCGGGAACCATGCCCGCGAACGTGATCCAGAACGACGACGTGGAGTAACACCGGCAATTCCGGTCCACCTTCTGCGCGGTGCCGGTCTTGCCCGCCACCTGGTAGCCGGTGATGGCCGCGGGCCACCCGGTGCCGTTCTGGTTGGCGTTCATCGGGTCCCGCTGCACCACCGCCTGGAACATCGTCCGCAACGTGGCGGCGGTCTGCTTGCTCACCACCCGTACACCGTCCGGCTGGGTCTCCTCGGTGCGCGTGCCGTCCGGCGCGATCTTCGCCCGCACGATCCGGGGCGGAATGCGGACGCCGTCGTTGGCGATCGCCTGGTACATGCCCGCCATCTGCAGCGTGGTCATCGAAAGACCCTGCCCGATCGGAAGGTTCGCGAAGGTGCCGCCGGACCATTGGTCGCGGTCGGGCATCAGGCCCGCGCTCTCGCCCGGCAGGCCGATGCCCGTGCGCTGCCCGAGCCCGAACCGGTGCGCCATGTCGGCGAAGCGGTCCTCGCCCACGCGCTGGGCGAGCATGAGTGTGCCCACGTTGGAGGACCTGCCGAAAATGCCCGTGGTCGTGTAGGGCTCGACGCCGTGCGACCACGCGTCGTGCACGGTGACGCCCGCCATCTGGATCGCGCCGGGCACCTGGTGCACCTCGTCCGGATCGGTCAGGCCGTACTCGATGGCGGCGGCCGCGGTGACGATCTTGTTCACCGAGCCCGGCTCGAACACGTCCGTTACCGACGGGTTGCTCAGGTCGGTGTCGGCCCACTTCTGCGGCCCCAGGTCCGGGTTGAAGGTGTTGTCGTTGGCCATCGCCAGGACCTGCCCGGTCTTGGCGTCGAGGACGACGGCCGAGGCGGAGCCCGCACCCGACACGTCCTTGGCCTGCTGCACCTGTTGTTGCACGTAGTACTGCAGGTCCGAGTCCAAGGTGAGTTCGACGGCCGACCCGTTGACCGCCGGCTGCTCGTCCCGCCAGCTGCCGGGGATGACCGCGCCGTCGGACCCGCGATCGTAGGTGTAGGAACCGTCGGTTCCGGCCAGCACGGAGTCCAGCGAGGACTCGAGCCCGACGGTGCCGTGGCCGTCCCACCCGGTGGCGCCGATGACGTTCGCCGCCAGCGAGCCTCCGGGATGCACCCGTGGGCTCTGGTGATCGGAGCCGACCTGGGGGAACTTCTCGGTGATCTCGCTCGCGATCCGCGGGTCCACGTTGCGCGCCAGGTACACGAACGACTCGTCACTGCGCAGCTTGGCCAGCAGGTCCGCTTCCGACGGCGCGTCCTTCACCTTCTGGTGGATGGTGCGCGCGATGTCGCGCAGCCGCTCGTCCGGGTCGGGCGCCTTGTCGCTCTTGGCCTTGGCGTCGGCCAGATCCTGGCGGACCCGGACCGGTTGAAAGGTCAAGGCTTTCGCGGAGACGGTGAAGGCCAGCGACTTGCCGTTGCGGTCGGTGATCGGCCCACGCGTGGCCGGGTCCGGTTGGTGGGTGGTGCG
>NZ_BAFS01000097.1 GCF_000308415.1 Nocardia asiatica NBRC 100129 | reverse complement strand
ATAGATGCCGACGTGCGAGCCGTCGCTGTTCAGCACGACCACGTCGCCGGGCGACAGGGCGGCCCTCGGGACCGGCGTGCCCGCCTTCGCCTGCTGCCAGGTCGTCCGCGGAATGCTCACGCCGACTTGGCGGTACGCCCACTGCACGAGGCCCGAGCAGTCCCAGCTGGAGGGCCCGGTGCCACCCCATTCGTACGGCTTGCCGATCTGTGTCGTCGCCGCGGCCAGCGCGCCGAGGCCGAACACACTGGGCACCGGCAGGGCGGCCGAGCCGCTGGCGCTGCCGGATTCACCGCCGGGACCGCTGCCCGACGCCGAACCGGAGGAGGCGCTGCCCGGCCCGCTGCCGGAGGCGCTGCCGGTGTCGGCCCAGACTGGTCCGGCGAGCAGGAGGATGGCGATGGTCGAGAGCAGGAATCCGAGCGCGATGCGGTGCGACGATTTTCTCGGCACGTACTCGCCCCTTCCATGGGCGCGGTTGACTGGCCACCGATCGGCAGCCTGGCTAACACTTGGCATCAGACGCGGCCAACGATGCGCAGCCGCGACTACCCGCGCCGGGCAGGTTCCCGGCACGGCCGATTTCCCAGTAAGACACGCCAGAAAAGAGAGACTGCGCGCCCAAGAACCACCTGGGCCACAGCAGCGACATCGCAGATTGTGCCCGGGATTTCGGCGATTTGTCGGGAATCAGCAAATTCTCAGCATGTGATCTATATCACTAAGTGTGGGTTGGTAGATCCCCCCTGCCTGCCCGACGACATCGTGTGGATCGCGTTGCGTGGTCGGGAGAAAGGCCTGCGACAGAGACTCCGGCGAGGCCCGGCGGCCGGCGCACCCGGAGCATGGTCGAGGGGACGTCGCCGTGGCCGAGCCGGCGATCGAAGCGCGACGGCCGCGGGCGAGCCGCTCCGGGTGGCCGCGGACGACGTCTTCCCGGCGACGCCCTGATCTGGGGGCGGCGCGACTATCCCATCCGGCTGGAGAACGAGTACACGTGACACCGCCCCGTCACTACCCGGTGCGGCAAAGAACTGCGGCCGGTCACCTCCGTGATCTACGACACCGGCGGGCCGTGGACGCACGGCGCGGCGGCCGCTCGGACAGCAGCCGGGGCGGGACCTTCTCGGTCCCGCCCCGGCTCGCTCGGTATCCGGCTCAGGCCTTGGCGAGTTTCGCCCGCACGCCGCCGACCAGATCAGCGGCCTCGGGCCCCGCGTCGCCGAAACTCAACGAGGTGGCGAGAATCTCGCCCGCGATCAGGTCGCGGTGGGTCTCGGCCCACACGGCCCGTTCCGCGGGCACGTCCAAGACCACGGTGACGCGGTCGGAGACGTCCAGCCCGGCGGATTTCCGGGTCTCCTGGAGGTCGCGGATCAGGTCCCGCGCCCAGCCCTCGGCCTCCAGTTCCTCGGTGACCACCGAATTCAGCACCACGAGGCCCGCGTTGCCGGGCAGCGCCGCCGTCGACTCGGGTTCGGCGGCGACCAAGCGCTGGGTGTACTCCTCGGGCAGCAGAGCGATTCCGGCCGCACGCACCGTGCCGTCGGCGTCCTCGGACCATTCCCCGGCCTTCACCGCCTTGATCACCGTCTGCACGTCCTTGCCCAGGCGCGGACCCGCGGCGCGGGCGTTGACCACCAGCTCGAACCGGCCGTGCGAGGCCACGTCGGTGGTCAGGTCCACCTTCTTGACGTTGACCTCGTCGGCCACGATGTCGGCGAACGGCGCCAGCCGCTCGGCGTCGGCGGCCGCGATGGTCACCTCGGCCAGCGGCAACCGCACCCGCAGGTTCTGCGCCTTGCGCAGGCTCAGCACCGTCGAGCACACCACGCGCACCTCGTCCATGGCGGCGACCAGCTCCGGATCGTCCGGCAGCTCGCCCTCCTTCGGCCAGTCGGCCAGGTGCACCGAATCGCCGCCGGTCAGCCCCCGCCAGATCACCTCGGTGATCAGCGGCAGCAGCGGCGCCGCCAGCCGGGTGACCACCTCGAGCACCGTGTGCAGGGTGTCCACCGCGTCGCGGTCCTCGCTCCAGAACCGCGACCGCGAGCGCCGCACGTACCAGTTGGTCAGCGCGTCGGCGAACGAGCGCAGCTCCTCGCAGGCGCCCGCGATGTCGTAGACCTCCAGCGCCGCGGTGATCACGTCCCTGGTTCGCGCCAGCTTCGCCAAGATGTAGCGATCGAGCACATGGGGTGAATCCGTGCGCCACACTCCCGGCTTCGAGGCGTACAGCTGCAGGAAGGTCCACGCGTTCCACAGCGGTCGCAGCGCGTGGCTCACGCCCTCGCGGATGCCGCGCTCGGTGACGATGAGGTTGCCGCCGCGCAGGATCGGCGAACTCATCAGGAACCAGCGCATCGCGTCCGAGCCGTCCCGGTCGAACACCTCGTTGACGTCGGGGTAGTTGCCCTTGGACTTGCTCATCTTCAAGCCGTCGTCGCCGAGCACGATCCCGTGCGCGGCAACGGTCTTGAACGCCGGGCTGTCGAACAGCGCCGTCGCCAGCACATGCAGCGTGTAGAACCAGCCGCGGGTCTGCCCGTTGTACTCGACGATGAAATCGCCGGGAAAGTGGCTGTCGAACCACTCCTTGTTCTCGAACGGGTAGTGCACCTGGGCATACGGCATCGAGCCGGACTCGAACCAGCAGTCCAGCACCTCCGGTACCCGGCGCATGGTCGATTCGCCGGTCGGGTCGTCGGGATTCGGCCGGGTGAGCTCATCGATCATCGGACGGTGCAGATCGGCCGGGCGCACGCCGAAATCGCGCTCCAGCTCGTCCAGCGAGCCGTACACGTCGACACGCGGATAGGCCGGATCGTCGGACACCCACACCGGGATCGGGCTGCCCCAGTAGCGGTTACGGCTGATGTTCCAGTCCCGCGCGCCTTCCAGCCACTTGCCGAACTGGCCGTCGCGGATGTGCTCGGGCACCCAGGTGATCCGCTTGTTCAGCTCGACCATCCGCTCGCGGAACTTGGTGACCGCGACGAACCAGGAGGGCACGGCCATGTAGATCAGCGGCTGCCCGGAGCGCCAGCTGTGCGGGTAGGAGTGCTCGATGGTCTCGTGCCGCAGCAGCTTTCCGGCCGCCTTGAGATCCTTGATGATCACCGGATTGGCGTCGAACACCATCAGGCCCTCGTACGGCGGGACCATCGAGGTGAACTTGCCGCCCGCGTCCAGCGGCTGCACCAGCTCGATGCCGTTGGCCGTGGCGACGTCCATGTCCTCCTCACCGAAGGCGGGCGCCAGATGCACGATTCCGGTACCGGAGTCGGTGGTCACGTAGTCGGCGGTGAGCACGCGGTGCGCGTTGGGGTGACCGAGGAAGAAGTCGAACGGCGGCGCGTAGGACAGGTCGGCCAGCGCGGCGCCGTCGAACTCGCCGAGCACCTCCGGGTTCTCGCCGAACTCCCGCCCGTAGTGCGAAACCCGTTCGGCCGCGAGCAGGTAACGCTTGCCGTCGGCCGCGCGCAGGTGCACGTACCGGATGTCCGGGTGTACGGCGATCGCCAGGTTCGACGGCAGCGTCCACGGCGTCGTGGTCCAGATCAGCGCGTTGGCGCCGTCGAGCGCGTGCAGCGGATGCTCCGCGGGGACGCGCAGCGCCATGTCGACGGTGACCGCCGGGTCCTGGCGCATCTTGTAGGCGTCGTCGAGGCGGGTTTCCTGATTCGACAGCGGCGTCTGCTCGTACCAGCTGTAGGGCAGTACCCGGAAGCCCTGATAGATCAGCCCTTTGTCGTACAGCGACTTGAACGCCCACATCACCGACTCCATGAAGTCGATGTCGAGTGTCTTGTAGTCGTTGTCGAAGTCGACCCAGCGGGCCTGGCGCGTCACGTAGTCACGCCATTCCCCGGTGTAACGCAGCACCGACGATTTGCAGGCCGCGTTGAATTCCGCCAGGCCCATCGCATCGATCTGTGATTTGTCCGTGATACCGAGCTGCTTTTCGGCTTCGATTTCCGCGGGCAATCCGTGGCAGTCCCATCCGAATCGCCGGTCGACCCGCTTGCCGCGCATGGTCTGGAAACGCGGAACGAGGTCCTTGACGTATCCGGTGAGCAAATGTCCGTAATGCGGCAGACCGTTGGCAAAGGGCGGCCCGTCGTAGAAGACGAATTCCGCTGCGCCGGAACGATTTTGGATGCTGGAGCGGAAGGTGTCGGCGGCCGCCCATGCGTCGAGCACGCGGCGCTCCATCTCGGGGAACGACGCCCCGTTGCCGACGCTCAGGTCGACGCGCGGGTACGCGCTGTTGCTGGAAGTGTGGTCCGCCATGGCGGATGCGTCTCCTCGTGCCGTGTCGTGGGCACGGGGACGATATCGGCGCCCGGTGCGCCGAAACCGCGGTACCACCCCGCTTGTCCGGTGTGCTGAGCGCCGGACCTCTCGTTCACGAGCTGTGACGGGCTCACCCGTTCGGTTCTACTGAGCGCACGCCCGGAAGGCCGTGCCGCCGTTCTTCCGAAGGCTCCCCGGTGATAGCCGGATCGACGCCGTGTTCATGTTTGATTCTAGCCGTAGCGGTCAACTCATTTGCTGAGGCGGGTCGCGCCGGGCCGGTGCGGACGCCTCACCGTTTGGCATGACGACCAGGAGGCGGCGGCGGCGAATCACCATCCGGGCTCCGCATGGACAAGGCGCTCACCAGCAAGAGCATCGCGCCGATGACGCACACCACGATGCAGCCCCACGCCCAGATCACCGATCCGGTGGTGAGAGCCGCCACGAGCAGGGCGAAGCCGATCGCGGCAAGGACGAGTGTCAAGACGAGCATGGTGACCCCCAAGGCATGCCGGGCGGCTCGACAGTTCCTCTAACAGTATGCGAACTGCTGTGCTGGGGCGCGGCGCGTTACTTGCCGCCCTTGGCGAAGGAGGCCGGTGCGAGGTTGCTCGCCGTGTTGGCGTCGGCGAAGGCTTCGCCGCCGTCGACCGGAACGGCCGAGCCACGGTTCTCCAGCTCCTCGAGCTGCGATTCCAGGTACGACTTCAACCGCACCCGGTACTCCCGCTCGAACGTCTTGAGCTGCTCGATCCGGCTCTCCAGCACGCTGCGCTGCTGGGTGATGGTCGCCATGATCTCGGTGTGCTTGCGCTCGGCGTCCGCCTGCAGGGCGTCGGCCTTCTCCTTGGCCTGGCGCAGCTGGCTGTCCGAACGGCTCTGCGCGTCCGACAGCATCGCGTCCGACTTCTGGCGGGCGTCGGCGATCATGGCCTCCGACCGCGTCCTGGCGTCACCGACCAGTCGCTCGGAATTCGCCCGGGCGTTCGACAGCAAACTCTCCGCTTCGGCCTTGGCGTCGCTGGTCAGCCGATCCGCCATCTCCTGGGCGAGGCTGAGCACCTTGGCGGCCTGCAGGTTCGCGTCCGCGCCCGGCGCGTCCTTGGCCACCGGCGCGGCGGGCATCGGGGCGGGCGGCGCGGCGGGAACCGGGGGCTTGATCGGTTCCGGCGGCGGCGGAGCCTGCGGTACCGGCGGTTTCACCGCGTTCACCCCGACCGGACCGCGGTTCTTCTTGGCATCGGCCAGTTCCGCGTCGAGTTCGGCGACCCGCTGGCGCAGATCCGCGTTCTCCTCGATCAGACGCGAGAGCTCCTGCTCGACGAGATCCAGGAACGCGTCGACTTCGTCCTCGTTGTAGCCGCGCTTCCCGATCGGCGGTTTGCTGAACGCGACGTTGTGCACATCGGCTGGGGTCAGCGGCATGGAAGGATCCCTTCACGCGTCTTTTGGAGATCTAGCAGATCTAGCAAGCTGTCTTCTCGGCCCATTCTGTCACACCGGAGCTACCGGCTGCCCGAGCCTGCCCACGATCGACATCAGGATGAACACGATGAAAAGCAGGACCATAATCGACAGATCCAGGCGAATTCCGCCGAGCGACACCGGGGGTATCAACCGGCGCAGCAGTTTCACCGGGGGGTCGGTGATCGTGAAGATCACCTCCAGGACGACGACCACGACACCGGTAGGACGCCAGTCTCGGGCAAAGCTCCGGATGAACTCGACGATCACCCGGCTGATCAGCAACAGCCAGAAGATGAACAGTACGAAGTACAGCACCGCGAACAAGGCCACGACTTCACTCTGCCGTAAAAATCGCTTCGCGCAAAATGACCGCGCCGAAGAACCTGCGCGCGGTCTGCTCCACCCCCCAGATCACGAGCTTATTTCTGGTTGTAGAAGCCGGTTTCCGCGATGCGCCTGCGTTCTTCCGCTGATACGTCGACATCCGCCGGTGAGAGCAGGAACACTTTCGTCGCCACCTTGTCGAACGATCCACGCAGCGCGAACGCCAGGCCCGCGGCGAAGTCGACCAGCCGCTTGGCGTCGGCGTTGCTCAGATCCACCAGGTCCATGATCACCGGGTTGCCCTCACGGAAGCGCTCGCCGATGATCCGAGCCTCGCTGTAGTCGCGCGGGCGCAGCGTCGTGATCTTGGACAAGGGGCCTCCGTCCTCGAAGATCCCGGGCCGCCGCACCGGGGCGGGCTCGGGACGCACGCGCTCCTCCAGCCTGCGCTCCTCGGCGTCGGGATCGACGGCGAGCGCGCCACGGGTGGCGCCGCGCAGCGGCGGCGCGGTCCCGCCCGCCCGGAACCGGCCCGACGGGGCGGAGTCTATCCGGGTGGGACGCCGCGGCGCGTCGTAGCGATCGTCGCCGTAGGGCTCGTCGGCGTAGTCGTCGCGCCGCGACACCGAGTAACCCGCCTTGTACGGGGACTTGTACGCGGGCTCCGGGTAGTCGACGTCGTCGAAGCGGCCCGCGCCGTACCGTTCCTCGCCGTAGCGATCGACGTAGCTGTCGCGGTCGGTGTAGTCACGGGGCCGGGGCCGGCGAGCACCGCGCTCGTCCACGCCTCGGGGGGCGCGATCGTCGACGTAGTCGTCTTCGTAATCCTCGAGCGGAACCATGCCGAAGTACGCCTTGAACTTGTGCAGCGTGCTCATTGGTCGACCTTCCTTCGGCCCCGGTGGCGGCCGGGTGTTGAAGTCTTGCTCAGCCCTCTTCAGTTCCCAGCATATGTGTCGAATGTGACTGATGAGGTTTCTTTGCTAGGCCGAGGTTATCGGTCGGATACCCATCAAGGCGGTACCGACACGCACAACCGTCGAGCCGTGTTCGATCGCGGATTCCAGATCGCCGGACATTCCCGCGGAAAGCTCTGTCGCGTCCGGATGATCGGCGAGCAACAACGTGTGCAACATCGCAAGTCGCGCAAATGCGGCATCAGACTCCGAACCCAAGGGCGGAATGGCCATCAGACCCGACAAACGTAATCCCGACGTGTTCGCAATCCGTTCGGCGAGCACGGGAAGATCGTTCGCCGCGACACCCCCGCGCGCCGGGTCGTCGTCCAGGCTCACCTGGAGCAACACCCGAACCGGTTCGGTGCGCTCCCCCGCCTCCAGCGCGGCCAGCGCACCGGCGTCCAGGGCGGTTGCCAGCCGTTCGCTGTCGACCGAATGCACGGTGTCCGCCCACCGGGCCACACTCCGCGCCTTGTTCCGTTGCAATCGCCCGATCATGTGCCAGCGGACGCCGGAGAGGTCTTCCTCACGTAAGGCCGCCACCTTGGCCGCGGCCTCCTGCTCGCGCGACTCGCCGAACTCGCGCCGGCCCAGCCGATGCAGGATCGCCACGTCGGAGACCGGGAAGAATTTCGTCACCGGCAGCAGCCGCACCGAATCCGGCGCCCGGCCCGTCGCCCGGCAAGCGGCGTCGATGCGGGCGAGCAGACCGGCCAAGTTCTCCGCCAGCTGTGCGGTGCGGGCCGCGAGCGAGGCGTCCACCACGGTCCTGGCTCCGGTGTTCACGACCGCACCTCGACCGGCCCCGGAACCACGCCCCCGCTCATGCGCCCGCCTCCATCCAGATCACTCCGCCGATCCGGCCGGTCGGCGCGCCGCGGCGATGGCTGAACAAGGTGCGGTCCTCGATGGTGCAGCGCGGGTCGACCGCGATCCCGGCGACACCGGCCTCGGTGAGCTGCCGGGAAATGCCCGCGCGCAGATCGAGGCCGGGCGTGCCGCGGACGGTGGTGGTCGCGCTGCCGGGCAGGTGCGCTTCGACGTCGTCGCGCATCGCGGCGGGCACCTCGTACTGTCGGCCGGAGGCGGCGGGCCCGAGCAACGCCCCGACCCGGTCCAGGCGAGCGCCGACCGACACCATCGCCTCCAGTACCCGCGGCACGATGCCGATGCGGGCGCCGATCCGCCCGGCGTGCACGGCGGCGATCACGCCCGCCTCGTCGTCGGACAGCAGGATGGGTACGCAGTCGGCGGTGAGCACCACCAGCGCTAGACCGGGCACCGTGGTCACGAGCGCGTCGGTGGCGGGGACCGGCTCGGCGCGCGGGCCGTCGACGATCTCCACATTCCGGCCGTGGATCTGTTCCATCCAGACCAACCGCTCGGGCGGCAGGCCGATGCCCTCGGCCAGCCGGTCGCGATTGCGCCGCACCGCCACCGGATCGTCGCCGACGTGGTCGCCGAGATTGAACGAGTCGTAGGGTGGCGCCGAGAAGCCTCCGGACCTGGTCGTGGTGACCCGTCGGACAGTGATGGTCGGCGCGATAGTCATGGCCACGAGCCTAATGGCGCTCGGCGAAGGCCGTCGAAATGCCCAGGTAGAGGCGGAATCTTCCCCCGCTTGACCGCGCGGAGCCGACTACGGGCCCGCGCTTCCCCCTGAAATCGCTTGCCGGTCGACGCACTTCGCCGACCCGCTCGCGTCCCGGCGCCGGCCGGGATCGCTTCTCAGCTCGGTCCCGGCCCGCGCCGGAACTCGTTCCAGCGCTAGCCCCTCCGCATGAACGAAGGCACGTCCACGTCGTCGTCATCGTCGCCGGCATCCGGCGGGGTGATGTGCGATCGCGAGTTGCTCGTCACCGTCGGCTCGGCGAGGGTCCGCGCCCGTTCGGTGTCGCGGTAGCTCGGCACCGCGCCGCGGCCGGTCGTACTCGTACCGGACGTGCCCGATGTGCTGTCGCTACTGCGCGCGGTGAGTTCGCTGGCGCGGCTCTGCCCGATCTCGCCCGAGCGCGCCGTGCCGATGGTGCTGCGGCTCGGGTTCTCGAAGGTGCGCCGGGCGGGGCCGCCGCCGTCGAAGCCCGCCGCGATCACGGTGACCCGCACCTCGTCCCCGAGCGAATCGTCGATCACCGTTCCGAAGATGATGTTGGCCTCGATGTGCGCGGCCTCCTGCACGAGCGAGGCGGCCTCGTTGATCTCGAACAGGCCCAGATCCGAGCCGCCCGCGATCGACAGCAGCACGCCGTGCGCGCCGTCCATCGACGCTTCCAGCAGCGGCGAGTTGATCGCCGATTCGGCCGCTTTCACCGAGCGGCCCTCGCCCCGCGCCGAGCCGATGCCCATCAGCGCGCTGCCCGCGCCGGACATCACGCTCTTGACGTCGGCGAAGTCGACGTTGATCAGACCGGGTGTGGTGATCAGGTCGGTGATGCCCTGCACACCGTTGAGCAGCACCTCGTCCGCTGAGCGGAACGCGTCCATCAGGCTCACCGCCGCGTCGCCGAGCTGCAGCAGCCGGTCGTTCGGGATGACGATCAGCGTGTCGCACGACTCGCGCAGCAGGTTGATGCCGACCTCGGCCTGGTTCCCGCGCCGCTTGCCCTCGAAGGAGAACGGGCGGGTGACCACGCCGATGGTGAGCGCGCCGAGCTTGCGCGCGATCTGCGCGACGACCGGCGCGCCGCCGGTACCGGTGCCGCCGCCCTCGCCCGCGGTCACGAAGACCATGTCGGCGCCCTTGAGCACCTCTTCGATCTCGTCCTTGTGGTCCTCGGCGGCCTTGCGCCCGACCTCGGGGTCCGCGCCCGCTCCCAGACCGCGGGTCAGCTCACGGCCGACGTCGAGCTTGACGTCGGCATCGCTCATCAGCAGCGCTTGGGCGTCGGTGTTGACCGCGATGAACTCGACACCTTTGAGTCCTTGCTCGATCATCCGGTTGACGGCATTCACACCGCCGCCGCCGATACCGACGACCTTGATCACCGCAAGGTAGTTGTGCGGGGGCGTCATGGGCTCTCGCCTTCCTTCGATCTAAAGCCTGTCGTTTCCGGATTCTCGGCACACGCTCGCGGGCCCGTTCCGGAGTCGGGTCGCTGCGAGGAGCGAACCGCGGCTCGGGCAAACTCTAAAGCTCAACCATAGGGTTAGCGTTATGTCAAGTATCCGACTGGTGCGGAACGCTATTCGCAGCCGACGCGATACGCGCGCAGGCGCGCCGAGACGAGAGCCAGAATCTTGCGTGATCCCGCTCGTCTCGCCGCTCCACACGTCGTATGGTGAACGGTTGCCCCCCTGCCCCGTGTTCGACGCCGGAACCGCTCCCGGACCTCCGAATATTCCCTGGACACAATGGGTGTGGATCACTTTACCGTGACCAGATTGGGACTCGAAACATCGAACACCGTTCCGGGGCGTGTCAACAACGGCAATACGACCGCCGACTTCCGTTCGGCGTCGTTGGTCCCGCCCCAGAGTACCGTGCGCCCGTCCTTCAGATTCAGCGAAATATCCGAAATAGAGCGTGCGACAACCTCGCTCACCTGAACGGCCAGCGCAGGCGGCACGATGGCGAGTATCGAGACCGCCGCCCCGGTCACCGGATCAGCGGCCCCAGGGCGCTCGGTGATCAACTTCGGCACGCCGATCGGCGTGGCCTCGATCGCGAATTCCACGCCCTCGGCGTCGAGCAGATGCGCGCCTTGCGGACTGTCGTAGAACAACACCGCGGTGCGCTCGACCACCGTCACCCGGACCGTCGACGGAAATACGCGCTGCACCCGCGCCGAGCGCACCTTCGGAATGCTCGCCACGCGCCGGGCGATCGCGGTGGTATCGATCCGCAACATCGAACGTCCGGACGGAATTTCGAGCCGATCCCGTACCTCTTGTTCGGAAACCGCCGCCGCCCCGTCGATTCGCACCGTGCGCACCGAGAGCACCGGCGTCAACCAGGAGACGACACAGAGCACTGCAAGGACGCACACGGCCAGCAATCCGTACCGGCGAACTCGGCGCCAGTCGATCGCACCGAACCGATCACCCGCGCGGCGCCCGGCCGCGCGCGCCGAATCGACCCCGCGCACGCCCGGTCACCGACCGTGCTGGGGCCGCGCCCGTAATCCGTCGAGAATCTGGCTGCCCAGCATCGTCACGTCGCCCGCACCCATGGTGATCACCACGTCACCCGGCAACGCCAGACCCGCGACCTGCCGCCCGACCCGGGACATATCGGGCTGGTAGTGCACCGGCTTCGTCACCGACTGGGCCACCAGCGCGCCGTTCACTCCGGGCAGCGGCTTCTCCCGCGCACCGTAGACGTCCAGCACGACGACCTCGTCGGCCAGGCTGAGCGCCGCGCCGAAGTCCTGCGCGAAGGTCGCGGTCCGGCTGTAGAGGTGCGGCTGGAACACCACGATGACCCGGCCCTGCCTGGACCGGGCGCCGTCGCGGGCCTCCTGCTGGACCAGTTCGGCGGCGGCGCCGAGCACCGCGCGGACCTCGGTCGGATGATGGGCGTAGTCGTCGAAGACCCGCACACCGTTCTCCCGTCCGGCGAACTGGAACCGGCGGTGCACACCGCCGAAACCCTCCAGACCCTGGATGACCTCGCCCACCTCGGCGCCGGTGGCGTGAGCGGCGAGCAGGGCGCCGAGTGCGTTGAGCGCCATGTGCCTGCCCGGCACCGAGAGGCGCAGCGTGCGCGGGGCGGCCTCGTCGGCGAGCTGGAACTGCACGAGCCCGCCGACATCGCGCGGCTCCCAGCTGTGCAGCCGCGCGCCCACCGGCACCGGCGCGTCCGCGAGGTCGCCGGAGCCGTAGCCGAGCACCCGGACGTTCCGCTGCGCCAACCGCTGGCCGACCCGTTCGGCCAGCGCCCGCGAGCCCGGATCGTCCAGGCACACCACCAGCAGGCCACCCGCGGCCAGCCGGTCGGCGAAGTCGTCGAAGACCTGCACGTAGGCCTCGTCGGAACCGAAGAAATCCAGGTGGTCGGACTCGATGTTGGTGACCACGGCGACGTCCGGGTCGTATTGCAGCAGCGAGCCGTCGCTCTCGTCGGCCTCGGCCACGAAGATGTCGCCGGTGCCGTGGTGGGCGTTGGTGCCCGCCTCGTTCAGCTCGCCGCCCACCGCGAACGACGGGTCGAACCCGCAGTGCTGCAACGACACGATGAGCATCGAGGTGGTCGAAGTCTTACCGTGCGTACCGGAGACCAGCAGCGTGCGATGCCCCTGCATCAGCGACGCCAGCACCGTGGGGCGCAGCAGCACCGGAATGCCGCGCCGGTTGGCCTCGACGAGTTCCGGATTCGTCTTCGGGATCGCCGCGTACGTGGTGACCACCGCGGTCGGGCCGCCCGGCAGCAGGTCGAGGGCGGTGGCGTCGTGCCCGATCCGCACCTGCGCGCCGCGTGCGCGCAGCGCCAAGACGCCCCGGCTCTCCTTGGCGTCCGACCCCGACACCGCACCGCCGCGGGCCAGCAGGATTCGCGCGATGCCGGACATCCCGGCCCCGCCGATGCCGACCATGTGCACCCGCTGCAACTCCGAGGGCAGCTCGGTGCGTTCGGTCTCGGTATCCGGCGTCGCCCGGCCCGCGGTTGTGTCGCTCATCGGCGCGCCACCTCCGCCGCGATCCGCGCCACCTCGTCGGCGGCGTCGCGGTGCCCGGCGCCTGCGGCGGCCCGGCCCATCTCGATCAGCCGTGCGGGGTCCATGAGCAGCGGAATCACCTCATCGATCACGTACTTCGGCGTCAACTCGGAATCGGGGACAATTCTGCCACCGCCCTGGCGCACCACGGGCCGGGCGTTGAGTTCCTGCTCCCCGTTGCCGTGCGGCAGCGGCACGTAGAACGCGGGCAGCCCCACCGCGGAGACCTCCGCGACGGTCATCGCGCCGGATCGGCAGACCACCGCGTCGGCGGCGGCGTAGGCGAGGTCCATCCGGGACAGGTACGGCACCGCCACATACCGAACACCGTCCGGGCCTGCGGTGGCGGAGCTGTCGAGTTCGAGGGTGTTCTTGGGGCCGTGCGCGTGCAGCACCGAGATGCCCGCGGCAGCGAGCTGGGGCGCCGCGCCCGACACCGCCTCGTTGAGGGTTCGCGCACCCTGCGAGCCGCCGAAGACCAGCAGCACCGGTCCCTCCGGCGGCAGGCCGAAATGCGCTCGGGCCTCGGCGCGCAGCGCGGCCCGGTCCAGACCGGTGATCGAGGCGCGCACGGGAATGCCCACCACTCGGGCGTTCGCCAGCCCCGAGTCCGGCACCGCGGCGAGCACCCGCGCCGCGCGACGGGCGCCGACCTTGTTCGCGATGCCCGCCTTGGCGTTCGCCTCGTGCACCACCACCGGAACCGGGCGTCTGCGGCGCAGCACCCCCGCGCCCGCGGCGAGGTACGCCGGGAGCGCCACGTAGCCGCCGAAGCCGATGATCACGTCGGCCTCGACCGCATCGATGACCGCTCGGGTCGCGGCCACCGAGGCCCGGACCCGGCCGGGCAATCGCAGCAGGTCGAGCGTGGGCTTGCGGGGCAACGGGACCGGAGGGATGAGCTCGAGCGGATAGCCGCGTTCGGGGACCAAGCGGGTCTCCAGACCGCGTTCGGTGCCCAGCGCCGTCACCCGGATCGAATCGTCGAGCCGCCGCAACGCGTCCGCCACCGCGAGTGCCGGTTCGATGTGGCCCGCCGTGCCGCCGCCCGCGAC
>NZ_BAFS01000098.1 GCF_000308415.1 Nocardia asiatica NBRC 100129 | reverse complement strand
CGGACCCATGAATATCCGCAAGGCCGTCATCCCGGCCGCTGGTATCGGCTCCCGGTTGCTTCCGCTGACCAAGGCCATCCCGAAGGAGATGCTGCCGGTCGGCGACAAGCCGGTGATCGAGCACACGGTCCGCGAGCTGGTCGCTTCGGGCATCACCGACATCACCATCGTGGTCAGCGGCGGAAAATCATTGATCCAGGACCATTTCCGGCCCAACCCCGCGCTGGTGGCTCAGTTGCGCGCGGACGGCAAGACCGCCTTCGCCGACGCGGTCGAGGAGGTGGGCGAGCTGTCCCGGCTCGGTCACATCACCTACCTCGACCAGCACGGGCCGTACGGCAACGGCACCCCCGTGCTCAACGCCGCGCGCAATCTCGGCGACGAGCCGATGCTGGTGCTGTGGCCCGACGACGTGTTCGTCGCCGAGGTTCCGCGCGCCCAGCAGCTGATCGACGCCTACGAGGCCACCGGAGCCCCCGTCCTCGCGCTGATGCCGATGGACCCGTCGGAGTCGCAGCGCTACGGCGTGCCGGTGGTGGCCGACGACCACGGCAACGGTCTGCTGCGCATCACCGGACTGCGGGAGAAGCCGAAGCCGAAGGACGCGCCGTCGTCGTTCGCCGCGATCGGCGGCTACGTCGTCACTCCCGGCATCATCGAGGAACTGCGCACGCAGACCGAAGCGTGGTACGAGCACCGCACCGGCGAGGTGTACCTCACCGACGCGATCAACGTGTACGCGGCCGCCCATCCGGTCTTCGGTCAGGTGATCCGCGGCCGGTGGTACGACACCGGCAACCCGGCCGACTATCTGGTCGCGCAGTTCGCCTCGGCACTGGCGCATCCGCAGTACAGTCCGCTGCTGCGCACGCTGGCCGACGACCTCGGCGGCTGACCGGAACCCGGCCCACGCACGTGCGATAGCACACCGCTATGCTTACGCCGCTCGTAATCGGCGGCAGCCGAGCGTACTTCTCGATGCCGATCCGGAACTCGCCGTTTCTCCCGTTCCGGTTCGAGCAGAGGCGCGTTCGACTGCCAGGGCGTCATCCGGTTCGACCGAGCAGCAGGCAGCGGCCCCGATCCGTGCGGATCGAAGCCGCTGCCTTCGTCGGCGGATCATGATCTCGCCTCGTCGCGCACCGGCACTTCCCCGGCCGGTGCGCGCTCAGAAGCGGCGGATCGCGTAGATGTCGAATTCGTCCAGCGGCGTGAACCCGACCGGCACACCCCAGTCGTAGGCGTTGAGTACCTGTCCGCCACCGGC
>NZ_BAFS01000099.1 GCF_000308415.1 Nocardia asiatica NBRC 100129 | reverse complement strand
GGTGTTCGAATCGATCACCCGCGGGTAACCACCCCGGAGCGGCGGACCCGGCCACAAAGCAGATGAGGGGGTTCGGGTCCGCCGCTCGCCTTCTTCGGTTCGCCCACGCGCCTTCCCGGTCGGCGAACCATCGTCCCCGATCAGCGGCGCGGCTCCGCGGTGCTTCGCTCCGGTGCGCCGGAGCGCCGGGTTCAGGAGCCGCCGAACAACTCGGCCATCCGGCGGTCCATCTCGTCGGGCGGCACGTCCTCCACGTGGGTGGCCACCGTCCAGCGGTGGCCCCACGGGTCCTCGAAGGCTCCGCTGCGGTCACCGTAGAACTGCTTGGTCATGGGCGTGAGTTCCCTGGCGCCCGCGGCCAGCGCGGCGGCGAAGGCGGCGTCGGCGTCCTCGACGTACACGTACAGGTTGACGGGGGTGCCGCCGACCGTCTTCGGATCGAGGAAGTCCATATCGGGCGCGGGATCGCCGAGCATGACGACGGAATTGCCGAACATCAGCTCGCAATGCGCGATCTTGCCGTCCGGGCCGGGCATGCGCATTCGCTCGGTAGCGCCGAAGACGTTCTTGTAGAAATCGATCGCCGCCGCCGCGCCGTCGATCGCCAGCCCCGGCGAGACCACCGGATATCCGTCGGGAACGGGTTTGACATCAGACATGGGGAACCTCCGGTCGAGGCATTGTGTCGGACCATGTCGAGCCTATTCCCGCGACCGGCGCAGGTGGCCGGATCGTCGGAAATCAGGGGCCCGCCACGCCCCGCAGCCGACGCACCTGGGCGGCGGTGAGCGCGCTGAGCACACCCGGGTCCACCGACTCCGGCGCCGTCACCGCGACCTGCAGCAACGTGCTCCCCACCTGGACGATCGCCACCGACGACCCGAGCGTCAGGCCGTCGCTGGTGGTGCGCACCTGAAAGGGGGCGCTCGCATCGCCCGCGGGCGGCTGGACCAGCCCGCCGATGCGGTAGTCCACCGTGATGTCGGAGTCGTCGGCGCTGGAATAGTGCGCGCAGCGACGCAGGATTTCCTGCGCGTCCGAAAAGGCGCCCGCGACGGCGTCGGGCGGATAAGCGGCCACGTCGATATCGATGCTGGAGAAATCCGGCCCCGCGAATTGCGTGGACGCCTGCGAAAGCGCGCCGGGGCGCTGCACGCCGAGCGGGGCGAGAACTTTCCCGCATTCGGCCGGATTCGTCGGCGAGGCGCCGGGAGCGCCGCCGCCGATGTCGGCGGGCGGCGGAAGCGCGTTGAAGCCGGACGGCAGGTCGGCGTCGCCGAGGAGGCGATCACGCAGTCGAGCGGGATCGGTCTCAGGGGCGGCGGTCACGGGAGCCGCGGCCACCACGGGCCCCAGGGCAGGAAGCTCCGGCTGCCCGGCCGCGGCCTGTTCCTCCGAACCGCATCCGACGACCACGACGAAGGGCGCGAGCGCGGCCATCAGGCCGCGGGCCAAGATCATTCGGCCCACGACACCTGCGTATCGATCGTCTGCCGCAGCGTGCTGTCGCTGTTCGGGTCGCGGTAGGCCTGATGACCGCCGACGGTGATGGACCCGGCCACCGGCAGGGGCAGACCGAGATCCACGGTGATGATGCCCGTGCCCTGCATCACGTAATCCCGGATGTCCAGGGTGCCCGCGTTGTTCGGCAGATTCCACACCGGCGACTTGGGCTTCTGCGTGACGTGCAGTTCGATGGTCAGCCGGTCCCCCTCGCGCTTGCTCAGCGTGGCGGTGGTCACCTGGTCGAGCAGGACGCCGCCGGTGACCTCCTGGCGCACCGTCCACACCGCGCCCTCGCCGACGGGCTCGTCGGGGAAGGCGATCGACCGATACACGGCCTGGTAGAACGCTTGCTCGAGGGCGGAGCGGGCGGTGTTGGAGGCGTCCGGAGCCGGCTCGAGCCGCAGGGCGGTGATCGCGCCCAGATCGCTGAGATCGAAGCCCGCGTGCGAACCGCCGATCTTGGTCAGCGCCTTGGCCAGCGTCGGGTCCGGCGAGGTGACCGTGCCGAGAGTCAGATCGATGCCCTCCGCGGTGGTGTGCGCGGTCATCGGAATGGTCAGCGCCGGAGTGGAGAAGTCGCGCTCGGGCTGCTCATCGATCTGCTGTTCGATGTGGTGGGCGGTGTAGAGCGTGACCCGCTGCACGGTGCCCGCCGGATACTCCGGGCGCAGCAGCGACCTCGGCTCGGCGCCGGCCGATTCGACCGTGGCCACCGCGGCCGCGATCGGCACCGTCACTTCCTTGCCGATGCCCAGCGGCTCGGTTCCGTCGGGTTCGCCGAGTGATTCGGCGCCGTCGCCGCAACCGACACCGAAGGCCGAGAGCCCGACCGCGAGCACCATGAGCAGCACACCCGAGCGCGCGATCCGGGGAAGGTGGGGAGAAGACAACACCGTCACGAGCAACAGGGTACGACCGCTTCCTGAGCGTGGGCTGGGACATCCGGGTGCGCGCCGGTCGGCGTGCCGCGCGACCCCGACCGGCCGCCCCAGCCCGGGCAATCGGACGGCGCGCACCGGGCGTGATCGCGCTCGAGAGATGATGGTCGGCGTGAGTGACGACCGGCCGCCCGAGGAAAACCCAGCGAACACCGCCGATCCGACGACCTCGTCGGCCCCACCGCAGCGCCTGCGCACGCTGCTCGTCCTCGCCGCGGTCGTGCTCGGCTTGGACCTGCTCACCAAGACCATCGTGGTCGCGCGGCTGACCCCGGGTGATCCGGTGCCGATCATCGGCGATTTCGCGCGCCTGAGCCTGGTGCGCAATCCGGGCGCGGCGTTCTCCATGGCCACTGGCATGACGTGGTTGCTGACCCTGGTGGCCGCCGCCGTCGTCGTCGGCGTGGTGCGCATCGGCCGCACGCTGCGTTCGCTGGGGTGGGCGATCGGGCTGGGCCTGGTGCTCGGCGGTGCGCTCGGCAACCTGATGGACCGGCTGTTCCGCGCGCCCGGCCCGCTCCAGGGGCACGTGGTGGATTTCGTCGCGGTCGGCTGGTGGCCGGTGTTCAACGTCGCGGACTCGGCCATCGTGTGCGGGGCGATCCTGCTGGTGGTGCTGACCGTGTTGGGTTTCGAGCCGAACGGCACCCGGGTGGGTCACGGCAAACCCGGCCAAGCGGGCGAGGGCAGCGCGGCATGAGGGAGACCAGGACCATGCCCGTCCCCGACGGGCTCGACGGTATGCGCGTCGACGCGGGCCTGGCCCGTCTGCTCGGCCTGTCTCGCACGGCGGTGGCCGCGCTCGCCGAGGAGGGCTCGGTGCAGCTCGACGGACTGGCCGCGGGCAAGTCCGACCGGCTGACCGCGGGCGCCTGGCTCGAGGTGGTCTTCCCCGAGCCGAAGCGGGAGCTGACCATCGAGGCCGAACCGGTGGAGGGCATGAAGATCCTCTACGCCGACGACGACATCGTCGCGGTCGACAAGCCGGTCGGCGTGGCCGCGCACACCGGCGTCGGCTGGAGCGGGCCGACCGTGGTCGGCGGGCTCGCCGCGGCCGGGTACCGCATCTCCACCTCGGGCGCGCACGAGCGGCAGGGCATCGTGCACCGCCTCGATGTCGGCACCTCCGGCGTGATGGTGGTGGCGCAGTCCGAGCACGCGTACACCGTGCTCAAGCGGGCGTTCAAGCAGCGCACCGTCGACAAGCGATACCACGCTCTGGTGCAGGGGCATCCGGACCCGAGCAGCGGCACCATCGACGCCCCGATCGGCCGCGCCCGCGGCAACGACTGGAAGTTCGCGGTCACCGCCGACGGGCGCCCGAGCATCACGCACTACGACACCGTCGAGGCGTTCCAATCGGCCAGCCTGCTGGACATCCACCTGGAAACCGGGCGCACCCACCAGATCCGGGTGCACTTCTCCGCGATCCGCCATCCCTGCTGCGGCGACCTCACCTACGGCGCGGACCCGCGCCTGGCCGAGCGGCTGGGGCTGCAACGCCAGTGGCTGCACGCCCGCTCGCTGGGTTTCCAGCATCCGTCCGACGGCCGGTACTTGGAGATCACCAGCGAGTACCCGGACGACCTGAGACACGCGCTGGACGTCCTGCGCGATGCCTGAGCGCCGCGTGCCGCCGTGGCGCCGGGTCCTGCTCGGCGCGGCGGCGGTCGTGCTGGTCGCACTGGTCTGGGCGCTCGGCGCGTTGTATCCGCCGTACCGCGCCCCGGTGTCCACCGACCGGCTCGGACCCGACCGGGGCGAGCAGGTCGCGGATTACCTCGCGCGGTCCGGTGATTCGCTGAACACGGGCGAGGGCGAACAGCACTGGGCGCTGGCGTCGTTCACCGAACCCCTGACTCCCGAGCAGATTCCCGCGCACAGCGGCGGAATGCGCATCGCCCAGGTGCTCTACCGGGTGCCGATCCCCCGCGTACAGACGCCGCTGGTCGTCGTGCCGGTCCCCGAAGGCGCTGCGGCGGCGGTGGATTCGGCGCGGGACGCGGCCTGGCTGCTTCCGCGCCCCGCCGACGACCGTTCCGCCCGCGTGGTCGCGGTCTCCGCCACCCGGCTGCGCGGCGGCTGCGCCTGCGTCGTCGGGCTCGTCGTCCGCGGGTCCTCGGCGCAACTGCGAAACCTGGCCGCTCAGAACGGGATCCGCGCGGTGCAGGCCCTCCCTTCCGACGCCGTGGCGGGCAGCTTCGCGGTGGTCCCGCTGCTGCCCGAATACCGCGACGTCGTCCTGCCGGGCCCCGACGACGGACCTGTCCCGGACCGGTGAGCGGCGTCCCCGACCGGCCTCAGTCCGGCAGGGTGACCACTCCGTCGAGATAGCGACGGCATCGCCCGAACAGCAGCACGCGGTCACCGGTCAGCTCGCAGCGCAGGCTTCCGCCACGGCGCGAGAGCTGCCTGGCGCTCAGCTCGGCGCGGCCGAGCCGCTCGCTCCACAGCGGCACCAGCTGGGCATGTGCCGACCCGGTCACCGGGTCTTCCATGACCCCCACGGCCGGAGCGAAGAACCGGGAGACGAAATCCACCGAGTCACCGGGCGCGGTGACGATCGCGCCGCGCGACAGCGCGGGAAAAGCCGACAGCACGGGGGCGACATCGCGCACTTCCTGTTCGGTCGCCACGACGATGACCTCGTCGGCGCCGGAATACGCCCGCACCGGACGCACCCCGAGCGCCGCGACCAGCGCCGGATCGGGCTGCGCCGGAACGCTCGGCACAACCGGCAGGTCGAGGACGAACTCGTCGTCGTCGGTGCGGTCGACGTGCAGCCAGCCGCTGCGCGTGTAGAAGCTCACCCGGTCCTCGCCGGGGTGCATGTCGACCAGGATCTGCGCGGCGCTGGCCAGGGTGGCGTGCCCGCACAGGGCGACCTCCACCCTGGGGGTGAACCACCGCAGGTGGAAAGCGGGCCAGTCGCCCGGCGGCATGCCCGCCTCGGGAGGTAATTGCGAGGTGTAGAACGCGGTCTCGGCGAGGTTGTTCTCCTCGGCCAGCTGTTGCAGCAACACGTCCGGGAGCCACGACGGGAGCGGCATCACCGCGGCCGGGTTGCCCGAGAACGGTGCGTCGGCGAACGCGTCGATCTGGTGCAGCAGTACCTCCATAATCTCCAGAAGGTACTCCAACTCCGAATGGCCGCTTCGCACAAGGCTTCTCGTGGCGCGGCTAGTCAGGCGTCCAGTCTGTCAGGCGGCCCCGCCGGGCGAACTCGGCAACAGTTGCCGCTCACCCCCGCGCAGCACCGAACCGACCCACCAGACGGCCTCGACGAGCACGATACCGACCACGCCGCAGACCACGGCCGCACCGGTGAGCGCGAGATTGGACGGGTCGAGCTTGAAGAACTCGCGGGTGAACGGAACGGTGAACAGGAAGACGTACGCCGCCACCGACACCGCGATGAGCACCACCTTCCACCAGACGTACGGCCGGGCCACGATGGCCAGCACCCACACCGCGATCATGATCAGCGTGATGAGGGCGGTGGTGCCCGCCTGCACCTTCTGCTGCTCGCCCGCCTCCGGCCCGGCGTAGGCGATCAGGTACGCGACGAAGGTGGCCACGCCGATCACCACGCCCGACGGGATGGCCAACCGCATGACCCGCCCGACGAACCCGGTGCGGGCGCGCTCGTTGTTGGGTGCGAGCGAGAGGATGAACGCCGGAATGCCGATGGTGAACCACGCCGCGATCGTGACGTGGCGCGGCAGGAACGGGTACCCGATGGGCTCGTAGTCGAAGATCTGGGAACCGACCCCGGCGGCGCCGACCAGAAAGGCGAGCAGCACGGAATAGACGGTCTTGGTGAGGAACAGATTCGACACCCGCTCGATGTTGCCGATCACCCGGCGGCCCTCGCCGACCACGTACGGCAGGGTGGCGAACTTGTTGTCCAGCAAGACGATCTGCGCCACCGCCCTGGTCGCGGGGCTGCCCGCGCCCATGGCCACGCCGATGTCGGAATCCTTGAGCGCGAGCACGTCGTTGACTCCGTCGCCGGTCATCGCCACGGTGTGGCCACGCGACTGCAGGGCCGCCACCATCGCGCGCTTCTGATCCGGACGGACCCGGCCGAAGGTGGTGTTGCGATCGAGCACCTCGGCCAGTCCGTCACGGTCCTCCGGCAGCTTGCGCGCGTCGATCGGGCGGTCGCCGCCCGGCAGGTCGAGCGAGGAGGCCACCGCGCCGACCGACACGGCGTTGTCGCCGGAGATGACCTTGATCGAGACATCCTGGCTCGCGAAGTAGTCGAGCGTGTCCCGGGCATCGGGCCGGACCTTCTGCTCCAGCACGACCAGGGCGGCCGGGCGCACCACGCCGGGCGCGTCCGGTGCGTCCACCGGACGGTCGCCGCGCGCCAGCAGCAGGACACGCAGTCCGGAGGCACCGAGTTCCTCGGCGACCCGCGCGTCCGCCGAGCCCGGGTCCAGCAGCACGTCCGGTGCGCCGAGCAGCCAGTCGCCGTGCTCGCCATAGGAGCAGCCGCTCCACTTCTTGGCCGAGGAGAACGGCGCGACGGCGGTGCGCTGCCAGCCGGGACCGACCGGCAACTGCTCGGCGATCGCCTGCACGCTCGCGTTCGGCCGTGGGTCGTCGGCGGCGAGCGCGGCCAGCGCGGTGCGCACCTCGCCGTCGTCGAAGCCCGCCAGGGTCTTGACGTCCGACAACCGCATGCCGTTCTCGGTCAGCGTGCCGGTCTTGTCCGCGCACACCACGTCGACGCGGGCCAGCCCCTCGATCGCGGGCAACTCCTGCACCAGGCACTGCCGCCGCCCCAGCCGCACCACGCCCACCGCGAACGCGATCGACGTCATCAGCACCAGCCCCTCCGGCACCATCGGCACCAGCGCGGCCACCATGCCGGTGACCGCGGGCCGCCAGGTCTCGCCGCTGGAGACCAGCTGGTTGTAGATGCTCAGCAGGCCGGCGGGAATGAGCAGATAGGTGATGAACTTCAGGATCTTGTCGATGCCGCTGCGGAGCTCGGAGTGCACCAGCGTGAACTTGCTCGCCTCCTCGGCCAGCCGCGCCGCGTAGGCGTCCCGGCCGACCTTGGTGGCCCGATAGGCGCCGGACCCGGATACCACGTAGCTGCCCGACATCACCGCGGCGCCGATGGCCTTGTCGATCGGATCGGCCTCGCCGGTGAGCAAGGACTCGTCCACCTCGAGCTGCGCGGACTCCTCGACCGTGCCGTCCACCACGATCTGGTCGCCGGGGCCGAGTTCGATCAGGTCGTCGAGCACCACCTCGTGCGGCGCGACGGCGACGGGCGTGCCGTCGCGGCGGACGGTCGGCTTGGCCTGGCTGACGATGGCCAACCGGTCCAGGGTGCGCTTGGCCCGGATCTCCTGGATGATCCCGACCGCGCTGTTGGCGACGATCAGCAGGCCGAACATGCCGTCGATGATCGATCCGGCGGCCAGCACCAGGACGAAAAGGACGCCGAGGATGGCGTTGATCCGGGTGAAGACGTTCGCGCGCACGATCTCGCCGACCGAGCGGCTCGCGCGATCCGGGACGTCGTTGGTCCGCCCGTCACGGCGACGTTGCTCGACCTCGGCGGCGGTGAGGCCGGTGGCGCCCGAAGCCTGCACGGTAATCGACATGACCGCAAGGCTACGTGACAACTACGTTCGTCCTCGTGCGGCGAAGCAGGTCCATCCCCGGTGTGACGTTCGGTACGGGCGCGTACTTCCTGTGGGGTCTGTTCCCCGCGTTCTTCGGTCTGCTGACGTTCGCGAGCCCGGCCGAGGTGGTGGCGCAGCGGATCGTCTGGACGCTGGTCGTCGTGCTCGCGGTGCTCGCCGTCAGCGGGCGCGTGCGCGAGTTGCGCGGCATCGGCGGTCGCGTGTGGCGCCTGGCGGCCGTCGCCTCCGCCGCGATCGCCCTGAACTGGGGCGTGTACGTCTACGGCGTGATCTCCGGTCACGTCGTGGAGTGCGCGCTCGGCTACTTCATCAACCCGCTGGTCACCGTCGCGTTCGGCGTGGTGATCTTCCGCGAGCGGCTGACCGGGGCGCAGTGGGCCGCGCTCACGCTCGGCGCGACCGCGGTGGCCGTGCTCACCCTCGACTACGGCAGGCCACCGATCATCGCCTTGGCCTTGGCCTGTTCCTTCGCCGTCTACGGGCTGGTGAAAAAGGTGATTCCGCTGGACGCGCTGCGCGGCATCGCCGCCGAGGGCATCGTCGCCGCGCCGTTCGCGCTCGCGTTCGCGATCGGGCTCGCCGTCACCGGGCACAGCGAATTCACTTCCACCCCCGCGCACACCGCGCTGATGGCGGCCACCGGGCCCGTCACCCTCGTGCCCCTCCTGCTGTTCGCGGTGGCGGCTCAGCGGGTGGCGCTTTCCACCATGGGCCTGCTCCAATACCTCACGCCCGCACTCCAGATGGCCTGGGGCGTCGCCGTCGCGCACGAGCCGATGCCCGCCTCCCGGTGGGCCGGGTTCGCCCTGATCTGGGCCGCGCTGGCGATCTTCACCACCGACGCGCTGCGGAAGAACCGGCGTGCGCGTCGTCGCGCTGCCGGCACCGAATCCGACCCGCTGGCGAGCGATACGCGGTCGACCTGACGAGCCGGCTCCGACGAAATCGACCGGTGCCGGGTGTCATTCCGCTACCTCGGCAGCAGTGGGAATCCGCTTCGGAAGTCCTCGTCCTCGGCGCGAGGGGGCGCGCAGCACCGGCGACGGGAGACTTTCGCGAGAGGACGAGACCGGCCGCCGGGACGAACCCGGCGACCGGCCCGGCCGGTCGTGCGAGATCAGGCGCAGGCCGCCGACTGCTGACCGAGGTTGGTCAGCATGGTGCAGGCCCACTGCTTCTGGATCTTCCACTTGCCGTTGTCGGCGACGAACGGCACGTCGACGATGTTCTCCTGGCCGTTGAGGACGAACTTGGCCTTCGCGTTCACGCTGTCGCCGAACGAGGTGACGTCGGTGACCTCGATCTTCACATCCGCGCCCGCCGCGGCCTGGGACAGGCGGTCCGGCAGGGTCGGGTCGGCCTCGGCGCCCTGGACGTTGTCCAGCTTCTCGGAGGCGGGCACCGACGGGTCCAGCGCACGGGCGAGGGCGGTGTTCAGCTCCGCGGCGGTCGGGACCGGCGGCAGGTTCGCGCTCGCGGTGGCCGACGCCTTGGCGCTGGTCGACGTCTTGGCGGCGGGCTTGCTGTCCTTGTCGTCGCCACCACAGGCGGTCAGGCCAAGCGCGGCGACGATGGCCAGTCCGGCGATCGCTGTGCGTCCAGTCTTACGAAGCTTCAACTGCTCGTCCTTTGCGTTCGAGAGGTGCGTGTCGGGTTCCACCGTGGCAGCCGCCACCCGAACCGGCGGCGCTGCACGAGGTCCCAGGCTACCGGCACCGGACGGCGCCGCCCGGATCCACACGGAACCGACGAATGTCGTCGGCAGCGAACGTACGCGTCGGGCTGGGGGATGTCGAGCCGTCGGCGCGGACGCGTCAGAGCAGACTGCCCAGCGGATCGGCCCGGGTGAGCGCGGCGTCGTCGGCGGCGAAGGTGCGCGCGGGACCCGGGCCGGTGGAACGAGTTTCGAAGCGGACCGTCACGACGCCGTGCCCGGCGCCCTGCACCCAACCGTGGCCGTGCTCGGGATGCGTGACGTCCATGCCCGGATACCAGAGCGCGACCGGCAGAGGGGAGGTCGCGTCGGGCGCGGCCTCGGCGAGGTCGGCGGGCCGCGCCGGTTCGGACTCCGGTGCCGCCACGGCGCTCTCCGCCGCCGGGCCGCGATCGAGTTCGGGGAACAGCGACTCCTGGCGAACGGTGGACAAGCCGCCGAAGCCGACCCCGACGAGCCGGATCGGCCCCAGTTCGCGCGGGTCGAGGGCCGACCGTTGCGCCGCGGCGGCGAGCGTGGCCAAGTCCTCGGTGGCGTAGGGCAGGGTGAAGGAACGGGTGACGATGCTCATATCGGATTTCTTGAGTTTGAGCACCACCGTGCGGGCTGCCCGGCCGTCACCGGTCAGGCGGCGGTGCGCGGCGGCGGCCATGTCGTCGATGGCCGGGCGGAGCTGGTCGAGGCTGACGATATCGGTCTCGTAGGTGGTCTCGGCGCTGATCTGTTTCGCCTCGGTGCGTTCGGCGACCGGACGGTCGTCGATGCCGCGGGCCAGCCGGTGCAGGGCCGCCCCCACGCTGCCGCCGAGGATCGACACCGCCTCCGATTCCGGCAGGGCGGCGAAGGCGCCCACGGTCTCGATGCCGAGGGAACGCAGCCTGCTCTCCGCGACCGGACCGATCCCCCACAGCTTGCGCACCGGCAGTCCCGCGAGCAGACCGGGTTGCTCGACCGGCGAGATCACCCGGATGCCGTCGGGCTTGGCCAAGCCGGAGGCGATCTTCGCCAGCTGCTTCCCGGTGCCCGCGCCCACCGAGGCGGTCAGCCCGGTCCGCTCCCGCACCACCGCGCGCAGCTGCGCGCAGAACGCGTACACCTGCGCCACCGTCGCACCAGCCAGCTCGGCGGGTTCGCCGAACGCCTCGTCGAACGACAGCGTCTCCAGCACCGGGATCCGGCTGCGCAGCGCGTCGAAGACCTGACCGCTCACCACGCCGTACACCGCGCCGCGCGGCGGCACCACCACCGCGGTGACGCCGACCAGCCTGCGTGCCTGATGCATCGGCATGGCCGAGCGCGCCCCGTAGACCCGCGCCTCGTAGCTGGCTCCGGCCACCACGCCGCGCCCGCCCGTCCCGCCGACCAGCACCGGCCTGCCCCGCAATGTCGGCCGGGTCAACTGCTCGACCGACGCGAAAAAGGCGTCCATATCGATGTGCAGCACCCAGCGCCGGGCGGCGCTGTCCGCGTCGGCGAGGCCGGGCGGATGCTGCCCGGCCACCGGGAGGTCGCCGTGCGTGCCGATCCCGGTCGCGGGCGCGCGCTCGACGCTCGGGTTCTCGGTACGCACGGCTGCAATGTACGCCGGTCCACCGACAGTTCGCGGCAGGCGGTGACGCTGTCCGGTGGCTGTGCGCTAGCTGTCGGTTCCCTGCGGGCGCGCGCGCCCGCCGCACCCGGCCCTCGCGTGGCCGCCCATCTCCCC
>NZ_BAFS01000100.1 GCF_000308415.1 Nocardia asiatica NBRC 100129 | reverse complement strand
TACACCTCCGGCACCACCGGAAAACCCAAAGGCATCCTGCACACCACCGGCGGCTACCTCACCCAAACCGCCTACACCCACCACAACGTCTTCGACCACAAACCCGGACACGACACCTACTGGTGCACCGCCGACATCGGCTGGGTCACCGGCCACAGCTACATCGTCTACGGCCCCCTGGCCAACCGCACCACCCAAATCGTCTACGAAGGCACCCCCAACTCACCCACCGAACACCGGCACTTCGAAATCATCGAAAAATACGGCGTCACCATCTACTACACCGCCCCCACCCTCATCCGCACCTTCATGAAATGGGGCAAAGAGATACCGGCCGCCCACGACCTGTCCAGCATCCGCCTACTCGGATCGGTCGGCGAACCCATCAACCCCGAAGCCTGGCGCTGGTACCGCGAAATCATCGGCGGCAACCGCACCCCCATCGTGGACACCTGGTGGCAAACCGAAACCGGCGCCATCATGATCTCCCCCCTGCCCGGCGTCACCGCCACCAAACCCGGCGCCGCCATGACCCCGCTGCCCGGCATCTCCGCCCAAGTCGTCGACGAAGAAGGCAAAACCGTGCAACGCGGCGAAACCGAAGCCAACGGCTACCTGGTGCTGGATCAGCCGTGGCCGTCGATGCTGCGCGGCATCTGGGGCGACGCCGAACGCTACAAAGCCACCTACTGGGAACGCTTCGCCGAACAAGGCTGGTACTTCGCCGGCGACGGAGCCAAACTCGACACCGACGGCGACCTGTGGATCCTCGGCCGCGTCGACGACGTCATGAACGTCTCCGGCCACCGAATCTCCACCGCCGAAGTCGAATCCGCCCTCGTCGGACACCACACCGTCGCCGAAGCCGCCGTCGTCGGCGCCACCGACCCCACCACCGGCCAAGGCATCGTCGCCTTCGTCATCCTCACAGCCGAAGCCCGAGACACCGGCACCACCCTGATCGACGAACTCAAAGCCGAAGTCGCCCGCGAAATCAGCCCCATCGCCAAACCCCGCGAAATCCACATCGTCCCCGAACTCCCCAAAACCCGCAGCGGCAAAATCATGCGCCGCCTCCTGCGCGACGTCGCAGAAGGACGCGAACTCGGCGACACCTCCACCCTCGTCGACCCGA
>NZ_BAFS01000101.1 GCF_000308415.1 Nocardia asiatica NBRC 100129 | reverse complement strand
GTTCGTCCAGCCGCGCGCGCAGCTCGTCGTTCAGCGCGCGCTCGTACGCGGCGGTGGCCTGGCTGAGCAACTTCAGCAGCGTCGGTTCTCCTGTTGACACAATATGAAGGTTACCTTTATATCTGGAATATGCCGGCACGCACTCTCACCTTCCGCAACGGGCACCGCGTCACCTTTGTCGCGCAGAGCGCCGACGAACACGGCCCCTACCTGCGGTTGGAGCACGTACTACCGCAAGCAGGGCGCCAGGCGGGCCCGCACTGGCACCCGGTCCTCACCGAGCGGTGGACGGTGCGCCAGGGACAACTTCGATTCCGCGTCGACGGCACGGAGATCGTCGCCCATCCCGGCGACACGGTGCGGGCGCGGGCGGGCACGGTGCACGAGTTCCACAGCGTGCTCCCCGGCACGGTGATCGAGCACGAGATCCGGCCGCCGCTGCGGCATTGGGAGATGTTCCGGTTGTGGCACAACCTGGATCGCGCGGGGAAGACCACCGCGGCGCGGGTGCCCCGTGACCCGCTCGCCCTCGCCCTGCTGTGGGATTACCAAGACGGTTACCTGGCGGGTGTCCCGGCCTTCCTGCAACGGGCCGTGCTCGGCGGTCTCGCCCGCGCCGCGGTACTTCTCGGCTACCGCCGCCGCTGGTTGGAAAACGCCTCCGACCTCGACTGACCAGCTCGGCCACAACCACCCGCACAGCCGAGGGCCGGTCTGCCGCTACTGTCGTTGCCATGGCTCAGCCCGACGCAGCGCCCGGCGACGCGACACCACTGGGTGTCTGGCCCGGCACCGCCTATCCCCTCGGAGCCACCTACGACGGCGCAGGCACCAATTTCTCGGTGTTCTCGGAGGTTGCCGACGCGGTCGAGCTCTGCCTGATCGACGGGGACGGCGCCGAGACCCGGATCGCGCTCGACGAGGTCGACGGCTACGTCTGGCACGCGTATCTTCCCGCCATCGATCCCGGTCAGCGCTACGGATTCCGGGTGCACGGCCCCTACGACCCCGACCGTGGCCTGCGCTGCGACGCGAGCAAGTTGCTGCTCGACCCGTACGGCAAAGCCTTCGACGGCGATTTCGACGCCCACCCCTCGCTGCACACCTACGGACTGGACTCACTCGGCCACACCATGACCGGCGTGGTGATCAACCCCTACTTCGACTGGGGCGCCGACCGCGCGCCGAATCGGCCCTACCACGAGACCGTCATCTACGAGGCGCACGTCAAGGGCATGACGATGACCCACCCCGAGGTGCCCGAGGAATTGCGCGGCACCTACTCCGGCATCGCGCATCCGGCGATCGTCGAGCATTTGAAGGGCTTGGGCGTCACCGCGATCGAATTGATGCCGGTGCACCAATTCCTGCACGACCGCGTGCTGCTCGACCAAGGGCTGCGCAACTACTGGGGCTACAACAGCTTCGGCTACCTCGCTCCGCACAACGGGTACGCGGCGCTGGACCGCGCCGGATCGGCGGTCACCGAATTCAAGGCGATGGTGCGCGCGCTGCACGCCGAGGGCATCGAGGTGATCCTCGACGTGGTCTACAACCACACCGCCGAGGGCAACCACCGCGGCCCGACGATCGGCTTCCGCGGTATCGACAACGCCGCCTACTACCGCCTGGTCGACGACGATCCTTCGCGCTACATGGATTACACGGGCACCGGCAACAGCTTGAACGTGCGCCACCCGCACACCTTGCAGTTGATCATGGACTCGCTGCGGTACTGGATCCTGGAGATGCACGTCGACGGATTCCGTTTCGATCTGGCCGCGACGCTGGCGCGGGAACTGCACGACGTGGACCGGCTGTCGACGTTCTTCGACCTGGTGCAGCAGGATCCGGTGGTGAGTCAGGTCAAGCTGATCGCCGAGCCGTGGGACGTCGGCGAGGGCGGCTACCAGGTGGGGAATTTCCCCGGTCTGTGGACGGAATGGAACGGCAAATTCCGTGACACCGTGCGTGATTACTGGCGCGGCGAACCGGCGACGCTGGGCGAGTTCGCTTCTCGGCTCACCGGCTCCTCGGACCTCTACGAGGCCACCGGGCGCAGGCCGAGCGCGAGCGTCAACTTCGTCACCGCGCACGACGGGTTCACCTTGCGGGACCTGGTGTCCTACAACGCGAAACACAACGAGGACAACGGCGAGGACAACCGGGACGGCGAGAGCTGGAACCGCTCGTGGAACTGCGGTGTGGAGGGGCCGACCGACGATCCGGAGATTCTCGCGCTGCGCGCCCGCCAGAGCCGCAACCTGCTGGCGACGCTGATGCTCAGCCAGGGTGTGCCGATGCTCGCGCACGGCGACGAGATGGGCCGTACCCAGCACGGCAACAACAACGTCTACTGCCAGGACTCGCCGCTGGCCTGGATGGACTGGTCGCTGCGCGAAAAGAACGCCGATCTGCTCGAGTTCACCCGCGCGGTGATCGCGTTGCGCTCCGAGCACCCGGTCTTCCGGCGCCGTCGCTTCCTGGCGCGCGGCCCGATCCGTTCGGCGCGGGACGCCCGGGAGATCGCGTGGCTCACCCCTTCCGGCGAGGAGATGACCGAAACGGACTGGGACAGCGGCTTCGGCAAGTCGCTGGCGGTCCACCTCAACGGCGAGGCGATCCCGGAGCCCGGCCCGCGCGGCGAGCGGATCACCGACGATTCGTTCCTGCTGTGTTTCAACGCCCACGACGCGGCTATCGACTTCGTGCTACCCCGCACCGGCGAAGGCGCGCGATGGTCGGTGGCGTTGGATTGCTCGACGCCGACCGGCCTGGCCGACGCCGGTTATGCCGGTGGCGCGAGCGTCACCGTCGAAGCTCGCTGTCTCCTCGTCCTCCGCCAGGCCACCTGACCCGAATGCCGATGAACGCACCCGACTCCGCCGAGATACACGTGACCGACCCGGTGTCCCTCCGCCGCAAACCCGCTCGCCAGACCACGATCCGCAGCACCTACCGGCTACAGCTGCGCCCGGACGCGCTGACCTTCGCCGAAGCGCGCGCCATCGCGGAATACCTCCAGCAGCTCGGTATCTCCCACCTGTACCTCTCGCCGATCCTCACCGCGACGCACGGCTCGACGCACGGATACGACGTCACCGACCCGACCACGGTCTCCGCCGCGCTCGGTGGCCCGCTCGGGCTCAAGGCCCTCGCCGACGAGGTGCGCAGCCGCGGCATGGGACTGATCGTCGACCTGGTGCCCAACCACGTCGGGGTCGCCGATCCGCGGCAGAACGCTTGGTGGTGGGACGTTCTGCGGAACGGCCAGGAGTCGCGGTTCGCGCCGTACTTCGACATCGACTGGAGCCCGGGCAACGGCGCGGGCGGCCGCCTGGCGCTGCCGGTGCTGCAGAGCGAGAACGACCCGGCCGCCTTGACCGTCGACCGCACGGGCGCCGAACCCATGCTCGCCCTGCACGATCTGCGCTTCCCGATCGCGCCGGGCACCGACGGCGACAACGCGCTGCGCATCCACGACAAGCAGCACTATCGCCTGGTGAGCTGGAAGGCCGGGCTGTGCACCTACCGGCGTTTCTTCGCCGTCAGCAGCCTGGCCGGAATCCGGCAGGAGCATCCCGAGGTCTTCGAGGTCACCCACCGGGAACTGGCCGCGTGGTGCGAACACGACCTGATCGACGGCGTGCGGGTCGACCATCCGGACGGTCTGTCCGACCCCGCGGGCTACCTCGCCCGGCTGCGCAGGCTGATCGGCCCGCACCGGCTGCTGCTGGTGGAGAAGATCCTGGCCAACCGCGAGCCCTTGGACGCCACGCTCCCGATCGACGGCACCACCGGTTACGAGGCGCTGGCCGATTTCGGCGGCGTGCTGATCGATCCGCGCGGCGAGCACGCGCTCACCGAACTGTCGCGGCGGGTCGCCGGGCACGGCAGCGACCGGGCCTGGATCGGCGAGACCGAGCACCGGATCAAGCGAGCGGTCGCGGAGAGCATCCTGACGCCGGAAGTGCGGCGGCTGGTCGCCGCGATCAAACAGGACGCGAACGCCGAGAGTTTCGACACGATGGCGCTGACCAACGCCACCATCGAGGTGCTGGCGTTCATGCCGGTGTACCGGGCCGACTACGCGCCGCTGGCCGGGATGGCGGGCGCGGTGATCGCCGAGGTGGAGAAGCGCAACAGCGAACTCACCGCGCCGCTGGCGGTGCTGGTCGCGGCGCTGGCCGCCGACGGGGCCGCGGCGGTGCGCTTCAGCCAGGTCTGCGGCGCGGTGACCGCCAAGGCGGTCGAGGACACCATGTTCTACCAGGCCGCGCGGCTGGTCTCGTTGCAGGAGGTGGGCGGCAATCCGGCGCGGTTCGGCCACTCGCTCAACGAGTTCCACCTGTCCAACAGTCAGCGCGCGCAGCTCTGGCCCGCCACCATGACGACGCTGTCCACGCACGACACCAAGCGCGGCGAGGACGTGCGCGCCCGCATCGGCGTGCTGTCCCAGGCCGCGGAGACCTGGGCGCGCAATGTCGACTCCTGGTTGGAGACCACTCCGGCGCCGGACGGGGCGACGGCACTGTTCCTGCTGCAGAACATGTTCGGTGTGTGGCCCGCCGACGGCCGTCCGGCCGCGTCGGTGCCGGGGCTGCGCGAGCGCCTGCACGCGTTCGCCGAGAAGGCGATGCGCGAGGCGAACACCAAGACCTCCTGGGAGGAGCCCGACACCGAGTTCGAGTCCGCCGTGCACGCCTGGCTGGACGCGGTGATCGACGGGCCGGTGGGTTCCGAACTCGGCGACCTGGTGCACGAGCTGGCGCCGCACGCCTGGTCGGACGCGTTGTCGCAGAAACTGCTGCAACTGTGCGGCCCGGGCATCCCGGACGTCTACCAGGGCTGTGAGCTGTGGGAGGACTCCCTCGTCGACCCGGACAATCGCAGGCCGGTGGACTTCGCCGCCCGCGCGGGCATGCTGCAATCGCTTACCGGCACACCGGCGCTGGACACCACCGGCGCGGCGAAGATGTGGATCGTGGCCTACGCGCTGTGGTTACGCCGCGAACGTCCGGACTGCTTCGTCGGCGGCGCCTACCGGCCGCTGTTCGCCACCGGCGACCACGCGGCCAAGGTGGTGTCCTACGCTCGTGGCCGCACCGGCGAGCCGCCCGAGGTCATCGTCGCCGCCACGCGCCACAGCGTGGGCCTGGCCGAGACCGGATGGGGCGACACGTTCCTCGACCTGCCCGCGGGCAGCTGGACCGACCGGCTGACCGGCCACACCTTCCAGGGCCGGGCCAGGCTGGAGAAGATGTTCGCCCGGCTGCCGGTGGCGCTACTGGTGCGCTGACAGTTCGAGCGCGGGCGCGCCGGCCGCCGCGGGAGCCCGCAGGAGCTCCTTGGAGAACACACCGCGGACCTGCTCGAAAGTGTCCTCCGGGAGCACCCCGCCCAGTTCGTCGCGCCAGCGGCGCAGGTTCGCGGGACGGTAGTCCAGCGCGTCCTGTGTGCTGGAGGCCAACCGGACCCCGTGGTCGGTGGGCGTGGACACCCGGCGCCAGGAATCCCAGTGGAAGCGGGGGCTGCGCGGATTGCGCAAGGTGCGAAGAACGTTCAGGATGCGGTAGCCGATGCTCAGCGAATCGTGCAGCCGCATGTGGTCCCCGTTCGCGGTGTCGCAGCGTTCGGACAGCTTGGCCAGCCGATCGCGGTCGAAGGAGAGCCCGACCGACTCCGCCTCGCGCACCATCCACTGCAACGTCGCGTCGGACAGGCCGCATTCGGCGTACCCGCCGCCGATATCGCTGTGCACGCCGGGGAACCACACCTGCTTGACCCGCTCGAACCCACGGCGGTACTTCACGGTCGGTTCGACCGGCACCTCCCACACGGACGGTTCGAAGTTGCGCCGCCGCTCGTCGATGGCCAGCGCTTGGCGGGCGCAGTGCACGTGGCGGGAGAGCTTGACGTCGTGGAACCGGTGGCGCAGCGAGGTGATGCCCGGCACGCCCAGCGCGCCGACGGTGTCGAACACGCCGAGGAAGTCGATCTTCGCTCGGCGGCAGTTCTCGCTGCGGAACTCCCGCCACTGCTCGGGCTCGGGCGGGTCCGGGTTCTCGGGCGTCGGCGCGGGCGGGCGCTGGCGGTAGATCCGCAGGGCCTCCGGGTACTTGCCCGCGATCATCGCCTCCGGGGTCATGATCCCGATGCGGCTGATCAGACCGGCCAGGCTGCGGGCGGTGAAGGCGCCGCGACTGAAGCCGAAGATGTAGATCTCGTCGCCCTTCTCCCAGTTCAGGGCCAGGTGCCAGTACGCGGAGGACAGATTCGCCTCGAGTCCGAGCCCGAACGCGCCGCCCATCAGACGATCGCTGATGAAGCCGCGGGCGCCCGGGCCGGAAACGTAGGTGACCCACTGCTGGATCTTCTCCCCCGCCGGTCCCGGCGCGTCGAACCGGATCGTCTGCGCGATCTTGACAATGTTCGAGACCGTGTCGCTCGACTCGGCCTTCCAGGTGCCGTCACAACATACAACCAGGCGTTTCATGCGCTGATCCTCCCGCTGGTATCCCACCGAAACCCGCGTACTCGACTACTCGAATTCATCGCCGAACAGACCGGACGGCGTTAATGGCACGGCCGAAATACGCGAGTCGACGAACCGGGCACAGCACTTCGGGCCCGGCTACGCGAACGAGACGCGGGTAATCGCATACGGCAGCGCGAGTTCGCGCGGCTGGGAAACGGCTGGGCGCTACGCGCGCCGCCGACCCGGATCGGCGCGCCGCACGAAGGCGAGCCCGATCAGCCAGCGCGCCGCGGCGAGCGCAACCGCGACCAGCACCGCGAGCTGCATCGACCCCGTGATCAGGGCCAGCACGAGGCAGCTCGCCAACCCGACGAGCAGTGCGTCGAGCTTGTAGACCGGCCACGCGCTGCCCGCGATATCGATCGTGGCGCTGCGAGCCGGAGGATGGACGACTGCCATCTCCTCAGGGTAGTCGGAATCGTAAGTTCGGGCCAGCGAACTTTCGCGGCCGGGAACACAGCGGATCGGCACGGTGTTGCCGCAGTCATGCCACTGACAGGTGAATACGAACCGAGCACATCCGACTGGGCCCGCGAGCAAGCCGAGGAGTACGAGAACTCCGGCGGCACCCAGGCAACGACCTTGAAGGGCAAGCCCATCATCCTGCTCACCACCAAAGGCGCGAAGTCGGGCAAGCTGCGCAAGACGCCGCTGATGCGGGTGGAGCACAACGGCGAGTACGCGGTGGTCGCCTCGCTGGGCGGCGCGCCGAAGCATCCGGTCTGGTACTACAACATCAAGGCCGAACCGCATGTGGAGCTGCGGGACGGCACGGTCAACAAGGACTACACCGCCCGCGAGGTCTTCGGCGAGGAGAAGGCGCAGTGGTGGGAGCGCGCCGTCGAGGTGTGGCCGGACTACGCGGACTACCAGACCAAGACCGACCGTCAGATCCCCGTCTTCGTCCTCACCCCCAGGTAGTTCTCCGCAGGTAGCCAGCGTGTCACTGCCACCCGCCGCCGCTCACCGCCGTGGCGGGTGGCAGCATGATTCGGGTGTCCGATCCGCTTGATGTCCTCGACGCACTGTCCGCTTCTCGTCCCGCGCTCACCGCGGACGAGATCGATGCTGCCGCCAAGCGAATTGCCGACGTCATCGATCCGACCCCGCTACAGCGCAGCGAGCGGCTGTCCAAGCTGACCGGGGCGAACGTCTATCTCAAGCGCGAGGATCTCAGCGCGGTCCGCTCCTACAAGCTGCGCGGCGCCTACAACCTGGTGGTGCAGCTGACCGAGAACGAACGCGCCGCGGGCGTGGTCGCGGCCAGCGCGGGCAACCACGCCCAGGGCGTCGCGTTCGCGTGCCGGGCGATGGGGATCAAAGTCCGCATCTACGTGCCCACCACCACTCCGAAGCAGAAGCGCGACCGCATCCGGGTGCACGGCGGCGAGTTCGTCGAGCTGATCGCGGTCGGCGAGACCTACGACGCCGCCGCCGCGGCCGCCGCCGCCGACGTCGAGCGCACCGGCGCGACCATGGTCCCGCCGTTCGACGACGCGCGCACCGCGGCCGGTCAGGGCACCATCGCCGCGGAGATCCTGGAACAGCTCGCCGCCACGCCCGACCTGGTGATCGTGCCGGTGGGCGGCGGCGGCTGCCTCGCCGGGATCGGCACCTACTTGCGCGCGCGGTCCCCGCGCACCGCCATCCTGGGCGTGGAGCCCGCGGGCGCGGCCTCGATGACCGCGGCCCTGGTGGCGGGCGGTCCGGTCACGCTGCCGGAGATCGACCCGTTCGTGGACGGCGCCGCCGTGCGCCGGGTGGGCACGGTGCCCTACACCGCGGTGTCCGGATTCGGGGGGCGAGTGGTCTCGCACGCCTCGCTGCCGTTGCTGACCACCACCCAATCGCCCAGGGGCGCGGGCGCTTTCCAGATGATGCAGGTCGACGAGGGCGCGATCTGCACCGCCATGCTCGATCTGTACCAGAACGAGGGCATCATCGCCGAGCCCGCGGGCGCGCTCACCACCACGGCGCTCGCGGAGATCACCGTGGAGCCGGGTTCGACGGTGGTGTGCCTGGTATCCGGCGGCAACAACGACGTCTCGCGCTACGGCGAGATCATCGAGCGTTCCCTGGTCCATCGCGGCCTCAAGCACTATTTCCTGGTGGATTTCCCGCAGGAACCCGGCGCGCTGCGCCGCTTCCTCAACGAGGTGCTAGGCCCCGACGACGACATCACGCTGTTCGAGTACGTCAAGCGCAACAACCGGGAGACGGGCGCCGCGCTGGTCGGCATCGAACTCGGCGCACCGGACGGGCTGGGGCCGCTGCTGGAAAGGATGCGGCATTCCCCGATCCAGTGCGAACGCCTCGAGCCGGATTCCCCGGCGTACCGGTACCTGACCTGAGCCTTCCGGCACGTCCAACTCCGGGGTTGCCGACCTCGGCCGGATCCTCGCGCGTCGGGCCGGCTCGGGCTCCTGAGCCGAGCCGGCTGTTCCGCGCTACTCGGCGCTGCGACTGGTGAAGTCGAACGATCCGCCGTCGATGCCCCAGGAGATGATCCGTTCGGGGTGAATGCGGATGACCGCGCGTTCCTGCGGTTCGAACGGTGGTTCCTCGTCATCGAGCGCCTCGGCCGTGCCGCGTACCTCGATACCGCGGATCACGTATGGCTCCAGCGAAACCTGCTGGTCGACGACGAACGACACCCGGCTGCCCGCCTCGACATTGCGGTACTTCCGGCTGGCGCGCATCCGCATGCCCCCGATGTCGATCGTGCCGTCGGCGTTCACCCGATAGCTGGCCGGGTTGTTCTGCACAACGCCGTCGGGCGACACCGTGGCCAAGCGGCCGATCCCGGCCTCGGCGAGAAACTGCTGTTCTTTGCTGGTGAAGGTCATCTCGGTTACTCCTCGTGAATTTCGATATCAGGTGTGCTCCGGCAATCAGCCGGAAGTTTGTCGGATGCGGGAAGCGCACGCTGCTGCCTGCCGCGCGCTTGCGTCGGCGGTTCAGCGCGACCGCCTACCCCGCGCGCTGAGGTCAGAACAGGATCAGCGCGGCGCACAGTCCGGCGATCGCGATGAACTGCAGGGTGACCCGGTACTTCAGGATGCTGTCCCACCTGTCCTGCAGCGCGCGGGCGTCGGCCGGAATGATGCCGCTGCGCGCAGCGGCCGTCTGCCGGGAATTGATCGGCTTTGCGATGCGGACGTAGAAGGCGAGCCAGGTCAGCAGCGCCGCCACCGTGATCCCCGCCGCGACAGCGGCGCCGAGCTGCCCGGCCCACAGCGCGATCACCAGGGTGAGCACCGCGGTGACCACACCCGCCACACCGACAATCGGCATGCGCTTGTCGCCGTAGTAGTGCCCCCATCCCGCACTCATGGTCACGGTCGCGTCATCGAGCTTGCGGTACACGGACCGGGTGATCACCGCCCCGCAGACGTCGGTGCCGTAGACGACGGCATTGAAGAGAACGGCGGCGGCGGCGATGATCTGGCCGGTGACGATGAGCATCTTCGGCTTCCCTTCAAAATCTAGCAACGTTAGAAACTTGAGCAACGTTAACATCACTCTCGCTATAATGTCTAGCCTTGCTAGATTGCAGCCGCCGCGCGATCGCGCCCGGATAGCGAGCCCCACTGCCCGTTCCGGCCGCGCACCGCCTACGCGAGCAAGCCGCTCACCGAGCGCCCGCGAATCTGCGCAGCAACCGCTGGTGACGCTGGCGCATCGCGGTCCCGGTTCGACCGAGTGGCGGACAGCCCCACAGCGCCGAGGTCGGCGATCCACTGCACCGGCAACCCCCGCCTCGACGCCGGTGAGCCGACCTGCCGCCCTCGATCAGGTCACAACCCGTGTGACCACTCCCGAGTCGATGCGCTCACCACGGCAGCGGTCTACCGGGTCCACTGGTCGATCAACACCGCCAGGCGGGCGTCCCGCTGAGCCGGACGCAGACGCCCACCGCGGTCGAGGGTCGCCAGGCCGTGCAGGGCGCTCCAGCCGACCTCGGTGAAGGTCTCCGGATCGTGCTCGCCCGCGAACGGCGAGAAGGCGGCGAACATGACGGCGAACGCGTCCCGCAGCGGCTGCGAGGCATTCTCGCCGAACGCGAGGTTCACCTTCATCAGGAACATCGCGTCGTAGAGCGCGGGCCGCGCGGTCGCGAACTCGAGGTAGGACCGCGCCACCGCCGCCAACGCCGCGCGCGGCTCGCCGCCCGCGGACTCCAACGCCGCGCGGCTGGACGCGGCCATCTCCGCGATGCCCTCCTCGGCGACCGCCGTGACGATCTCGTCCTTGCCCGCGAAGTGCGAATACAGCACCGGCTGGCTGTATTCGATCCGTTCCGCCAGCCTGCGCACGGTCACCGCGTCCCAGCCCTGCGACTCGGCCAGCTCGCGAGCGGTGTCGATGATCAGCCGGTGCCGTTCGGCGCGTTCCCGTTCTCGTCGCGTCTGGGGCGTCATAGCCGGACTATAGCACCGCTTGACAATCTAGTGTCACTAGATCTGATGCTGTCCACCGGGCAGCCCGCCACGCGGAGGTTGCTGATGCGCGCTGGAATGCCGGTGGTCAGAGCCTCGGGTTCGCCCCGACCCGAGCCCGGTTCCGGCGCGTCAGGCCGCCTTGGGCGTGGCCGTGGCCGGTAGCCGGCGGCGGTTGGCGCGCAGGCAGTTCAGCATCAGCGGCAGCAGCCAGAACGCCGCCGACTGGTCGTAGCTGAGCTGAGCGGCCGACAGCCGGTTGTGCACGAACCCGACCGACAGGCCCAGCCGGGGTTCGGCCCAGCCGAAGGAGCCGCCGAGGCCGATGTGCCCGAAACCCGCGTGAGCGCCCGGCATGGGCAGCGAGTGGTAGCCCAGCCGCCACATCATCGGCAGGTAGAACAGCGCGCGATCGGGCTGATAGGTCTCGACGCGGCGCAGTGCCTTCATGGTGTGGCCGCCGAGGTACCTCCTGCGGTCGGCCCCCATGCCGTCGTTGGCGAGCGCGCCGTACATCTTCGCCAGCGCGGGCGCGGTGCACACCCCGTTGCCCGCGCCGAGTTCGGTGTCCAGAATCGGCGGGCTGACGCCCTCGAGAATGGCTTCCAGACCGGGCAGGAACAGGCACCGCGTGGCGGCACCGAGCGCGCCGGGAATCCGGTGGCTGCGGCCCAGCACGGCGGCGCCCAGCGGCTTGCCCAGCATGCTCAACTGGGTGCCCGCCAGCGGGGCGTAGGTGATCGGCGCGCCGGCGGGCGGCCTGCCCAGGTGCAGGCCCTCGATGCCGAGCGGCTCGGCCACTTCGGTGCGGATCAGCTCGCTCAGACCGGTGCCGGTGATCGCGCGAGTCAGGCCGCCGATCAGCCAGCCGAAGGTCAACGCGTGGTAGGTGGGCACGCCGAGCAGGCGGTCGGGCTTCGCGGCGGCCAGCCGCTGCTCCATGAGTTCGTGGTCGAGCACGTCGGCCAGTCCGCCGGTGGCGATCGGGGCCAGCGCGGACAGCCCCGCCCGATGGGTCAGCAGCTGACGCACCGTGATCCTGCGCTTGCCGTTGAAGCCGAATTCCGGCCAGTACTCGGAGACCGGGGCCGAATAGTCGAGCAAGCCGCGATCGGCGAGGCGGTGCACGACGGTGGCGGCGACGCCCTTGGTGGCGGAGAAGATGATCGTGCCCGTGTCCCTGGTCCACGGAGCGTCGCCACCGGAGCCGACCCAGACGTCCACCAGCGGCTCTCCGTACCGGTGCAGCGAGAACGCCGCGCCCGCACCCCGGCGATTGCCGAACGCCCGTGCGAAAGCCCGCACGAACGGTGCGAATTCGGCGGCGGCGCTGCCACCCATCCCCGGGGGAAGAACCGCGAGGTCCCCGGAAGCGACGTTGCTCATCTCTCCACGGTAATGGCGCGGGGCGATTCCGGCAAAGCGCCTGTCTCGGACAGTTGTACGGCCGTTATCCGGCAGCCCCGGAAATTCACCGGAAAAGACCCGTCCGCCAGTGGGCTTTCCGCGCCCTCAGCGCGGGCCCGGCGGCGCCGTTTCCAGCAGCACGAACGAATGGCCGGGAACGGTTGTCGCGGAAGGCCCGATGGTCGGGGATTCCCAGGACAGCAGCGGGATGCCCGCGACCGGCACCGCGACCTGGTCCTCGCCGAGATTGCACACCAGGGCCAGCGTGCCGCGGTGCACCACGATCCACCGCGCGGCCTCGTCGTAGTCCACCGACACGTGGGTCAGCCAAGGGTCGCTCAGTTCCGCCCGCTCGCGACGCAAGGCCAGCAGGGCGCGATAGCAGGACAGCAGCCGCGCCTGCTCCGGCTCGTCCGGTTCGGTCCAGTCGAGCTTGGAGCGCAGGAAGGTCTTCAGATCCTGCGGGTCGGGCACGTCGCCTTCGGGCCAGCCGTGGGCGGCGAACTCCTTCTTGCGCCCGGATGCGGTGGCGGCGGCGATCTCCGGGTCGGTGTGCGAGGTGAAGAATTGGAACGGCGTGCGCGCGCCCCACTCCTCCCCCATGAACAGCATCGGCGTGAACGGCCCGCACAGCACGAGAGCGGCCTTGATCGCCAGCTGGCCGTCGGTCAGGTAGGCGCTCGGCCGGTCGCCGAGCGCGCGGTTGCCGATCTGGTCGTGGTCGCAGGTATAGGCCAGCAGCGCGCTTCCCGGGATCAGGCCACGGTCGATCGGGCGGCCGTGCGTGCGGCCCCGGAAGCTGGAATACGTTGCGGCGTGGAAGAACCCGTGCTTCAGCGTGCGCGCCAGGCAGCGCAGCGAGCCGAAATCGGCGTAGTAGCCCTGCCGCTCACCGGAGACGGCGGTGTGCACGGCGTGGTGCAGGTCGTCGTTCCACTGCGCGGTCAGGCCGTAGCCACCGGCCGCGCGCGGGGTGATCAGCGTCGGATCGTTGAGATCGCTCTCCGCGATCAGCGTCAGCGGCCTGCGCACGTGGGTGGCCAGGCGCTCCACGGCGACCGACAGCTCGGCCAGCAGGTGCGTGGCCGTGCGGTCGACCAGGGCGTGCACCGCGTCCAGGCGCAGCGCGTCGATGTGGAAATCGCGCAGCCAGCGCAGCGCGTTGTCGATGATGTGGGCGCGCACGTGATCGGACTGCGGTCCGTCGAGGTTCAGACTCTGCCCCCAGGTGTTGCGTCCCTCGGTCAGATAGGGCGCGAAGCGCGGCAGGTAGTTGCCCGAGGGGCCGAGATGGTTGTAGACGACGTCCAGGCAGACCGCCAGCCCCCGGGCATGGCAGGCGTTCACGAACCGCTGGAGGCCGTCGGGACCGCCGTAGCTCTCCTGCACCGCGTACCAGAGCACGCCGTCATAGCCCCAGTTGTGCGTGCCGTCGAAGGCGTTCACCGGCATCACTTCCACCACGGTGACGCCGAGCGCGACGAGATGGTCGAGCCGTTCGATCGCGGCGTCGAAGGTGCCTTCGGTGGTGAAGGTGCCGATGTGCAGCTCGTAGTAGACCGCCCCGGCCGAGGGCCGCCCGGTCCAGTGCGCGTCGGTCCAGCCCGCCGGATCGAGGGTGTGCAGCGCCGAGCGGGCGTGCACTCCGTCGGGCTGGCGGGGCGAGCGGGGATCGGGCAGCACGGTCGGGTCGTCGTCGAGCAGGAAGCCGTAGCGCGCTCCGCTCGCGGCGGGAACCTCGGCGCGCCACCACCCGTCCGGCGAGCGCCGCATCGGGTGGACGACACCCGCCACATCCAGTCGCACCGACTCCGGCCGCGGCGCCCACACCTCGAACACAGTCACCGCGCCAGCATCGCACGGGCGCGTCCGGCTCGCCTGGCACCCGCACCGGCCCGGGCGCAGCGGCGTGCGCGGTCCCGAGTCGCGCCAACTCGCCGAGTCGATTCACGCGGTCCGCGCCGTGGTCGAGGGCAGGACCGACCCGGCGCGGAAATACGACGGGCAATGGCTTGTGGTGCCATGGCCCGGACGGGTGATGCCTGCAAGAGTGGAGGTATGGGCATCTATACCGAGCACGTGGTCCCCCGGATCGTCAACGTTGCCTGCGGGCTGCGCGATTTGGCCCCGCTGCGTGAGCGGGTGTGCGCCGGACTGCACGGACAGGTCGTGGAAATCGGTTTCGGTTCGGGACTGAACGTGCCGTTCTATCCGGCGACGGTCGCGTCGGTGCGTGCGGTCGAACCCGCCGATCTCGGCTGGCGGCTGGCCGGCGGCCGCCTCGCCGCCGCCACCGTGCCGGTCGAGCGGGCCGGGTTGGACGGGCAGTCGCTGCCCTTCGCCGACGACACCTTCGACTGCGCGCTGTCGACCTGGACGATGTGCACCATCCCCGACATCGCCGCCGCACTGGCCGAGCTGCGCCGGGTGCTCGTCCCCGGCGGAACCCTGCATTTCGTCGAACACGGGCTCGCGCCGGACGAGAACGTGCGGACATGGCAGAACCGGCTGAACCCGGTCCAGAAACGACTGTTCGGCGGCTGCCACCTCAACCGCGATATCCGCGGCCTGGTGGCAGACGCCGGCTTCGAGATCCGCGACGCCGAGTCGTTCTACGGCGAGCACGCTCCGCGCTTCATGGTCGCCCAGACGCTCGGTGTCGCGGTGTCGCCCTGACGATCAGACGATGCGGACCGACAAGGTGTAGGTCGCGTTGCCACGGCTCGGCTCCACCGAGATGGCGTAGTAGCCGGTCTTCGGCAACGTGATCCGGCTCCAGGTCTCCTCCGCGCACAGGACGCGCCCGTCCGGGCCGCTGGTGGTGAACCGCGCGTTGCCCTCGACGGAGGTGAGCTCGAGGGTCAAGGTCTGCCCGGCCCGCGCCTCGAACGCGTAAGTGTCGGCGTCGCCACGGACCACCGCCCCGTCGACCGACGTGCGATCGCTTCCGGGCGCGAACTCGATCTCGAAGACCGAGCCCGCGTTCGCCGCGCCCGCCCCGACCGTCGCGACGGCGAACGCGGGCACGAAAAGCGTGACGCCGAGTACGAGCAGGCGCAGGGTGCGCAGGATGGCTTGCATGATGTTCCTCGTTTCCTGGAGTGGACGACTTGCCCCAGAACTGTCCGCGCAGCCGCCTATCGGATGCTTAACAGTCCCTTGGCATTCGGAACACCGCAGGTCGCCAGCCGTCGGCAACAATATTGGAACGATCTGTCCAAAACTGTGCTAACGTGAACGCATGCCACGACCCAGATCCTTCGACGAGGAACGCGCGGTGGACGCGGCGATGCACGCGTTCTGGCGCGCCGGATACGAGGCGACCTCGACCGAGGACCTCTGCGCCGCCACCGGACTGGGCCGCAGCAGCATCTACAACACCTTCATCAGCAAGCGCGACCTGTTCGGGCGCGCCCTGCGCCACTACATGGCGATCAAGAACGCCGCGACGTTCGACCTGCTCGACAGCCAGGCGCGGGCGCGGGACAAGATTCGCGCACTGCTGTGGCAGATCATCGAAGCCCCGGAGGGGGACCCGCTCGGCTGCCTGGTGGTCAACACGACGATCGAACTGGCCCCGCGCGACCCGGAATTGGCCGCCGCACTCGCCGCCGACCACGAGCGACGGCTCGCGGCACTGACGGACGTGTTCGAGGCGGGCAGGCGCGCGGGCGATATCGCGGCGGACAAGGATCCGGTCGCCCTGGCCCATTTCGTGATCGCCACGATCGGCGGCATGCGGGTGGCCGCACGCGGCGGCGCGGATCGCGAGACCCTGACCGCCGTCGCGACCACGGCACTCGACGCCCTCTGAGCCGCGCTTCCCACATCCGGCGACGGCTTTGCCGCGCCCTAATTTTGGATAGTTCAGTACAAAACAAGGAGGTACCGATGCCCATGGCGATCTACGTCCTGGGTCTGTCGATCTTCGCCCAGGGCACCTCGGAGCTGATGATCGCGGGTCTGCTCACCGAAATGGCCGCCGACCTGGGCGTCTCCGTACCACAGGCGGGCCTGCTCATCTCGGCGTTCGCCTTGGGCATGCTGGTGGGGGCGCCGGTGCTGGCGGTGGCGACGCTGCGCTGGTCGCGGCGCACCGCGCTGCTGGCCTTCCTGGCGGTCTTCGTCGCCACCCACGTGGTCGGCGCGCTCACCTCGGACTACTGGGTCCTGTTCGCGACCAGGGTGGTCGGCGCGTTCGTCTACGCCGGGTTCTGGGCGGTGGCCGCGACCACGGCGATCAGCCTGGTACCGCCCACCGCGCGCGGCAAAGCGATGAGCATCGTGGCGGGCGGGCTGACCTTGGCCATCATCATCGGGCTCCCGGCGGGCACCGTGATCGGGCAGCAGTGGGGCTGGCGGGCGGCGTTCTGGGCGGTCGCGCTGCTGTCGGCGGCGGCCGGGATCGGCGTGCTGGCGAAAATCCCCGGCGGGCGAACCGGCGCGCCCGTGCGGCTGCGCACCGAACTGCGCACGATGACGCGTCCCGCGCTGTGGCTGTCCTACGCCACCACCGCGCTGTCCATCGCCGCCCTGATGGTCACCTTCGCCTACCTCGGAGCCCTGCTGTCGCGCACCACGGGCCTGGCGGACAGCTGGATTCCCGTGGTGCTCGGTGTCTACGGACTCGGCGCTCTGCTCGGCATCGTCGCCGGTGGGCGCACCGCCGACGATCGCCCCCTCACCAGCCTGTACGTCGGCATCACCGGCGGCGTGCTCACCTCCGCGCTCCTGGCTCTCACGATGGAGCACACCGTGCCCGTCGTGCTGCTGTCATTCCTGTTGGGCGCGTTCGGTTTCGGCATCAACCCGACCTTGAACAGCCGCGTCTTCACCCTCGCGGGCGATGCCCCCACCCTGGCGGGAGCCACCAACATCTCCTCGTTCAACGTCGGCATCACCGCAGGCCCGTGGCTCGGCGGACTCGCGATCGGCGCGGGCCTCGGCTACGAAGCGGTCGCCTGGATCGGCGTGGTCCTCGGCATCGCCGCACTCGCCGCCGTCGCGGGCAGCCACGCTCTGCACCGCAAGCAGACGGTGCGGGGCGTGGGCGAAACACCCGCCCCGGCACTGGCCGACATGGTCGGGTAGGTCCTCCACCAGACACCGGCCCCGCCCCGACAATGCGCAGATCGGGTGCGGGGCCGCTGCTGTGCGTTGAAAATCTCGTTCAGCCCGGGACGTTGAACTCGCCGTCACGGACGCCAGCAGCGAAGGCATCCCACTCGCCGGGCGCGAAGATCAACGCCGGACCGCTGGGATTCTTGGAGTCCCGCACGCCGACCATATCCCGGTCGAGGAACGCGACTTCCACACAATCCTTGGCTCCCCCACTTCGAGTGCTCTTGAACCAGCGGGCACCGGACAGGTCGATCATGTCATCAGCTCCTTCATGCTCGCCGGCACCAAATCTCTAGATGCTGCTTCGGGTAACGCTACCTGCGCCAGCCTTCGGACGACGTCGGCGTACTGAGCCACTTCGACGTCGCGCTCCAGATAGAGATCCCCCACGTAACCCTCGATGTACACGACCGGCGGCTCCACCTGCCTCGACGTAGGCAGCGGCGGAAAGTCGAACATGACGAACGGTGACCGAGGGATATACGCAACCGGGGTCTGGGCATCGAATGGCACGATACGCAGCGAGACATTCGGCATCTCGGACAACTCGACCAGATGCCTGAACTGATCCGAGATGATCCCCGGGCCGCCCACCAGATAGCGCAAGACGGCCTCGGAGAGGATTGCCTCGAAATGAAAATCGCCGCTGTTCAGCAGCTCTTGCCGCCTCATCACGAAGTCCAGCACACGCTCGACCTCCTCTGACGGCACGTTCGGACGCTCAGCCCACACAAGAGCACGACGGTACTCGCGCGTCTGCAACAGCCCCGGTATCAGGATCGTTTGCCACGTGACGATGCGACGCGCGGCCTCTTCCAACGCCAGATAGTGATTGAAAGCTTTCGGGATCACGTCCGCATGGGCTCGCCACAAGCCGCCCTTGGACGTTGGGGCCTCTCGGATTTCCTGGGCGAGGTCCAGCAGTAGTCTGCGTTCCTCGTCACTGGCGTTGAATGCATTGGCGAGGGCGTTGATGATCAGATCCGTGGTCTTGGTGACCTTGCCGTCCTCCAAGCGGCCATACGTCTGAGGCGAGGTCTCGATGATCCGCGCGGCGGCGTTTTGCGAGATGTCGTTGCGCTCCCGCAGCTCTCGCAGTTGGCGGCCCAAGGCTCGCCTGGGCAAGGTAGATCCTGCGGTCATTTCGTTCCCCCTTGCTGACTGGATGCATGAAATATGGCATGCCCCACGGTGGAATGCCTTGTCGTGAAATGGTGGCAATTCCACCGCAGATCTACCACGATAGCCCTGCGAATGCTCGTGCGGCTCACGTCTACTGAGGAAGCGCCCGGCGCAGGCCAGCCCCCATAGCCCTGGGGGACATCGCCTGGAGGCCCGGAGAGCCAAGCGGCGATGGTCCGGTATCTCGGAGACGGTCATCTCGCCGGACCCTGCACCGGGCGCGTACCAACACTAGGCCAGGAGCGCGAAATGCCCACGGCGATCATCTTCTGCGAGCCGATCTGTTCGGCGGGGTAGAGACCAGGGACGTACAGGAACTTCACTGCGGCCGACTCGCTTCGGCCTACGGGCTCGAGGTGAACCGGACAATCATCGCCGACAGAGCCGACCCGATCCCGTGGACGCTCAAGGAAGTGGTTGGCCTGGGATACCAAGTGCTGATCACTTACTCCTTGGCGCACATCGACTTCAGAGCCCCCGAAATCGTGCAGCGATGCGGATTGCTCGTCGGGCACCCCTACGGCTGGTACCACAAGGGCCACACCGGAATCATCGTGGACATGTCAATGGCGCCTTCGCGGCGATGAACCGGAAGCCCCGGAGTTGGGAAGTCTCCGGCTCCGGGGCTTCGCGGCGGTGATGGTCGGACCGACCGGAAGATCGGCCACATCACGCTCAATCCCGTGATCGCATGCTCACGCAGTAAGACAGCCCGGCCCGAGCAGCGCCTTGAGGTCGCCCATCAGTGCCGAGGACGGTGAGACGCGCAGGCGTTCGTCGAGTTTCAGCAGCGTGGTCTTGTCGCGGGCGCCGACGTGCCGGATATGGACGTCCGATGTGCCGGGGTGCCGGGACAGGACCCGCTTGAGTTCGCCGATCTTGTCCGGCGTGCACATCCGGGTGGTGACGGTGACCGCGAGCGGCTTGGCCACGCCGACAGCGGACAGGTCGGGCACGGCGAGATCGTTGGCGATCAGCGAGATCCGGTCGTCGCGGACCGAGACGCGCGCCTTGACCAGCACCACCGCGTCCTCCACCACGTCCATCCCGTACACCGAGTACGACTGCGGGAAGAACAGCACCTCGATGCCACCGGTGAGGTCTTCCAGCTGCGCGGAGGCCCAGGCCAGACCGTTCTTGTTGATGCGCCGGTTCACCGAGGCCAGGATGCCGCCCACGGTCACCTGGGTGCCGTCCTTGATGTCGCCTTCCAGGATGGCGGGGATCTGCGTGTCGGCCTGGGCCGCGAGCACGTGCTCGACACCGTTGAGCGGGTGCCCGGAAACGTACAGGCCGAGCATCTCGCGCTCCAGCGCGAGACGGTGCTTGGACTCCCACTCCTCGTCGGGCACCTTCACGTTGAACACCGACGTCACCGACTCGTCCGCGTCCAGGCCGCCGAACAGGTCGAATTGACCGATCGCCTCGGCCTTCTTGGTGGCCATCACGGCATCGATGGCGTCGGAGTGGATCAGCATCAGGCCCTTGCGCGGATGCCCTAGCGAGTCGAAACCGCCTGCCTTGATCAGCGATTCGGTGACCTTCTTGCTGGCGGCGATCGCGTCGATCTTGTTCAGGTAGTCGGAGAAGTCGGTGAACTTCGACTTCTCCTTACGCGCCTGAATGATCGAGGCGACGACGTTCGCGCCGACGTTGCGCACCGCGCCGAGACCGAAGCGGATGTCCTTGCCGACGGAGGCGAAGTTCTGCTCGGACTCGTTGACGTCCGGCGGCAGCACGGTGATGCCGAGACGGCGGCAGTCGGAGAGGTAGACGGCGGCCTTGTCCTTGTCGTCGCCGACGGAGGTGAGCAGACCCGCCATGTACTCGGCCGGATAGTTGGCCTTGAGGTAGGCGGTCCAGAACGAGACGAGGCCGTAGCCCGCGGCGTGCGACTTGTTGAACGCGTAACCGGCGAACGGAAGGATCGTGTCCCACAGCGCCTTCACCGCGGCCTCGGAGAAGCCGTTGGCGGTCATGCCCTCGTGGAAGCCCTTGTACTCGGCCTCGAGGACTTCCAGCTTCTTCTTACCCATGGCCTTGCGCAGCGCGTCGGCCTTGCCCATCGAGTAGGAGGCGACCTTCTGCGCGATGAACATGATCTGCTCTTGGTAGACGATCAAGCCGTAGGTCTCGGCGAGGATGTCCTTGAGCGGTTCCTCGAGTTCGGGGTGGATCGGCTTGATCGGCTGCCGCCCGTTCTTGCGGTCGGCGTAGTCGTTGTGCGCGTTCATGCCCATCGGGCCCGGCCGGTACAGCGCGAGCACGGCCACGATGTCGTTGAAGCCGGTGGGCTGCATGCGGCGCAGCAGGTCGCGCATGGGGCCGCCGTCGAGCTGGAAGACGCCGAGGGTGTCACCGCGCGAGAGCAGTTCGTAGGTCGCGGGATCGTCCAGCGGCAGGTTGTCCATGTCCAGGTCGATGCCGCGGTTGGCCTTGATGTTGTCCAGCGCGTCACCGATGACGGTGAGGTTGCGCAAACCGAGGAAGTCCATCTTCAGCAGGCCGATGGCCTCGCACGACGGATAGTCCCAGCCGGTGATGATCGCCCCGTCCTGGGGCCGCTTCCACACCGGGATGGCGTCCATCAGCGGCTCGGAGGACATGATCACCGCGCAGGCGTGCACACCGGCGTTGCGGATCAGGCCCTCGAGACCGCGGGCGGTCTCGTAGATCTTGGCCACGTCCGGGTTGTTGCCGATGAGCTCGCGCACCTCGGCGGCCTCTTTGTACCGCTCGTGGTCGGGGTCCATGATGCCCGACAGCGGGATGTCCTTGGCCATGATCGGCGGCGGCAGCGCCTTGGAGATCTGGTCGGCGATGGCGAAGCCGGGCTGGCCGAACTGGACGCGCGCGGAGTCCTTGATCGCGGCCTTGGTTTTGATGGTGCCGAAGGTGATCACCTGGGCGACCCGGTCGCTGCCCCACTTCTCGGTGGCGTAGCGGACCATCTCACCGCGGCGGCGATCGTCGAAGTCGATATCGATATCGGGCGCGGACGGGCGCTCCGGGTTGAGGAACCGCTCGAACAGCAGGCCGTGCGGGAGCGGATCGATGTTGGTGATGCCCAGGGCGTAGGCCACCAGCGAACCGGCCGCCGAACCACGGCCGGGGCCGACCCGGATGCCGACTTCCCGCGCGTGCTTGACCAGGTCGCCGACGACGAGGAAGTAGGCGGGGAAGCCCTTCTGCTTGATGACGTCGAGTTCGAAGTAGGCGCGGGTGTAGTACTCCTCGGGCACGCCGTCCGGGAACCGGCGCGCCAAGCCGCGGTCGACCTCTTTGCGCAGCCAGGAATCCTGGTCCTCGCCCTCGGGCACCGGGAAGACCGGCATGCGGTCCTTGAAGGCCCACACGTCGTCGTAGGACTGGACCCGCTCGCCGATCAGCATGGTGTTGTCGCACGCGCCGGGCACCTCGGCGTCCCACAGCGCGCGCATCTCGTCGGCGGACTTCAGGTAGTAGCCGTCACCGTCGAACTTGAAGCGCGTGGGGTCCGACAGCGTCTTGCCGGTCTGCACGCACAGCAGCGCCTCGTGGTTGGCGGACTGATCCTTGGTGACGTAGTGGCAGTCGTTGGTGGCCAGCGGCGGAATGCCCAGTTGCCTGCCGACGTTCAGCAATCCCTCGCGAACCCGGCGCTCGATGGACAGGCCGTGGTCCATGATCTCGAGGAAGAAATTGTCCTTGCCGAAGATCTCCTGCCACTTGGCGGCGGCCTCCAGCGCCTCACGCTCGTGCCCCAGGCGCAGGCGGGTCTGCACCTCGCCGGAGGGGCAGCCGGTCGTCGCGATGATGCCTTCGGCGTGCTGGGCGATGATCTCCGCGTCCATGCGCGCCCACTTGCCGAGCTGGCCTTCGATGGAGGCCAGCGAGGACAGCTTGAACAGGTTGCGCAAGCCGGTCGCGTTCTCGGCGACCATGGTCATGTGGGTGTAGGCGCCGGAGCCGGAGACGTCGTCACCCTTCTGGCTCGGATCGCCCCACTGCACGCGCTTGGTGTCGAACCGGGAGGCGGGCGCGATGTAGGCCTCGATGCCGATGATCGGCTTGATGTCGTGCTTCTTGGCCGAGTTGTAGAACTCCGAGGCCCCGTACATGTTGCCGTGGTCGGTCATCCCGACCGCGCTCATCCCCAGCCGTTTCGCCTCCGTGAACAGTGGCGAGATCTTGGCCGCACCATCGAGCATGGAGTACTCGGTGTGGTTGTGCAGATGGACGAACGATCCGGACGAGGCGGCCAAGATGGTCCTTCCTCCCAAGGTCTCGACGGGGGTTGGCTGGACCGATTCTAGGCGGGCGCACCGACTGGTTCGGACCGGCACGCGGGCACTACTCGGGCGCCCGGCGTGTCGGTGGGGAAGATCACCGGCGCGTCCTGGTGACTCGCCGAAGGACGACCGATTTCCGCGAGTGTCGGAGCCTCACCGAATGCCGAAACGCGCGAACGGGGGCCGTTGCGCGGCGGTAGGCTCTGCTTCCCTCCCCACGACGACGTCGGGCGCTTTTCGGGGACGGAATGAGCATGGCAGGCAAGAAATTTCCGAGATCGTGGAGGTGTCGATGAAATCGACGACAGCGCTGTTGATCGCTCCCGCCGCCGCGGTGGCCGCACTCGTGGCGACGGCCGCCCCCGCCGCGGCCGCTCCCGCCGCGTTCGCCACCGTGTACACCCTGGCCCAAGGGCCGTGCGCGGGTCAGGTGCAGATGTCGGTCAACGGCAACGCCTACCCCAACCAGGCGGCGTTCACCGTGAGCTCGAATCTGATCGGCGCCGGGCCGTGCACGCTGCCGCTCACGCTGAACTGGCACAACGTCGACACCGGTCAAGAGGGCTCGTTCCAGGTCGTGGCACACGGCCCCGGCTACTGGGGCAACAGCGGCCACTCCACCCTGTTCACGCCCGGCATCGGCAAGTTCACCGCGACGGTCGCCGTCGGCGCGGCGCATTTCCCCTCCCCGGGCACGGTCGAGTTCACCGTGCCGAAGTACCAGGGCTGACCGCGCCACCGCCCAGGTGGACCGGGCTGAACCCGCACCGCCCCGGCCGCGCCGCCGCCCAGGTGGACCGGGCTGAACCCGCACCGCCCCGGCCGCGCCGCCGCTCCGGTGACGGCGCGGTCCGGCGTTCGGGGCCGGGTCTCGCCTACAGACCCGACAGGGTGCCGCGCGAGATCCGGCCGACGCGATAATCGGCTCATGCAGTCCGTGCGCCGATGCCCGCCATGACCACCGCGCTCGCCGTCGCGGCCACGGCGGCGCTGATCGCCGGTGCGCTGCTGATCTGGTCGCGCACCCGCCGAGTGGTGACCACCCCCGCCGAGCGGGCGGTGCATTCGGCGCTGCACACCGCGTCGCTGGCGGCGGTCCCGCTGCGGCGCGGACTCACCGAGCGGTCCGCGCGGGAGGCGGCGCCGCACCTGCGCGCACTCACCGGCGCCGAAGCGCTCGCGCTGGCCGATCCCGAGGGCACGCTGCTCGCCTGGGACGGCCCGCACGCCGAACTGGCCGAATACTTCGGCGAAGCCGCCGCGCGCGCCGTCGCGGGCGAGCGTCCGGTGCTCGTCGCCGGACCCGGACGCGGCGAGCACGCGGGCCGCACGCTGATCGCGCAACCGCTGCTCATCGAATCCAACGGCGTGGCCGGTGTGCTGGGCGTCGTGAGCACCGGACAGCCGGGACCGGGCCGCCTCGGCGCGGTCGCCGAAGTCGCGCGATACGCCTGCGGCCAGCTCGAACTGGCCGAACTGGACGCCTCGCGGGCCCGGCTGGACCGCGCCGAGGTGCGCGCGCTGCGGGCGCAGATCAGCCCGCATTTCATCTACAACGCGCTCAACACCATCGCCTCGTTCGTGCGCACCGACCCGGCGCGCGCCCGCGAGCTGATCCTCGAGTTCGCCGATTTCACCCGGTACTCCTTCCGCGCCGCGGGCGAGTTCACGGTGCTGTCGGACGAACTGCGCAACATCGAGCGCTACCTCGCGCTGGAACGCGCCCGTTTCGGTGACGCGTTACAGGTGCGGTTGCGGATCGCGCCCGAGGTGCTCGGCGTGGTCCTGCCCTTCCTCGCGCTCCAGCCGCTGGTGGAGAACGCGGTGCGGCACGGGCTGGCGGGCACCGCCCACGGCGGCACGGTCAGCATCGTCGCCACCGACGCGGGCACCGACTGCGTGATCAGCGTCGAGGACGACGGCGTCGGCATGGACCCCGACCTGCTGCGCTCCGGCGCGCTGGACGCCGTCGGCACCGGCACCGGCCCCGCAGGCTCCGGCGAGTCCGCGCACGTCGGCCTGGCCAACGTCGACGACCGGCTGCGCGCGGCCTTCGGCGACGACTACGGCCTGGTCGTGGAGACCGCACCCGGCGCGGGCACGAAGGTCAGCCTGCGCGTGCCCAAATTCCGCGCGGGCATCCGGGCCTGAGTTCCCAGAGCCACCGTCCGGACATGAGTGTTCAGCACACCACGCCCGAGCACGGAGCTGGTCGCGCCGGTGGCATCCGATTCGCGGCCCGAGGGCGGAGCTTTACGATGGAGCGATTGTGACCCGCGTGACCGGCAAGCCGGCGGGCGCGCTGCGCGTGCTCGCCGTGGACGACGAGAAGCCCGCTCTGGACGAGCTGGTGTATCTGCTGCGCGCGCGGAGCGAGATCGGCGAGATCCACGCGGCAGGTGACGCCACCAGCGCGCTGCGGGTGCTGCGCGCCCACCCGGTCGACGCGGTCTTCCTGGACATCAACATGCCCGGCCTGGACGGCATGGAACTGGCGGGCATCCTGTCGGAGTTCGCCAATCCGCCCGCCGTGGTCTTCGTGACCGCGCACGACGACCGGGCGATCGCGGCGTTCGACCTGGGCGCGGTGGACTACCTGCTCAAGCCGCTGCGCGAGGCGCGGCTCGCCGAGGCGGTGCGACGGATCGCCGCCGCGCGCAGCGCCCCGCAACCGCCCGCCGACGAAGCGCGGGCCGATCCGAGCGAGGTCATCCCGGTGGAGTTGGGCGGGGTGACAACGTTGGTGCCGAGGTCGAGCGTGAGCTGGGTGGAAGCCGACGGGGATTACGCGCGGCTGCACACCAGCGGCGGATCACACCTGGTGCGGATCCCGCTGTCGGCGCTGGAGGCTCGCTGGCACGACGCCGGTTTCCTCCGGGTGCACCGGTCGTATCTGGTGGCGCTGCGGTTGGTCACCGGGCTGCGCACGGTGGGCTCCGCGACGGTGGTGTGCCTGCGGGCCGAGGGCGACGCGCAGGCGGTCGAACTGCCGGTCAGCCGCAGGCAGGTGCGGGAGCTGAAACATCGGCTCGTGCACCGACCTCGGCAACACTGGGGCAATCAGTGACCGCGCCGCAGCGTCCGGTACGCAGGCGCGTGGTGCTCTCCGAGCGGCGTGGCGCCCGGCGGGTGCGCACCCGGGTGGAGGTCGCCGAGCAGACCGAGTTCGGCGAAGCGCTCATCAGGGGTCTCATCCGCGCGCAGCTCGGGCTCGCGCTGCGCGTCGGCCTGGTGAGCATCGCGCTGCTGTGCGCGCTACCGGTGCTGTTCCGCACCGGTTCGATCGGCTCCACGACGGTGCTGGGCATCCGGTTGCCGTGGCTGCTGCTCGGCGGCGCCTTATACCCGTTGCTGTTCCTGATCGGCCGCACGTATGTGCGCTTGGCCGAACGCAACGAGCAGGACTTCCTCGAACTGGCCGAGGACTGACCGTGCGCCCGGCCCGAGCCACCTCCCCAGCACAGACCACCGGCCTCGCCCCCGCACGCGTGGCGAGCGATCCGACTCGCCCACACCGCCGTGAATCACCCGCAAGACGGCGACCGGCCCGGCCACGGGCAAGCAGGCAACACCGCTGGCCCTGGCAACAGTCCGCCTCGGCCAAGAACCTTCCGACCACACCCGCATCGCTCGCCGAACGGCTTCACCCACCCGGCGGTGCTCCGTGATCTCGGGCACAGCGCCCGCGCTGACCTTGGCCGCGCTGGTTCTGGCGGCGCTGGCGACCGTCGCGATCGGCGCGTACGGCGTGCGGCTGGCGCGCACCACCTCCGATTTCCTCGTCGCTTCGCGCAGCGTGGGACCGCGCTGGAACGCGGCGGCGATCTCGGGTGAATACCTCTCGGCAGCCTCGTTTCTCGGCGTCGCCGGGCTGATCGCGAAATACGGCGCGGACGCGCTGTGGTACCCGGTGGGCTTCACTGCCGGATACCTGGCGCTGTTGCTGTTCGTCGCCGCGCCACTGCGGCGCTCCGGCGCTTACACGGTCCCCGACTTCGCCGAATTCCGTTTGGGCTCACTGCGTTTGCGCAGGCTCGCGGCCACGGTCGTGGTGCTCATCTGCGCGGTGTACCTGATCCCGCAATTCCAGGGAGCGGGCCTGACGCTGCACATCCTGCTCGGCGTGCCGGACTGGGTGGGCGCCGTGGCGGTGGGCGCCATCGTGCTGGCCAACGTGGCCGGTGGCGGGATGCGGTCGATCACGCTGGTCCAGGCGTTCCAGTACTGGTTGAAACTGACCGCTGTGGCCCTTCCCGCGCTGGTTCTGCTCGGCCACTTCCTCGCCGACGAACGGGAACTGGGCGGGCCTGCCCCGCCGGTGGTGTCCGAGCGCACCACCGTCGACGTGACCACCGACGTGGTGGTCCGGGTCGGCGCACCGCAGCAGGTCTCGATCACCGGCACCCTCGACGACCGCCCGGTCGACGGTCCGGTGCCGCTGACCCCGGGCACCCACGAGCTGTCCGCGGGCACGCGGTTGGTGCTCGAGGCCGGGGCCGCGGTGCCGGTGGTCGCGGGCGCGCCCGCGGACGGCGCGGGCTGGCTGGCGCCGGGCGGCGGGCTCGGCGGTCCGCATCCGACCTATCAGGTCTATTCGCTGATCCTCGCGACCTTCCTCGGCACCATGGGTCTGCCCCACGTGCTGGTGCGCTTCTACACCAACCCCGACGGCCGGGCCGCGCGCGCGACGGCGCTCGCCGTGATCGGCCTGGTCGGGTTGTTCTACCTGTTCCCGGTGCTGCTGGGCGTCTTCGCGCGGCTGTACGTGCCGCAACTGCTGATCACCGGCACCTCCGATGCCGCGGTGGTGCTGCTGCCCGGATCGGTGGTCGCCGGACTCGGGGGACAGCTGCTGGCGGCGCTGGCCGCGGCGGGCGCGATCGCCGCGTTCCTGTCCACCTCGTCCGGCTTGCTGGTGAGCATCGCGGGCGTGCTCAGCACCGACATGCTGCGCGGGCGGATCCGCGATTTCCGCACGGCGGCGCTGGGCGCGGGCGGGGTTCCGCTGGCGCTGTCGCTGACCGTGGTATCGCTGGACCTCTCCCGCACCGTCGGCCTGGCCTTCGCGGTGGCCGCTTCGACGCTGTGCCCGCTGCTGGTGCTCGGCATCTGGTGGCGCGGGCTGACCGCGGCGGGCGCGGCGGCCGGTCTGGTCGCGGGCGGGCTCGCGGCGGGCGCGGCGACCGCGGTCTCGGTCACCGGCGGGTTCTCCGGCGAAGTGGCGGGCGGCTGGCCCGCGGCGGTGCTGAGCTATCCGGCAGCGATCAGCGTGCCGTTGGCGTTCGCCACCATGGTGCTGGTCAGCTCGTTCACCCGGCGGCTCGACGCCAGGACCGTGAGCCGGATCTTCGTCCGGATGCACGCGCCGGAACGCCTGGGCATGGGCGCGGACCGCGAGCGGAGTCTGCGCTCGGACTGACCGGCGCCCCGCGCGGATCTTTTCGCGTGCCGGGCGGGCCGACCGTTCGTCGCACCGCATCGACCGCTCACCGCAGATTCGGCCACCTTCACGGAGTGACCCACACCACAGCCTACTGGCGGCCCGCATGCCTGGCTTACCGTCCTCGAGAAGTAAGCCACGTCACTCGGTAGGACCATCATGACCAGTATCAACCTCGACGACACCGCACCGCGGCGAGCGCCGAGCGCAGCAGAATTCGCCGAAGTCCAGGCGAGCCCCCAATTCCAGGAGCTGCGAACGCGCTTGCGCCGCTTCGTGTTTCCGATGACCGCGCTGTTCCTGCTCTGGTACCTCGGTTACGTGCTGCTCGGCGCCTACGCGCACGACTTCATGAGCCAGCGGGTGTTCGGCGAGATCAACGTCGGATTGCTGCTCGGCCTCGGCCAGTTCGTGTCCACCTTCGCCATCACCGCGCTGTACGTCCGGTTCGCCAATCGGGAACTGGATCCGCGGGCGGCCACCATCCGCGCCTACCTCGAGGGAGACCGAGCGTGAACACCGTGCACACCTACGCCGCGTCGGCCACCGTCGGCAACCCGGTCGCCAATATCGCCATCTTCGGCGTCTTCGTCGCGATCACGATGATCGTGGTGATCCGGGCCAGCCGTAACAACGCCACCGCCGCCGACTACTTCACCGGAGGGCGCGGCTTCTCCGGCCCGCAGAACGGCGTCGCCATCGCGGGTGACTATCTGTCCGCCGCGAGCTTCCTCGGCATCGCGGGCGCCATCGCGGTCTACGGCTACGACGGATTCCTCTACTCCATCGGATTCCTGGTCGCCTGGCTGGTCGCACTGCTGCTGGTCGCCGAAATGCTGCGCAACACCGGCAAATTCACCATGGCCGACGTGCTGAGCTTCCGGCTGAAGGAAGGCCCGGTACGCACCGCCGCCGCACTGTCCACGCTGACGGTGTCGCTGTTCTACCTGCTCGCGCAGATGGCGGGCGCGGGCGGGCTGGTCGCGCTGCTGCTGGACATCTCCGACAAGACCGGGCAGTCGGTGGTGATCGCCGTCGTCGGCCTGCTGATGATCGTGTACGTGCTGGTCGGCGGCATGAAGGGCACCACGTGGGTGCAGATCATCAAGGCGGTGCTGCTGATCGTGGGCGCGGCGGTGATGACCGTCATGGTGTTCGCCGAGTTCGGATTCAACTTCTCCGACATTCTCGGCTCCGCGCAGAACGCGGTCTCCGATTCGGCGAACAAGGCCGTGGCCGCGCGCGACGTGCTCGCTCCCGGCGCGCAGTACGGCGGCAGCGAGACCTCGAAGCTCAACTTCCTGTCCCTCGGCTTGGCGCTGGTGCTCGGCACCGCCGGTCTGCCGCACGTGCTGATGCGTTTCTACACCGTCCCCACCGCCAAAGAGGCGCGGCGCTCGGTGGTCTGGGCGATCGGCCTGATCGGCGCGTTCTACCTGTTCACCCTGGTGCTCGGCTACGGCGCGGCGGCGATCGTCGGACCGGACCGCATCCTGGCGGCCGCGGGCGGGCAGAATTCGGCCGCGCCGCTGCTGGCCTTCGAACTCGGCGGCGTGCTGCTGCTCGGCGTGATCTCCGCGGTCGCCTTCGCCACCATCCTGGCGGTGGTCGCCGGGCTGACCATCACGGCGTCGGCGTCGTTCGCGCACGACATCTACGCCAACGTCATCAAGCGCGGCAAAGCCGGTGAGCGCGAACAGGTCCGGGTCTCGCGGATCACCGCGGTGGTGATCGGCGTACTGGCCATCGCGCTGGGCATCCTGGCCAACGGGCAGAACGTCGCCTTCCTGGTGGCGCTGGCGTTCGCGGTCGCGGCGTCGGCGAACCTGCCGACCATCCTGTACTCGCTGTTCTGGCGGCGCTTCAACACGACCGGCGCGCTGTGGAGCATGTACGGCGGCCTGATCTCGACCATCGTGCTGATCGTGTTCTCCCCCGCGGTCTCCGGCTCCAAGTCCGCCATGCTCCCCGGCTCGGATTTCGACTGGTTCCCGCTGTCCAACCCGGGCATCGTCTCCATCCCGCTGGCGTTCGTGCTCGGCATCGTCGGAACCTTCGTGGGCGGCAACTCCGAGGATCCGGCCAAGGCTGCGGAGATGGAGGTCCGCTCGCTCACCGGTGTGGGCGCCGAAAAGGCGGTGATGCACTGATCGCTGCCCGGCATACCTCGTCCCCACCGCTTTTTCGTTAGGAGAATCTCGCGTGACCAGCGCAACCACCGATGACCGCGACGCCACCACCACCTACCCGCCCGACGCGCAGTTCGCCGCCCAGGCGAACGCGAGCGCGGCGTTGTACGACCGGGCGCAGGCGGATCGGCTGGAG
>NZ_BAFS01000102.1 GCF_000308415.1 Nocardia asiatica NBRC 100129 | reverse complement strand
GGTAGGCCGCGACGATCGGCACGTCCTGCCCGGCCACCAGCGCGTGGATCGGCGGGACGTCGCCGACCTGGGCGACGTCGGCGGCGCCCGCGCGGAACGCCTCCAGGATCGCGGGCCCGCCGACGAAGTTGGCGAACTCCACCTTGAACGGGAGTTTGTCGAGCTCACCGGAGAGGCGCAGAACGGACTGCAGGCGCTCGGACTGGTCGGCCGCCACCAGGGTGGTGCCGGCGGGAATCTCGGTCGGCAGTGGTCCGTCGGCAGTGCGACCGACCGGCTCGTCGTCCTTCGCGCAGCCGGTGAGTCCGAGAGTCGCAACGGTTGCCACGGCGAGCAATGCGGCGGTCGTGCGGCCGCGGCGGCCGGACCGGAACTTGCTGGGTCGGAACATAGCCGAAATTCAAGCAAGCCCCGACCGGCCGGAATACGGTTCGCCTCAGCCTGGTTCGAACCCCGTCAGCGCGGCGCGGCCACCGTCGTCGACCGGACCTGCTGCTGATAGCGCTGGACGAACGGCAGGATCTGCTGCTCGATCACCGTGTTGTATTCCCGGGGGCGCTGCATCGGGTTGGCGTGGCCGGTGTTGCGCGCGAGCACCACCAGTAGCGTGCCGTCCACTCCGCCGGACCGCTCGATCAGCACCTGGTGGGAGTGCTCGACGTCGACCACGCGGTCGGCGTTGGCGTCGCGCGGCCGGATGAAAACGATGGCGGGACGCGGTTTCCCGGCTGCCGGTTGGGCCAGGGTGCGCAGATCGTCGGCCGCGCCACCGGCCACGATGGCGGTGAATTGGGACTCGATCAAACCGTTGCTCGCGGCGTCGCGCGAGACGATCTTCTCGCGCATCACCTGCCCCAGCACCGCGCCCAGCTTGCCGAACCGGATACCGGGCAGCCGGGCGCCGCGATCGAGGAACTGGTCGCGGCGGGCGTAGGTCTCCACGGCCAGCCGCAGCGCGCGGCTCTCCCTGGCGCCGGGCAGCCAGCCCATCCAGCGCTGCATGTCCTCACCGCGGCCGCGGCTCTCCGGGCGCACCGCGTTCAGATCCACCGGCGTGCAATCCAGGATCACCCCGACCAACCGGCGGTCGCTGTCGCGGTGGATGTGCTCGGCCACCTCCAGCGCGATCACCCCGCCCATGCTGTGCCCGACGAGCACGATGTTGCGCAGCCCGGACAGCTCGGCGGCGCGGACGACGAGGTCGGCGATCACCTTCGTGTCGAGACCTCGGTTGTCGTAGCGGATCGCCCACACCATGCCCATCCCGCGCAGTGCGGGCAGCGCGGTGGCGGTGTCGGTGGCGTCGAGCCCACCGAGGCCGACCAGGTCCACCACGACGGTGTCCCAGTTCCGCTGGTCCAGCGGCGGGGCGACGGGCCGGATGGCCGGCTCGGTGCGCGCCAGCCGGGCCTGTTCCGGCGCGACGTCGTACTTCCAGTACTGCGCGAACACCACGAGTCCGGTCAACAGCAGTGCGGCCACCCGAAGCAGCGTCACCTTGGTGCGGCGCAACGTCTTCCACCCGTGCCCCAGGCTCGTGTCCCGCAGCCGAGCTCGGCGTCGCGCGTCGTCCCAGTCGGAGACGGTGGACGGGTGCCAGGCGTCCATCGGCGACATCCATCCCACTGTAGGCACGGGTGCGGATGGTCGCCACGAACCCGCTACCGATCAGCGTGCCGCCTCCGCCGTGGTGGCGAACTCGGCCCGCGACTTCCGCCGGCTCGGTTCATCGTCCTCGGGTGCGGCCGCCCGTCGGGCGCCGCGGCGACGTCGGCGCTGATCCCGGTGTCGCGGAAGGTGGAGGTGATAGTTCGCTCGCCGGTCGCCCGCAGGGGCGGCCGGCTTACCCTCGACGATCGGCGGCACCCGCTCGTCTCGGGCGAGCCGAGCGTGGCGGGTATCACGTCAGCGGAAAGGCGACCAGGCCGGGTCGAACCAGCCCGGGGCGGCGGCGGTGAACCGCGCGCGATTCCAGCCACCCGCGCCTTCCGGCACCGAGCCCACCAGGTCGACGCCGGTGACGCGCGGCAGGTCGGTGCGGTTGCACGTGGCGGCGAGGTCCGGTTCGGCGGGCCACGCGCCGATCACCAGGCCCGCGCACCGCACTCCCGCCGACCGCAGTGCGCGGGTGGTCAATTCCGTGTGGTTGAGCGTTCCCAGCCCGGCGGCGGTGACCACCAGGACGGGCGCGCCGATTTTCTGGGCGAGGTCGAGCAGGGTGAAATCGCCCAGGCGCACCAGCAATCCGCCCGCGCCCTCGACCAGGACGAGGTCGGCGTCCGCGAGGGCGTCGACGGCGGCGGCGGTTTCGGCGAGCGTCAGCTCCGGCATGCCCGCGCGGCGGGCGGCGGTGTCGGGCGCCAACGGGTCCGGGTAGCGGGCGAGTTCGACCGTCCGGGTGACGCCGGACAGGCGCTGTATCTCCGCGAGGTCACCGGGTTCGCCGGGCGCGACACCGGTTTGGCCCGGCTTGCACACCGCCACCGAGTGCCCCTCGGCCAGCGCCGCGGCGGTCACGGCGGCGGTGACGACGGTCTTGCCGACGTCGGTGGACGTTCCGGTGATCAGCAGGACGGTCATGCGGGCACCGCGCCGCGCGCCTCGGCCAGGACTTCGCCCAGCACCGTTGCGATGGAGTCGAGTTCGGCCGCGGAGAGGTTCGCCCGCGCGGTCAGCCGCAGGCGCGAGGTGCCCTCCGGAACCGTCGGCGGACGGAAGCAGCCCACCTCCAGCCCCCGCGCCCGGCAGGCCGCAGCGGCGTCGAAGGCCACCTGCGCCGGGCCGAGCACGACCGAGACCACCGCCGAAGGCGGCGCGGGCACACCGGCCAGCCGGGCGATGTCGGCGGCGCGTTCGAGCACCCGCCCGGCCAGCTCCGGTTCGGAGCGCAACAGGCGCAGCGCGGCCCGCGCGGCGCCGACGGCGGCGGGCGCGAGCCCGGTGTCGAAGATGAACGTGCGCGCGGCGTCGATCAGGTGCGCGCGCACCCGCGCACTGGCCAGCACCACGCCGCCCTGCGCGGCAAGGGATTTCGACAGCGTCGCGGTGATCACCAGGTCCGGCGCGCCGGCCAGGCCCGACTCGTGCACCAGCCCGCGCCCGCCCGCGCCGCGCACGCCGAGTCCGTGCGCCTCGTCCACCACGAGCACCGCGGCGTTGGCCCTGGTCACCCGGTGCAGTTCGGTCAGCGGCGCGAGATCGCCGTCGGCGCTGAACACCGAATCGGTCAGCACCAGCGCCCGTTCCTCGGTGCGCTCCGACAGCAGCCGGTCCACCGCCGCGACGTCGCGGTGCGGCGCGACCTCCACCCGGGCGCGGGAGAGCCGGCACGCGTCCACCAGCGACGCGTGACTGCCCGCGTCGGAGACCACGAGCGAGCCGCGCCCGGCGAGGGCGGTCACCGCGCCGAGGTTGGCCGCGTATCCGGAGGCGAACACGAGTCCGGCTTCGGCGCCGACGAATTCGGCCAGCTCGGCTTCCAGTAGCTCGTGCTCGGCGGTGGTGCCGGTGACCAGGCGCGACCCGGTCGATCCCGCGCCCCAGCGGCGCACCGCCTCGATCGCGCCTTCGATCACCTCGGGATGGCGAACCAGGCCGAGATAGTCGTTGGAGGCGAGATCGATCGACGGGGACCGCGCGTCGCGCGGGCGCAGCTCACGGCGCAGCCCCGCGGCCACCCGCGCGGTGGCGCGCTCGTCCAACCAGCTCAACGGATCGGTAGTCACAGCTCCGCAGCATACTTGAACACCGTTCAATGCACCCGCCGCCGGCCCGCTGGTACCGTTGAGCCATCGTTGGTGGTGTCACCGGCCTGCGGTGACGAAGCTTCACCGGGGAGGAACACGGCCGGATGCCGCGGTGGGCGATAGTCGTCGAGGAAACTACGGGCGCGGGCGATCACAAGCGCTGGTCACCCCGGATTCTCGCGGAGGTGGTCGGCACGCGCGCACAGGCATTGGCGAAACTGGCCGGGGTGCTGCCCACCTACACTCCGGAGCATCCCAAGCTGCGCGGCCGCCGCATCGTCCTGCGCGACGGCGACACCTACATGCTGATGGTGCGCGGCTGGTCGGACGATTACCACTGCATCTTCCGCGTGTGGGAGATCATGTCCGACAGTGACCGTCCGGACGGCGCCGACAGCCGCCGCTCGCCCGGCCGGTTCACGGACCGTTGAACCAATTCGGCGTATCGAGCCGGAACACCTCCCCCGGCGTGAGCACGCGCAGGTCGCGCTCCAACTCGGCGAGCCGGTCCGCGCCGAGCCGATCCGCCCAGCGCGCGTGGATCCGGTCGAAGGCGCGCGCCGACCGGGTGAGCACGTCTTCGGCGCGACCGGTCAGCGTGTAGACCTTGCGCCGCGCGTCGGTCGGATCGTGTCCCCGGCGCAGGTAGCCCATCCGCTCCAGCGCCTCGATGTGCTTGCCGGCGGCCTGTTTCGAGACGCCGAGCGCGCGCCCGAGGTCGGCGGCCGTGCAGCCGTAGGGGCCACCGCAGCGTCCGACCGCTTGGAACACGAAGCCGTGCAGGGGGCGCAGCTCGGAGTGGCCGTGCTCGGCCAGTTCGGCGTGCACCTCGTCCACCACGGCGCGGAAGCCGAGCAGCATGCGCAGCGGCAACTCGTACCCGCCCGCGTCACTTGACATGATGGACAACCTCGTTGACTATATGGACAACCATGTTGTCTATTTTAGAGGTGGTAGCTCGATGACCGTCATCCGACACTCCGACACCCGCCGCACCGAAACCCCCGGCGGCGTCATGACCACGCTCGCCTCGCCCACCCAGGGCGGCTCCGGGCTCGCGCTGTGGCGGGTCGACGTGCCCGCGGACACCACCGGTCCACTGCACTTCATCGACACCGAGCAGATCTGGACCGTCCTCGCCGGGCGGATCGATATCGCGCTCGACGGCACGAATGTCAGTGCCGCCGAGGGGGATACGGTGATCCTCCCGCCGAACGTCCTGCGTCAGGTGAGCACCGGCGGCGGCTTCACCGCCATCGTGACCGCACCGGCGGGCGCCCGAGCCGGACGACCGGACAGCGACGGCACCATCGTCCCGCCGTGGATCGCCTGACCGGTCAGCGCTCGGTCTGCGCGGCCACCGCGGCGCGCATTCCCGCGGTGATCGTGGCGATGTCGCCGGGGGTGCTGATGAACGGCGGCATGGTGTACACCAGGTTGCGGAACGGCCGCAGCCACACCCCGGCGGTTACCGCGGCGTCGGTAGCGGCGCGCATGTCCACCGGACGGTCCAGCTCGATCACGCCGATCGCGCCGAGCACCCGCGCCTCGACCACGCCCGGCAGACCGCGCACCGCGTTCAGGCCCGCCGTCAGCTCCGCCTCGATGCGGGCCACCTCGCCGCGCCAGTCGCGCGAGCGCAGCAGTTCGATGGACGCGACGGCCACCGCGCAGGCCAGCGGGTTGCCCATGAAGGTGGGACCGTGCATGAGCCCGCCGTGCGCCGCGCTGATCGTCTCGGCGATCCGCGCGGTGCACAGCGCGGCGGCGAGGGTGAGATAGCCGCCGGTCAGCGCTTTGCCGACGCACATCACATCCGGACTCACCCCGGCGTGCTCGGCCGCGAAAAGCGTTCCGGTGCGGCCGAATCCGGTCGCGATCTCGTCGAAGACCAGCAGCACGCCGTGTTCGTCGCACAGTCTGCGCAGGTCGGCGAGGTAGGCGGGGTGGTGCCAGCGCATCCCGCCCGCCCCTTGCACGACCGGCTCCACGATCACCGCCGCGAGTTCGCCCGCGTGCGCGGCGACGATGCCCTCCAGTTCCGCGACGTACTCCGGCCGATACTCCCTCGGCGGCGCCGGAGCGAACACCTGGTTCGCCAGGACGTCGGTCCACAGCGAGTGCATGCCGCCCTCCGGATCGCACACGCTCATCGGCGTGAACGTGTCGCCGTGATACCCGCCGCGCCAGGTCAGCAGTCGCCGCTTCCGCGGCTTGCCCAGCGAACGCCAGTATTGCAGGCACATCTTCACGGCGACCTCGACCGACACCGAGCCGGAGTCGCACAGGAACACCTTGTCCAGCCCGGCGGGTGTCGATTCGACCAGCAACTCGGCCAGCCGGGCCGCCGGCTCGTGGGTGAGCCCGCCGAACATCACGTGACTCATGCGCCGCGACTGGGCCAGCAGCGCCGCGTCGAGCGCCGGATGCCGGTAGCCGTGGATGGCCGCCCACCAGGAACTCATGCCGTCGACCAGTTCGCGCCCGTCGGCCAGTGTGAGCCTGGTCCCCGCGGCGCCGGCCACCACCAGCGGTTCGGTGGTCGCGGGAAAGCCGCCGTAGGGATGCCAGACGTGTTCGGCGTCGAGGGCGGTGATCTGGTCGGGGGTCAGTGCCACAGGAATCCTCGCGTCACGGCCCCGGCCCGCCGGGGCGGCTTGAACGCCGTTCAAGTTAGCACTCGAGCTGCGCGGTCCCCAACCGCGCCGGAGCAGTTCCGCGTTCCCGCCCCCGGAAGCCGCACCGGCGGATATTCTTTGACGCAGTCAAAGATTGGAGCCGCCGTGACCGTTGCCGACGTCGACATCGCCGCCGTCCGCGAATTCAACCGCCACTACACCCGGGTGATCGGCGTGCTGCGGGAGGGCCTGCACGACAGCCGCTACTCGCTCACCGAAGCGCGCGTCCTGTTCGAGCTGGCGGCCTCCGACGCGACCGAGGTGGTCGCGCTGCGCCGCGCCCTAGAGCTGGACGCGGGCTACCTCAGCCGCATCCTGGCCCGGTTCGAACAGTCCGGCCTGGTGCGGCGCAATCGCTCCGGCAGCGACGGCCGCCGCCAAGAGGTCCGACTGACCGAGCGGGGCCGGGAGGTCTTCGCGACGCTCGACCGGCGCTCCAGCGACGAGGTCGGCGCGCTGCTCGGCGCCCGGCCGCCCGCGACCCGGGCGCGGCTGCTCACCGCGATGCGGACCATCCAGCAGATCCTCGACCAGCCCGCCGACGCGCCCGCGTTCGTCGTGCGCGCGCCACGTCCCGGCGAATACGGCTGGGTGATCCAGCGGCACGCGGAACTCTACGGCGACGAATACGGCTGGGACGCCACCTACGAGGAGCTGATCGTGCGGATCGTGGCGGATTATCTGGCGTCCCGCGACGAGCGGCGCGAGCGCGCCTGGATCGCGGAGGCCGACGGCCGCCCCGTGGGCAGCGTCTTCTGCGTCCGGGAGGACGACACCACCGCGCGGCTGCGGCTGCTGCTGGTCGAACCCACCGCCCGCGGCCTCGGCGTCGGCGCGGCGCTGGTGGACGAATGCCTGCGCTTCGCCACCGCGGCGGGATACCGCGAGATCGTGCTGTGGACCAACGACGTGCTCACCGCCGCGCGGCGCGTCTATCAGCGCGCCGGATTCGAACTGGTCGAGCAGAGCCCGCATCACAGCTGGGGTCACGACTTGGTCGGCCAGACCTGGCGGCGCGCCCTCACCCCCGGCGACTGACCCGCCGCGACGGCTTCGGTCACCCGCCGTGCACCCGCTCGGTCAATGCCGCACCCACCTGCCCGAGCGTCGCGCGCAACTCCGCGAGCGTGCGCTGCCCCACCGCGTGCTCCACCGTCCGCTCGATGTCGCGGATTCGCTCCGCCGCCACCTCCAGCGCCGCGCGCCCGGCCTCCGTCAGCAGCACCGTGCGCGCCCGGCGGTCGGCCGGGTCCACCTGACGCACCACCAACCCACGGCGCTCCAAGTGTGTGACCAGCTCTCCCATCGACTGCTGTGTCATCCCGGCGGCTTCGGCCAGTTCGGTGATCCGCGATCCGTTCGGGTCCAGATAGCGGAACACCGCGTAGTGCGCGG
>NZ_BAFS01000103.1 GCF_000308415.1 Nocardia asiatica NBRC 100129 | reverse complement strand
CCCGGTGTACTCGGTGCGGAACAAGCCGCGCTCCTGCAAGATCGGGACGACCGTCTCGGCGAAGACCTCCAGTCCGCCCGGGTAGTACGGCGGCATCACGTTGAAGCCGTCGGCGGCGCCGCCGCGGAACCATTCCTCGATGGTGTCGGCGACCTGCTCGGGGGTTCCGGCGAACACGCGGTGCCCGCGCGCACCGGCGAGGCGGTGCAACAGACCGCGCACGGTGGGGCGTTCCCGCCGCACGATGCCCGCGACCACCTGCAACCGGCTCTGTCCGTTGTCGGTGACATCGCCTGCCGCGTCGAACAGTTCGACCGGGATCGGCTCGTCCAGCGGCAGGTGCCGCAGGCTGATGCCGACGATGCCCTCCAGCTGGGCCAATCCGTATTCCGGCACGGTGAGTTCGTTGAATTCCCGTTCCAGCCGCTTGGCCGCCGCCTCGGTGTCGGCGATGAACGGGCTGATCCCGGGCAGGATCTTGACGTGCTCGGGGTCGCGTCCGAAGCCGCGGGCCCGCTGCTTGATGTCGGCGTAGAACGCCTGCGCGTCGCGCAGCCGCTGATGCGCGGTGAAGATCGCCTCGGCGTACTCGCCCGCGAAAGCCCGGCCGTCGTTCGACGCGCCCGCCTGCACCAGCACCGGGTAGCCCTGCGGCGTGCGCGGCGCGTTGAACGGTCCGCGCACCCGCAGGTACTCGCCCGCGAAGTCGATCCGGTGGATCTTCTCCGGGTCGGCGTACACGCCCGAGGACCGGTCCAGGACGATGGCGTCGTCCTCCCAGCTGTCCCACAGCGCGATCACGGCGTCGACGAATTCCCGCGCCCGCGCGTACCGTTCGGCGTGGTCGGGATGCTTGTCCAGGCCGAAGTTCGCCGCGGCGAGATCGGTGCCGGTGGTGACGATGTTCCAGCCCGCGCGGCCGCCGGAGATGTGGTCCAGCGTGGAGAACAGCCTGGCCAGGTTGTAGGGCTCGTAGTAGGTGGTCGACGCGGTGGCGATGAGGCCGAGATGCGTCGTCGCCGTCGCGATCGCGGTGAGCAGGGTGATCGGCTCCAGGCCGGAGGCCGCGTTGTGCTCGACGTTGGTGCGCAGGGCCGGGCCGTCGGCGAAGAACACCGCGTCCAGCTTCGCGGCTTCGGCGGTGCGGCCGATCTCCTGGTAGTAGGCGACGTCGTAGATCCGCTCGGGACTGCTCCAGGGATGCCGCCAGGCGGCCTCGTGGTGGCCGGAGGGGTAGATGAAGGCGTTGAGACTGAGTTGACGCGGTGCGGTCATGAGGCTTTCTTCTCGTCGGTGAGTGCGTCCGCGACGTCGACGCCCAGGCTGGCCAGCAGCAGGGATCGGTGCCGCAGGAGCGCGGGGTCGCCATGGCGGCGGGGGCGTTCCAGGTCGATGCGCTGGTCCACCGCGACGCGCCCGTCGTCGAGCACCAGGACGCGGTCGGCGAGCAGCACCGCCTCGTCCACGTCGTGGGTCACCAGCAGGACGGCGGGCCGGTGCTTCGCGCACAGGGCCTCCAGCAGCGCGTGCATCTTGATCCGGGTCAACGCGTCCAGCGCGCCGAACGGTTCGTCCGCCAGCAGCAGTTCGGGCTCGCGGACCAGTGAACGCGCCAGGGCCACCCGTTGTTGCTCGCCGCCGGAAAGCTCCTTGGGCCAGGCTCGCTCCCGTCCGGCGAGCCCGACCTCGGCCAGCGCCGCGCGCCCGCGACCGGCCGCGTCCGAACCGCCGAGGCCGAGAATCACGTTGTCCAGCACGCGCATCCAGGGCAGCAGCCGGGAGTCCTGGAACACCACCGAACGCTCGGCAGGCACGCTCAGCTCACCGGATCCTGGCACGTCGTAGTCCAATTCGGCCAGCGCGCGCAGCAGCGTGCTCTTGCCCGAACCGCTGCGGCCGAGCAGGGCGACGAACTCGCCGCGGGCGATGTCGAGGTCGAGGTCGCGCAGCACGACCCGGTCGCCGAAGCCGCGGCGCAGCCGCCGGACGCGGACGACGTTCAGTCCCCCAGTGTCTGCCGCCATGACAGCGCCCTCCTTTCCGCCGCGCGCACCAGGATGTCGCCGAACAGGCCGAGCAAGCCGTAGATCACCAGGCCGACCACGATGATGTCGATCTGGCCGTAGGTGCGGGCCTGGGTCATCAGATAACCGATGCCGCTGGTGGCGTTGACCTGTTCCACCACGACCAGAGCCAGCCACGAGATGGTGACCGCCAGCCGCAGGCCGGTGCAGAAGCCGGGCAGCGAGCCGGGCAGCGCGATCCGCCGGACGAATCCCCACCGGGACAGTCCGACCGTCTGGGCGAGCTCCACGTATCTGGCGTCCACGCTGCGCAGGTGCGCGTGCGTGTTCAAGTAGATCGGGACGGCCACGCTGGTGGTGATCACCAGCAGCTTCATCTCCTCGCCGATGCCGAACCACACGATGAACAGCGGGATCAGCGCGAGTGTCGGAATGGCGCGCTTGATCTGGATCGGCCCGTCCACCAGTGCTTCTCCGACCCGGCTCAGCCCGGCCAGCAGCGCGAGCACCAGGCCGATCGCGACACCGAGCCCGAGCCCGATCGCGGCGCGCCGCACCGAGGTCAGCAGGTTGCTCTGCAATCGGCCGTCGGCGAGCAGGTCACCGGCGGTCTCGGCGACCGTCCAGGGCGCGGGCAAGGTTTCCGGGTCGAGGGTGCCCGAGGCCGACCCGGCCACCCACGCGGCGATCAGCAACGTCGGCCCGAGCGCGATGCCGAACGGGATCGGGCGGCCCGGCCCCAGGCGCCGCGGGGCCGGTCTGCGCTCGGCCAGTTCCGGTTCCGCCGTGGATCGGCCGAGGCCGATGCGGCGCAGCACCGCGGCGTCGAGAGTAGCCATCAGCGTGCCTTCGGCTCGAACGAGGCGCCGCTCGCGGTGACGGCCTCGGTGACCGCGGCGTCGAAGCGCAGGTCGAAGCCGTCGGCCGCCTGCACCTTCTTCGGCAGTTCGCCCGCCTTGGCGATGGCGTCGATGGTGGCCTGCTGACGGTCGACCAGCTGCTGGTCCAGACGCGGGAAGACGTAGGCGCCCAGCGACTCCACGATGCGCTTCGCGTCGTCGGCGCTGACCTTCTGGTTCTCCACGTAGTACCGGCGCGCCCACTCCTCCGGGTGGGTGTTGGCCCACTGGTAGGCCCGGACGAACGCGCCGACCAACGCGCGGGTGGCCGCGGCCTTGGCCGGGTCCTGCACCACGGCGCGGCGGGCGTAGAGGTAGGCCAGGCCGCCGTAGATCCCCGCGGTCTCGGCGTCCGGCACCACCGAGGTGCCCGGCGTGCGCAGCAACCGGGTGACGTTCGGTTCGATCAGCGGCGCCACATCGACCTGGCCGGTGCGAACGGCGTCGAGGAACTCGGCCAGTTGCAGCCGGATCAGCTGCACGTCGGAGGTGGTGAGCCCGGCTTTGTCGATGGCGCGCAGCACGGCCGCCTGCTGGGCCGTGCCCTCGGCGTAGGCGATCTTCTTGCCCTTCAGATCCGTCAGCTTCGGCACCGATCTGCCCGGCGCCACCGCGAGCTTCAGGGCGGTGGCGCTGGTCT
>NZ_BAFS01000104.1 GCF_000308415.1 Nocardia asiatica NBRC 100129 | reverse complement strand
GTCTTCTCATGGAGTTCGCCATGGCCTACGCACCCCGCCGCACCCCCGACGCGACCCTGATCAGCACGCTGGCGGAGAACGCCGTGACGTGGCGCGCCCAATTGCTGGCCGAGCGCAACGCTCTGCGCGGCGGCTCTTTCCGCGACGCGGCCGTCGCCCTGTGCGCGCTGGTCGCCATGGGCGACGGCGCCACCGAGGCGGGTGACCGCGCCGCCGTCGCCGAACTCGTCACCACCGACCCGGTCCTGCGGAACTTCCCGGTCGACGATCTGCGCGCGCTGTTCGAGGACAACTGCAATCGGCTGGCGAACCACCCGGTGCGCGGCTGCGCGCACGTACTGCGGCAGATCGCCAAGGCCGGGGGCAAGCCGGTGGAAGCGGATGCGGTGATCCGGATCGGCATCCTGACCGGCAGCGCGTCCGGCGTGTGCGGGCCTGCGGCGGTCGAGGCCGTCCGTGACGCCTGCCGGACGCTGCGTTTGGCGCCGGAGCGCTTCGGCCTCTGAGTTCCGGCCGCGAACGCTACGATTCGCCTATGCGTTCGATTGATGCCGCCGAGCGGCGCGCTCGGCTCGCGGTACGGCACCGCTTGGCCGCACCGGAGCGGGCCGGGCGGGTCGCCGACATCGCCCGCTCGATGGTGGCCCTGCACGCGACCGATCCGGCGACCGTCTTCCTCTCGGTCGCCGCTCGCGCCGACGGCCTGCGCCCCTCGGACGTCGAACAGGCGCTCTACCAGGACCGTTCGCTGCTGCGGATGCTCGCCATGCGCCGCACCATGTTCGTCGTGCCGGTCGAGCTGGTGCCGGTGCTGCAAGCCTCCTGCGCGGACGCTCTGGCGCACAAGCAACGGCGTACCTATGGCAAATATCTGGCGCAGGCCGGCATCGGCGACGGTGACACGCCGGGCTGGTGGGCCGAGGTGGAAGCGGAGACCCACAAAGCGCTGCTGGCGCGTGGCGCGGCGACCGGCGCGCAGCTGAGCAAGGACGTCCCCCGCTTGCGCACCCAGGTGAACACCGCTCCGGACAAGGCGTATTCGAAGCCGACGAACATCACCACCTGGGTACTGGTGACGCTCGGTTGCGAAGGCCGCATCGTGCGCGGGCGGCCCAACGGCAGCTGGGCCAGCAGCCAGTACACCTGGTCGCCGATCGAATCGTGGTTGCCCGGCGGACTCGCCGCCCTTCCCGCCGACGAAGCCCGCGCCGAGCTGGTCCGCCACTGGTTGCGCGCCTTCGGTCCCGCGCCGGTGTCCGACGTGAAGTGGTGGACCGGCTGGACGCTCGGCGAAGTGCGCGCGGCGCTCGGCGCGCTCGATCTGGTCGAGGTCGACCTGAACGGCGTGACCGGTGTGCTGCTGGCCGACGACGTGGAGCCGGTCGCCGCCCCGGAGCCGTGGGCGGCCTTGCTCCCCGCCCTCGACCCGACGCCGATGGGCTGGCAGGCCCGTGAGTGGTACCTCGGCCCGCACGCCCCGAAGCTGTTCGATCGCAACGGCAATATCGGTCCCACCGTCTGGTGGGACGGACGGATCGTCGGCGGCTGGGCTCAGCGCAAGGACGGCGAGATCGTCTACCGCCTGCTCGAAGACGTGGGCGCGGACGCCGAAGCGCTGATCACCGCGCAAGCGCAGCGAACCGCCGAATGGTTCGGCGAGGTCCGCGCCGTCCCCCGATTCCGCACACCGCTGGAACGCGAACTCACCGCCTGACCGACGTGCGTTCAACGCCCCGCACCTCGCGCGACGCGAAATGCACATCGACCGCGAGAGGCGCGTGGTGCGCGTATCACTCAATGATCGACGATGAAGTCGGACGGTAAACCGAAGGCGTCCGTGGCTGTTCGGATCAGTTCGCCGATATCGACGCCGGGGTTCGACTCGTCGACGACATAGGGCGGGATCGGGCCGCTGTCCACATCGGGGCAGCTGAAGTACATGATGGACTTGCGATCGAGGCTTTCGGCGCCGAAATTGCGCACCCGGTGATAGAGCGGTCGGATGTCGCCGCCCGTCATCGCGCTCAATATCGCGCCGGGCATGACGAGCACCTCGTCCCGGGCGACGTCGGCCCGAACCGCATCGTCGCCGGCGATCACTTCCAGACCCGGTCCGCACGTCCAGATGACTGTGGCCAGGGTGCCGTCCTCATGGGTTGTCTGCAGGAATTCCCGATCGCTGAGCGTGTCATACGAATTGATCTGCAAGACAGAGGCTTTCATGAAGGGCAAGCGGCGCCGATAGTCGTAGCGGCGCGCCAGGTCGGCCATGAGGGCGTTCACGACTCGATACAGCGCCCCGGCGCGGTAGGCTTCGAGCGCTCGCAGAAAGGGCAGAATGCGCTCGTGGCCGGGAATTCCGCGCGCGGCTCCGGGATTCCAATACAGGAACGAGTCGTTCAGATCCACCCCGTCGATCGGATCGAAATTATTGTACGAAGATCCCGGCGGCCGGTATCCGTTCGACAGCCGGGCATTGCTGTACCGACAATTGGCGTCCGGTCCGGCATCGAAGAATGTCATCGCCTCGGCGTACAACGTCGCCAGCTGCGTTGCCTCGGCCTGGCTCAGGCGTACTCGCGCGAAACCGTTCGCGAGAATCTGTCCCAACATCTGTTCCCCCTTCTACCTGGCTCATATCGGCCGCCGTCGCACTCGGCAGTTCGACGGCGGGCGTTCCATCCCACCGGTTGTGCGTCACCGGCCGCAGAGCCGAGGAAGTCGTGCATCCGCAGCATGGTCATCCCCGGAATGTGTCGAGCCGACGTAGCGAAGCGAGATCGGGCCCGGATGGTTCGAGTCCGTCACCGAGCCGACACTTCAGTCTGAATCAGCGGCGCGCGTCAGGGGCGGAAATCGTGTCGAGAGAACGACATACGGCGCAGATCACTTCGATGGTCGGAGCACCGATACTGTGCGTTCCGCGTCCTGGTGCGGCATGGCCGAGCGGACGACGAGGTCGGCACCATAGCAACACCTACCGGCAGCGGGGTGTGAAGGGCAGACTCGACACCATGCCTGCCGAGTGAGAGCGTATACCCCGGCGGGAGCGTGGCGATCCTGCTGAAGATTGTTGCACGCCAGAGAAACAAAGGCCGTGAGCCAGCCCGGTCCACACCAGGAGAGTTATGGGGATTCGCGGGTTCGCCGAAGAGGACCGAGCTGCTCTGCGCGAGTTGTTCGTCCGGGCCGGGGCGGGTTCGCCGACGGAGTCGCTGTGGGGGCATGCGGAGTCCGAGGCGGCTGTCTATCTGGAGCCGTACATGGATCTGGAACCGGATTCGCTGTTCGTCGCGGAGGCCGGGGGTGAGCTGGTCGGATATCTGACGGGCTGTGTGGACAGCGCGGCATTTCCCGGCGAGAGCGAGCGCATCGATCGGGCGATCCGCCGCTATCGCTTGGTGTTTCGCCGCGCCTCGGCCGGGTTCTTCGCACGCAGCATCGCCGACGCCGCCGGTGCGGCGATCCGCCGGGCCCCGCTGGCGGGCGATTTCCGCGACGAACGCTGGCCGAGCCATCTGCATATCAATGTCGCGCCGGAAGCCAGGGGCACCGGGGCCGCCGACCGGCTGATGGTCCGCTGGTTCGAGCGGCTGGCCGAAGCCGGATCACCCGGCTGCCACTTGCAGACACTGGTCGAGAACGTCCGCGCGGTCCGTTTCTTCGAGCGCATGGGCTTCACCGCCCACGGCGCCGAGCCCCTGGTTCCCGGCCTGCGCTACCGCGGCCGACGGGTGCACCAGCGCACGATGGTGCGGGCCGGCTGACTACATGTCCAGTCCGAGGTCGAGGACCCGAACGGAGTGGGTGAGGGCGCCCACCGCGAGGTAGTCGACGCCGGTGCGGGCGTAGTCGGCGGCGGCGGCGAGGCTCAGGCCGCCGGAGGACTCCAGTTTCGTGCGCGGGGACGCGGCGTTGCGGCGCTGCACGGCCGCCTGCGTCTGCCAGAGCGGGAAATTGTCCAGCAGCACGAGTTCCACGTTCTCGGCGAGCACGGCGTCGAGTTGTTCGAGGCTGTCGACCTCGACCTCGCAGGCGATGTCGGGAGCGGCGGCGCGGACCGCGCGCAGCGCCTCGACCACAGACCCCGCGGCGACCACATGGTTGTCCTTGATCAGCGCGGCGTCACCGAGGCCCATGCGGTGGTTGACACCGCCGCCGACGCGCACGGCGTATTTCTGCAGCGCGCGCAGTCCGGGCAGCGTCTTGCGACTGTCCCGGACGCGGCAGTCGGTGCCCGCGACGGCGTCCACCCAGGCGGCGGTCGCGGTGGCGATGCCGGACAGGTGGCACACCAGGTTGAGCATGGTGCGTTCCGCGGTGAGCAGGCCCCTGGTCGGCGCGATCAGGCTCAGCACGGACTGCCCCGGCGACACCCGGGTGCCGTCGGCCACCCGATCGGTGACCTCGTAGCCGCTCGCGCCGATCACCTCGTCGAGCACCAGCAATCCGGCGTCGAGTCCGGCGACGGTGCCCGGCTCCCGGGAGACCACCGACGCCTTGATCACCGCGTCGGCGGGCACGGTGGCCGTCGTGGTGACGTCCGGGCCGTAACGCAGGTCCTCGTCCAGCGCCGCGCGGATGAGCCGCAGCACCTCGTCGCGATCCAGGGCGGCGTCCAAAGCCATCGAAGTGTTCCTCTCTCGCCGAGCGGGGCCGGTGGACGCCGGTCCGGCTCGGCGGCTGTGGTCAGGAAATGGGGGCGCACTCGGGGACGCCGTCGTCGTTCAGCCGGATCGGGAGGCTGTGGCGGAGTTCGGGCACGGCCCGCGGGTGATCCGACCGGGTGTGACAGCCGCGGCTCTCGGTGCGGGCGAGCGCGGCCAGCAGCAGGGCGCGTGCCGCGAGGGTCAACGCGGCGTCCTCGATTCCGGCGATCGGGTGTGCGGCGGCGGTCCGCGTGTCGCGCCGGATGACCACGTCGTCGAGCCGTTTGAGCGCTTCGGCCAGACCGGCGCGGTCGCGCACCACCGACGCGTGCGTCGTCATGAGGCCCTGCACTACGCCACGGGAGGCGTATTCGGCGAAACGAGCGGGAATCTCGTGCACACCGGCCCGCTCACCGAGCCGCTCGGCAGCGGCGGCCCCGGCCCGCTCGCCGACCACCAGTCCCTCCAGCAAGCTGTTGGAGGCCAGCCGGTTCGCCCCGTGCAGACCCGTGCGCGCGACCTCACCGGCCGCGTACAAGCCGGGCACTCCGGTGCGGCCGTGGGTGTCGGTGACCACGCCCCCGCACTGGTAGTGCGCGGCCGGCGCGACCGGGATCAGATCCGTGCGCGGGTCGATGCCCGCCGCCAGACACGAGGCGGTGATCGTCGGAAACCGTTGCGGGAAACCGTCGATCGAGCGTGCGTCGAGGTAGACGTGCTCGGCGCCGAGCGCCCGCATGCGCGCGGCGATGGCACGGGAGACCACGTCACGAGGTGCGAGGTCGCCGCGCGGATGCACTCCCTCGGTCACCGGATCGCCCGCGGTGTCCACCAGCGTCGCGCCTTCGCCGCGCACCGCTTCGCTGATCAGCGGCCTGCGCCCGACTCCGCCCGGGGTGTAGAGCACGGTCGGGTGGAACTGCACGAACTCGAGATCGGCGACGGCCGCTCCCGCCCACAGTCCGAGCGCGGCCCCGTCGGCGGTGGCGCCCGGCGGATTGGTGCTCAGCGCGTACAACTGTCCCAGCCCACCGGTGGCCAGGAGTACGGCGGGCGCGTGCACTACGCCGAATCCCTGGTCCGACACCGCGACCACGCCCCGCACACCGTTCGGCCCGGTGACGATCTCACCGGCCGCGGCGCCGAACAGCACCGGCAGACCGGCCTCGTTCAGCGCTCGCTGCACCTCCGCGCCCGTGGCGTCGCCACCGGCGTGGATGATCCGGCGGGTGCTGTGCCCGCCCTCGCGGGTCCGCGAGATCTGGCCGTCGCGGCCGAGGTCGAACACCGCGCCCAGGTCGGTCAGCGCGGTCACCGCGGCCTGCCCGCCCTCGACGATGGAGCGCACGGCCGCCACGTCGCACAGTCCCGCGCCCGCCTCCACCGTGTCGTGCACGTGCGATTGCACCGAGTCCCCGTGCGGCGCCACCACGGCGATGCCGCCTTGGGCGTACTGGGTGGAGGTGTCGGTGGGCCCGCCTTTGCTGAGCGTGAGCACTCGAAGACCGTGCAGCGACGCGGTGCGCGCCGCGGTCAGTCCCGCGACGCCGCCGCCGATCACGACCAGGTCGGCCTCGGCCTCCCAGTCGATCGAAACCGTCATCGGCCCGCGCCTCTCTGTCTCGCGATCGGCGTCGGCGCTCCCGCGCGAGCGCGGTGTTCAGCGCTCCCGCTGCTGACACCGCGCTCCGCCGGAGGCCGACCCATCGGGGTCGAACTCATTCACCGCCGCCGGGGTTGCCGATCGCGATCATCCGCTGCACCGAATTACGGCCGAGTGCGGCGGTTTCCGGATCGACATGTACTTCGTCGCGGCCTTCGACCAGGCAGCGCAGCAGCGCCGCCGGGGTGATCATCTTCATGTACTTGCACGACGCCCGGTCGTTGACGGCCTGGAAGTCGATGCCGGGGGCGGCCTTGCGCAACTGGTGCAGCATGCCGACCTCGGTGGCCACCAGCACCTGGTTCGACTTCGCCGCCTTGGCCGCGTCGATCATGCCGCCGGTCGACAGGATGTGCACCCGGTCGGCGGGGAACGCGCCCTCGCCCGCCAGGTACAGCGCCGAGGTGGCGCAGCCGCACTCGGGGTGCACGAACAGCTCCGCGTCGGGGTGCGTGCGCGCCTGCTCGGTCAGCTCGTCGCCGTTGATGCCCGCGTGCACGTGGCACTCACCCGCCCAGATGTGCATGTTCGCCCGGCCGGTGACCCGCTTGACGTGCGCGCCGAGGAACTGGTCCGGCAGGAACAGCACCTCGCGGTCCGGGTCGATCGAGGCCACCACGTCGACCGCGTTGGACGAGGTGCAGCAGATGTCGGTGAGCGCCTTCACCTCGGCGGTGGTGTTCACGTAGGACACGACCACCGCGTCGGGATGCTCGGCCTTCCAGGCGCGCAGTTCGTCGGCCGTGATCGAATCCGCGAGCGAGCATCCGGCCCGCTGATCCGGGATGAGCACGGTTTTCGCCGGGCTCAGGATCTTGGCGGTCTCGGCCATGAAGTGCACGCCGCAGAACACGATGGTGTCCTCGGGCGCCTCGGCCGCGATCCGCGACAGCGCCAGCGAGTCGCCGACGTGGTCGGCCACGTCCTGGATCGCGGGCAGCTGGTAGTTGTGCGCCAGAATCGTCGCGTTGCGCTCCCGGGCCAGTCGCTCGACCTCCTGCGCCCACTCCGGCGTTGCCTCGACACCCGCGAACCCGGAGGGCCCGTCGAACACCTGCCCCATCAGCGGGGGCGCCAGTTTCGCACCCGTCGTCGCCATGGATGGCTCCCTTCCTCGTGCGGTCGGCCACGCGCCGATTCGCACCAAACCAGGTTTTCGACTTATAATCGAAAACGTGGCCCATAGTAGCACCATCCACGAATCGCTCACCGCGGTGTTCCAGGTTCGCCGCTTCCCGAAGGCTATCGGCGCAGGTCACGACCAAGCAGACCAGGCAGAAGGGATGCTGCGGCGTTGCCCGCCCGACCAGCGGACCGAACTGGCGGTGTTGCTTTGGGAACGCGCGCTCGACCCGCAGAAGGGCACCTGGTCACTCCCCGGCGGACGGCTGCGCGACGACGAGGACCTCGACACCTCCGCGCGCCGTCAGCTCGCCGAGAAGGTGGACGTGCGCGAGCTGAGCCATCTGGAACAACTTTCGGTGTTCAGCGCCCCCGACCGGGTGCCGAGCCCGCGGCGCATCGCCTCGGCCTATCTCGGCCTGGTGCCGTTGACCGCCGACCCGCAGCTGCCCTCGGACACCGCCTGGCATCCGGTCTCGGCGCTGCCGGACATGTCCTTCGATCACCGCACGGTGGTCGACCACGCGCGCACCCGCCTGGCCGCGAAGCTCTCGTACACCAATATCGCCTTCGCCCTCGCGCCGGACCGGTTCACCATGTCAACTTTGCGCGAAATCTACTGCGCCGCACTTGGATACGACGTCGACACGACCAATCTCCAACGCGTGCTTTCCCGCCGCAAAGTGATCACGCCCACCGGAGCCACCGCCGCTCCTGGCCGTGCGGGCGGCCGCCCGGCCGCGGTCTACCGCTTCACCGACTCCGGCCTGCGAGTGACCGACGAGTTCGCGGCGCTGCGCCCGCCCGGCCCTTCCTGAACCGCGGCCTCGGCGCAGGGCCGGTTTGCCGCGCGTGGCAGCTGACCGACCGTGGGCGCGCCACGCTGCCGGGCCGCGCAGGCCGCGGCCGGAGGCTCAGGAGGAGGTGTCCGATTTGCAGTGCTTGGACCGGCGCCGATACTGCCGCTTGCTCGCTATCGGACGCGCGGCGTTGCTGCGCCGCAAGGCATCTCGCCGCCGCCAAGCCGCCAGATCCGCGCGCTCCCGCTCGGCGGGTGGCGTCTCGACCACTGGACGTCGATTCATCGCCCGGCCTCCTTTCGGCGCGTTGCCGGCTGCTTCGGCCGCCCACCATATCCGCGCTACCACCTGGTCCTCCACTTGTTTTCGGAGCCGAGGAATCGGCCGAATCGAGCGGGTCACGCTGCGTGATCGGCGGACCCCGCTCGTTGTCGGTTCGCTCACAAACCGGGCCCGGCGGTATCGGCGCGGGCCGATCCATGGCAGGGTGGACTACTGAGATCGGGTTATCAATGTGATTCGACCTGGCTCATCTACAGAAAAGATTGAAGTAAGCAATGGCTCAAGGCAGTGTGAAGTGGTTTAACAGCGAAAAGGGCTTCGGCTTCATCGCGCAAGACGGTGGCGGCGCCGACGTCTTCGTTCATTACTCCGCCGTGTCCGGCTCGGGATTCAAGTCCCTTGAAGAGGGGCAGCGCGTGGAGTTCGAGATCGGCCAAGGACAGAAGGGCCCGCAGGCCCAGGACGTCCGCGCGATCTGATCGACGTAGTCAGGTAGGAGCCCCGCACCATAACGGTGCGGGGCTTTTGCGTGTCCTGGCGGGTCACGGTTGTCCGTCGAGTTCCAGATCGGCTACCTCGACCAGCCCCTCTCCCGGGCGTGCGGTCTCCAGCTGGAACCGGGCGGAGCGGCCCCGGACCACGAGGGAAGCTATCGAGTTGCCGAAATGCGGGCCGCTGATCTTGCGCCATCGAACCGGGTCGGGGGAGATTCCTCGCCGATCCGCGAGCCACCGCAGCGCCGAAGCGACCGGCGCGGCCCATGACAACGCGAACGCCGGATGGAACATCTTCGGCGGTTCGTTGTGCACCGGCGAGCACACCAGTTGCAGCACTTGCGATTTCGTCGGCCGCGAGTAGGTGGCGTGCGCGACGTAGCTGTGGTGCACGTCCCCGGAGAGCACGCAGATCGTGCCGGGCGCGCCGGGCGCGCTGCCCAGCCGGTGGATCAGCCGCGCCAACCGTTCGAAGGACGCGCGGAACGCGGGCCAGTGCTCCAGATCCGCTGCCTGCCTGACCTTCTCGCCGAGCCGACCGCGCCATCCCGGCAGATCCGCCGCGCGCTCGTTGAGCGATTGGAAGTGGCTCAGCGCGGGCGGCATCAGCCACGGCAGCGACGATCCGATCAGCAGGTGGTCGAAATCGCCCTCGGCGTTGCGCTCGATCCAGTCGAATTCCTCCGGCCCGACCATCAGCCGCTGCCCGTCCAGGATTCGGCCGCCGCGGGTGTCGATCACCAGCAGCCGGATCCGGCCGAAGTCGCGGCGGTAGCTCCAGCGGGCGGGTTTGCGGCCGTCGACCTCCTTGTCGGCCTGCTCGGCGAAATCCTCCAGCAGTTCCCGCACGTCCTCGCCCGCCTCGGTGACCTGACGGTAGAGCGGGTCGCGGGCCAGCTCGTCCGGACCGAGATTGCCGATGTGCTGGTACACCCAGTAGGACGCGAGCCCGGCGCGGATGCGCCCGCGCCACCACGGCCGGGCCGCCATCTGCTCGCGCCAGGCGCGCGAGGTGTTCCAGTCGTCGCGCACATCGTGGTCGTCGAAGATCATCGACGTGGGCACGGTCGACATCAGCCAGCGGATCTCCGGGTCCGCCCAGGACTCGTGGTAGAGCTCGGCGTACTCGCGGAAGGACACGACTTCGCCGCGCGGTTCCTGCGCGCCGCGCCGTCGCGCCAGCCACTGCGCCATCCGCGGCGTCGGCTCGTCGGCGTAGACCTGGTCACCGAGCAGCAGCAGCGCGTCCGGCCATTCCCGCTCGGGTGCGCGCATCATGCGCAGGGCGTACGCGTCCAGCGCATCCACCCCCAGCTTGTCGGCGTCCAGCACGCCGGGCGTGGCCTTGGCCGCCCGGCACGACCCGAACAGGATCTTCTCGACGGTCCGCGTGCGAATCCGGCAGGGCGGCAGATCCGATCCCGGCTCCGGCCACACGGGCGTCCCGTCCAGCCGTACCTGGTAGGGAATCGACGCGCCGGGTTCCAGTCCGTCGATCGAGACCAGCGCGAAGTGCTGTTCCCCCACCTGGAACGTGCGCGCGAGCCGTCCCAGAACGTCCACCTCGCACGCGCCGTCGGTTTCCACCCAGACGGTCGCCGAAGTCGCGTCGACGTGCCGCAACACCGGCCCCAGAACCAGCTCCGCCATACCCGAACGCTACGTCGCCGATCGCCGCCGGGAAATCGGAATCAACGGAGCGGCACCGCCGGACCGGTCAGGCGGTTTTCATCTGCGGGCCGGGCGGCGGGGCCTCGGTTCGCCGCGCCACTCGCGATCCGGCCCAGAAGACCAGTTCCACCAGCCAGAACAGCACCAGGAACGCCGTCACCACGGTGACGGGGACGGCCAGGAAGAGGACCGAGGGTACGGCGACGACGACGAACAGGGCCATCTCGCCCGTGCTCGCGCCGCGCAACTGATGGGCCGCGCGCACGGCGGCCCACATCATCCAGCGCCGTGGCAGGGAGACCCCGAGTTCGTGCAGGCTGCGGCGGAAGATGCCGTCGGCGTCGGCGACGCTCACCACTTTCGAGCCGAGCAGGTAATCGTGCAGGATCGCGGCGCGGGTGTAGACGCCGTAACGCGGTACCAGCCAGATCAGTGCGCGGGGCACCGAGGCGAAATCGGTACGGAAACCGGCGGGAACCACGAACTCCTCGGTGGCGCCGCGATAGACGAGCGGTTCGGTCACCCGCCAGAACCTGGCGTCGAGTCCTTCGACGACCGGACCGCCACTCACAAAGGCCACGTCCCATTCCTTCCCGCGCTACGCGTTTCCCGACCACAGGGTGGTTCGGGATGCCTTACGGACACGGCGGCGCGTCAGCGCCGTGGCGGGTACTCGGGCACCGAATACCCTTCCGCGGCAGGCTCGTAGCCACGATAGGGCAGCTCTCCCCCGCTCGCAGCCGCACCGTACGGCGCGTAGGCGTCGAACGCTCCTTCGTCGCGCCGGGCGGCGCGGCGGCCGCTGCCGAGATCCTCCGAAGTACTGAGCGCGGCGAGGAACAGCATGACGAACGAGGCGATCAGCGGCTGCACGATCAGCGCGAGCGAACTGCCCAGCTCGATCGGCAAGGCGACGATCTGTCCGACCGGCGGATCGTGCGGGCGCGGATGCAGCCATGCGGCGACCTGCTCTCCCACGCCCGCCATCACCACCGCTCCCACGCCGGAGCCGATCAGCAGGCCGAGTTGCAGCAGTGGCCCCCGCGCCGACCGCCACCGCCATACGGCCAGTGCCGAGAGCAGACCGAGCACCGCCCCGACGAGCGCGAACAACGCCAGCGCGTCGAACTGATGCGCGCTCTCACCGGTCAACGCGACACCGCGCCCCTGCTCGACCACCAGCAGCCGTTCGGTCGGCGCGAGCAGGCCCCATCCGGCGCCGGCGATCGCGCTGACCACCACAACTGCGACGGCGGCCAGCGCGACCGCTCGCAACTCGTCCCGAGACGTCGACGCCACTAGCGGCGCTCCAGTTCGGCCGAGTCGATGACGCCGTGCCGGGAGCACTTGGCCCACCAACCGTCCGGACTCACCTGCACGATCATGCGGCGGCCGCACTGTTCGCAGAAGCGCGGCGGCTCCAGGCCCAGCGCGGCGGCGGCGGGGACCGCGTCGTCGAGGCCGGGCACGATTCGCTTGCCGGTGAACGGGTTGTAGCGCTCGTCCATGTTCATGACAGTACTCATGCTCGCCTGCCTCATTGTCGCAACCGAGCCGGTCAGAGTGTTTCGTTGAGCGCCTTGATCGGCATCTTCAGTTCGCCCAGCAGATCCAGGTCCTGTTCGGCCGGGCGGCCCAGGGTGGTCAGGTAGTTGCCGACGATGACGGCGTTGATACCGCCCAGGATGCCCTGCTTGGCGCCGAGATCACCCAGCGTGATCTCGCGGCCGCCCGCGAAACGCAGCATGGTGCGCGGCAGCGCGAGCCGGAACGCGGCGACGGCGCGCAACGCGTCGGCGGCGGGCAGCACCTCGAGGTCGCCGAACGGGGTGCCCGGCCGCGGGTTGAGGAAGTTCAGCGGAACCTCGTCGGGCTCCAGTTCGGCCAGGTTCGCCGCGAACTCGGCGCGCTGCTCCAGCGTCTCGCCCATGCCGAGGATGCCGCCGCAGCACACCTCCATGCCCGCTTCGCGGACCATGCGCAGGGTGTCCCAGCGCTCTTCCCAGGTGTGCGTGGTGACCACGTTCGGGAAGTAGGAGCGGGAGGTCTCCAGGTTGTGGTTGTAGCGGTGCACGCCCATGGCGGCCAGCTGGTCGACCTGCTCCTGGGTGAGCATGCCCAGCGAACAGGCGACCTGGATGTCCACCTCGTTGCGGATCGCCTCGACGCCCGCGGCCACCTGGGCCATCAGGCGCTCGTCCGGACCGCGTACGGCGGCCACGATGCAGAACTCGGTGGCGCCGGTCTTCGCGGTCTGCTTGGCGGCCTCGACCAGGCTCGGGATGTCCAGCCACGCGGCGCGCACGGGGGATTGGAACAGGCCCGACTGGGAGCAGAAGTGGCAGTCCTCGGGGCAGCCACCGGTTTTGAGGCTGATGATGCCCTCGACCTCGACTTCGGGGCCGCACCACTTCATGCGCACCTCGTGCGCCAGGGCGAGCAGCTCCTCCAGCCGGTCGTCGCCGAGGCGTAGCACCTCGAGGGTCTGTTCCTGGTTGAGCCCCTCGCCGCGCTCGAGCACCTGCTCGCGGGCGATCGACAGAATGCCGGTGTCTACCGGTGCCTGGGTCACTGCGCGAATCCCTTCTTCCGGCCGAGGTGGCCGTGCAACTTGAACGGTGTTCAGGCTAGGGTAGCGGTAGGAGTGAGTCAAAGCACGACGGGAAGGACATCGAGTGCAGCTGCACCGTGCGGACGTGGTCGACGGCGCCATCGCGATTCTGGACCGATACGGCCTGGCCGACCTCACCATGCGCAGGCTGGCCGGCTCGCTCCAAGTCCAGCCCGGCGCGTTGTACTGGCACTTCCCCAACAAGCAGGCGCTGCTGGGCGCGGTGGCGGACAAGATCCTCGCGCCCATGGAGGACCCGATCGAGGCCGAGGAATGGTCCGGCCAGATCACCGAATTGGCCCACCGGCTGCGCGACTGCCTGCTGGCCTATCGCGACGGCGCCGAGTTGGTCTCGGCCACCTACGCTTCGCGGCTGACCACGAGCAAAGGCCGGGAGCGTCTGGTGAGCGCGGCGATTCGCGCGGGCATGCCGCGCCAGGAGGCCGAACTGACGGCGTTCACGCTGCTCTACTACGTCCTCGGCGAGACCGTGGACGAACAGTCCAGGATGCAGATGGATTCGGCGGGCGCCCTGCCCGACGACGCGTCGCCGCTGACCGAAACCCCGGACCCCACCGCCCGATTCGACTTCGGTCTGCAACTGTTCGTCGCGGGCGTGCGCCACCTGCTGGGCACCCGCGTCCGCTGACCGGCTCCGCTGCCGGACACCGTATCGACGCGACGAGTGCTGCGGCCGATCCGCGCGCGGCGGCGAGCGGCCCGTCGCCGACTATTCGGTGACTCCACGCGATTGCGGCGTAGGTCGCACCGGCCCTGGGAACCAGCGGTGCATCGTGTACGCGCCCACCGCGGCGGTGAGCGCGAGCGCGACAGCCGCCCCGCCGAGCACGGTGAGGGCGCTGATCGCGCCGACCGCCACTGGACCGGCGAACATGCCGATGTCATGGGTGAGCCGCCAGGCGCCGAGGAACTCCGCGCGCTGCCCGTCGGGTGCGACATCGGCGCCGACCGTCATGATCAGCCCGTTGCTCATTCCGTTGGCGAGCCCGAGCAGCACGGCCGCGCAGCCGAGACCGAGCAGCGAAGAGGTCCACGGCAGCGCGCCGAAACCGGCGGCGAACAGGATCATCGACGGCACGCCGGTAGCCCGCCTGCCGTAGCGGTCCAGCCACACTCCCGCCGGATACGACAGCAGCACGTCCACCGCTCCGGCCACACCGAACACCACGCTGGTCGCCGACGCGCTCAACCCGATGTACGCCGCCCACAGTGGCAGCAGCGCCAGCCGCGACGCGCGTGCCGCGCCGACCAGCAGCGCCGCCAGGCCGAGCGTGCCCAGGATTCTGCGGTGCTCGACCACCACCGCGCTCAGCGAACGCCGCGCGCCCGCGCCGGCTGTCGCGTCGGGCGATCGGATCGCCGCCATGGCCGCGCCGGCGATCAGCGTGGCCGCCAGCTGCAACCACAGCGCGCCGTTCGGGCCGAGCGAGTGCACCGAGCCCGCACCGAGGAACGGTCCGCAGAAGAAGCCCAGCCGCATCGCACCGGCCAGCGTCGACATCGCGCGTCCGAGATCACCCACGGCCACCACGGCCACGAGGTAGGACTGGCGAGCCAGACCCCACACCGCACTCGCCGCGCCGTTGAGCAGCATGCCCAGCGCGAGCACTCCGACATTCGGCGCGACGATCGCCGCGAACACCCCTACCGCCCCGAGCACCGAGCCCACCGCCAACGCGCCGCGTTCCCCGATCCTGGCGACGACCCGTCCCGCAGGTAGATCGGTGAGCACCATGCCCAACCCGGACAGCGCGACGACGACTCCGGCCAGTCCGGCCGACGCCCCCAGGTCCAGCGCGCGCAGCGCGTACATCGGCGCCGCCGCGCCGGACCCGATGCCGTAAAGCACCATCGGCACGAACACGGTCCAGGTCAGCGACCGCAGCCGCACCGGAACCGCGGCCTCGCCGACTACGACGGACCGCTCGCTCAACGCCACGCCACCGCTCGGCGGGGACTGCCCGGAAGGTCCCGACGCCGCCCGCCGAGCGCTCCCCCAACCGGTCGCCGGCCGCCCGAAACCGCTGTCGGGCAGGCGTGCCGAACACCGTCCGTCGCCCCGGCGAAGCCCGCGCTTCCGGAACGAACGGAGTCGGCTCGTCCGCGGCACGCCCCATGCCGGCCGTCGACAACGGCAGCAGCCCGCCGCCACTCGTCACCGCGTCGCACGGTGCCCGCCGCCCTCCACACAGGCCGCCCCATGCACGATTCGACGACAGCCCATCGGACTCCGCGATATTCGCGCACGCCGGAGCCGGTCGTCAGCATGGTCCACGACGCGGTGCCGACCGACCCCGCTCCGGGCGCGTGTACGGCACATGGTGCGCCGACGCCGTCCTGCGGCAGACGGCCCGCTGTGCGGGTGATTCGGTGGGACAGTCGATTTCGGCGGCGCCGCTCACCG